>NZ_JAUTYR010000019.1:0-83842 GCF_041946035.1 Pseudomonas sp. AMR01
AGATCAAGATCAAAATCTACAGCACGGCGGCCTGGTAGCCGACCTGAGTGGTTGAATCAAAGGCGCTGTTTTTTTCTAGAGCGGGTTGCGGTCCTCCAGGCTAAATGAAGATCCACCTGTGGGAGCGGGCTTGCTCGCGAATGCGGTACATCAGCCACCAAATTCATCAACTGACCCACCGCCTTCGCGAGCAAGCCAGCTCCCACATTTTTAACCGAGTAAGACTTCAATTCCTTCACACACAGTTGAGCTTCTCTGTGGGAGCTGGCTTGCCTGCGATGCAGACACCTCGGTACATCAGACACACCGAGTTGATGCCATCGCAGGCAAGCCAGCTCCCACACGGACCGCGCGTTTCCAATAACAATGGGTCGGCGGTTTGCCATGACCCATGCGGTCTTGCTCAAGCTTTAAGAAGCCCCTTCACATATTCTCCGAGGTCACGATCTGCGGGGTGATGTGCACTCGATGCCGTGCCGGGTCGAAGGCTTCGGCGGTCTGCAGTGCTACCAGCAATTGCACCAGCGCGGTGGCGATTTGGTGGGGTTGTGAGTCCATCACTACATCGATCAGGCCCTGGCTCAGGGCTTGGCGCGATAGCGCTGTGGACTCTTGCAAGATGCAGCACAGCGCGGGGCGTTTGGGGAGTTGCGCCAGGGCGCTGATCACGCCGTCGCCGCCGCCGCCGACTACGCACAGGCCGCGCAGGTCGCGGTGGCGGGTGAGCAGGTCGAGGGTGGCTTCTTCGGTGATGTCGCTGTTGTCGAGGTTGATCAGCGGTTCGAGCGGTTTGAGCCCGGGGGCGTGTTCGGCCAGGTAGCGGTGCAAGCCTTCGACCCGCGCCTGGTGGCCCAGAAAACGATGGCCGCCCAGCACAATCCCGACGCTGCCTTTGCGCGTGCCGCACAGGCGCGCGAGCAGCCAGCCCATGGTGCGCCCGACCACAGGGTTGTTCTGGCCCACGTAGGGCTCGGCGGCTTGCTCGTGAATATCCGAGAGCAGCGCCACCACGGGCACACCGGCTTCGCGGATCTGTTTGAGGGCGGCGTTGATCAGCGGATGGGCGAAACTGACGACCGCGAGGGCGTCGCATTGCACCGCCAGCCTTTCGATTTGCGCCACGATCGCGCTTGGCGAGCGATCAAACACGTAGTCGAACTGGCAGGTCAGGTTGGCCGTGGCGTGATGCTGTGCGGCATCGGTTATCGCCTCCGCCAGGTTGGCGTAGAACGCCTGTGCCGTGCCCAGCAGCAGCACGCCAAACCGGTAAGTGGGGCGGCGTTCGCGAATGCGCTGGCCGATCAGCCGCGCGGCGAAATACCCCACGGCTTCGGCGGCCTGGAACACCTGCTCGGCGGTTTCCGGGGTGACTGGCGCACGCGCGTTCAATACGCGGTCGACAGTGGCCACACTGAGGCCCGCTTGCGCGGCCACGGTGGCAATGGTTGGGCGTTTATTGTTGTTCATGACGAGCCCCTTTAGTTCCTTGATAGAAAACTATCAAGCCTTGCTGGGGCCTGATGATAGCTTGATAGGGAATGGATTCAAGGCCTTGAGGGAGAATCAGCCGCTCTCTATATTTCTTCCTGCAAAGCACCTGAAGCTCACGCTTGCGGAGAACAATAACAATGCCTGAATCCACTGCTCGTCCCACTCGACGCGACTACAGCCTCACCGGCCCGGAAGCCGCCCGCGCGGCCGAAAAAGGCCTGGTCTCGGCCACTTGGTATCAATCGCCTGTGCCGCGTAAACGCCTGAAAGAACTGATGCAGCGCCGCGACGGCCCGGCCTTGCTCGACACCGCCATCTGGGTGTCCGCGCTGTTCGCCACCGGGCTTGGCGGCTACCTGTTCTGGGGTTCCTGGGCCTGTGTGCCGTTCTTCCTGGCGTATGGCGTGCTGTACGGCACCGGGTCCAACCCGCGCTGGCATGAAACCGGGCATGGCACTGCATTCAAGACCCGCTGGATGAATGATGTGCTGTACCAGATCGCCAGCTTCATGTGCATTTTCGAACCCCATGTGTGGCGCTGGAGCCATGCCCGGCACCACACCGACACCATCGTGGTCGGGCGTGACCCGGAGATAGTCGAGCCGCGCCCGCCAAGCCTGTTGATGATGGGGTTGAGCGTGTTCAATCTGCCCCTGGCGTGGAAGACCTTCAGCGGCGTGGCGCGCCATGCCATCGGCCGGATGAGTGCCCAGGAGCAGGACTTCATTCCCGAATCCGAATGGCCGAAAGTGTTCCGCGCGGCGCGGGTCTGGCTCGGCATTTATGCGGTGGTGATCGGCACCGCGCTGTACCTGCACAGCTGGCTGCCGTTGATGCTGGTGGGGCTGCCGAGTCTCTATGGCGCCTGGCTCGGTTACCTGTTTGGCCTGACCCAGCATGTGGGCCTGGCGGAGGATGTGCTCGACCACCGCAGCAACTGCCGCACGATCTACATGAACCGCGTGCTGCGCTTTATCTATATGGACATGAACTACCACCTCGAACACCACATGTACCCGATGGTGCCGTACCACGCGCTCAAGCACCTGCACGAAGAAATCCGCAACGACTGCCCGCCGCCGTACGCCAATTTGTTTGAGGCGTACCGGGAGATTATTCCGACGATCTGGAAGCAGCGCAGTGATCCCACTTATTTTGTCGAGCGCCGGGCCCACTGTGGTGAGGAAGCGAGTTCGCGTTGGGATGCGCAGCAGACACAATAAAATTACCTCACTTTTCAGATTTAACTTGGCTGGAGATTTTGGGGCCGCTGCGCAGCCCAGCGCGAGCAAGCTCGCTCGCCACAACAAGCTCGCTGGCCACAACAGGCTCGCTTGCCTCAGTAAGCGCGCTGGCCACAAGGTGAACCAGTCACTTGGAGATTAATGCCATGAACGATCAATGGATCGACGTTTGCGCCGTGGGCGAAATAGACGAAGAAGACGTGATGCGCTTTGACCACGGGCCGCACACGTACGCCGTGTACCGCTCGGCCGACAACGAATTTTTCGCCACCGCAGGCCTGTGTACCCACGAGAAAATCCACTTGGCCGACGGCCTGGTAATGGACCACGTGATCGAATGCCCCAAACATAACGGCCGCTTCGATTACCGCTCCGGCAAGGCCCTCGGCGCGCCGGTGTGCGTCAACCTTAAAACCTACCCGGTGCGGGTCGAAGCGGGGCGGGTATTACTCGCCGTCACGGCGTGATGATGGATGACGCCCTGATTATCGTCGGCGCCGGCCATGCCGGTGGCCGTGCGGCGCTGACCCTGCGCGAAGAAGGGTATACCGGGCGCCTGATCCTGATCGGTGATGAACCGCACTTGCCCTACGAGCGGCCGCCGCTGTCCAAAGGTGTGTTGCAGGGCACGGCGGATCTGGCGGGTTGCAGCCTGTTCGACGACGCGCGGTTGGCCGAGTTGGGCATCGAGCACAGTGCGAACAACCTGGTGAGCCGACTGGAACCGCAGCACCAGCGCCTTCAGCTCGCCGACGGCCAATGGTTGCCCTACTCGGGTTTGCTGTTGGCCACCGGCGGCAGGGCGCGGCGCTTGCCCTGGGAGGCGCCCAACATTGTGTACCTGCGCACCCATGACGAAGCGCTGGCCCTGCGAGGTGCATTGCGCCCCGGCACGCGGCTGGTGATTGTCGGCGGTGGTTTTATCGGCCTGGAAGTGGCAGCGTCGGCACGCAGCCTGGGTTGTGAGGTGACCGTGCTTGAAGCCGGGCCGCGCTTGGCCGGTCGAGTGCTGCCGCCGGTTATCAGTGCGGCGCTGCTGGACCTGCATCGCCGCCAAGGCGTGGACGTGCGCTTGAACGTCGCACTGGAAACCATCAACGCCGACGCCGTGCTGTTGGTGGACGGCGAGCGGCTGGCGTGCGACCTGGTGGTGGTTGGCATCGGCATGCAACCCAATCTTGAGCTGGCCGCTGCGGCGGGGTTGGACGTGGGGCAGGGCATTCGTGTCGACGCGTACCTGCGCACCAGCGCGCCGTCTGTTTACGCGGCAGGCGATGTGTGCGAGTTCCGCCTGGATGGCCTCTATCAACGCCAGGAAACCTGGCGCAACGCCGAAGCCCAGGGACGCCACGCTGCGCTGAATATGCTGGGGCGTGAATTGCCGTTCGAGGCGATCCCGGGTTTTTGGTCCGATCAGTTCGACTGGGGCGTGCAGACGGTGGGCGTGATGACGCCGCTGATGGTCAGTCGGCCGCTACCGGACGGCGGTTTGCTGCTGTTCTACCTGGATGCCGACAGGCGCTTGCAAGGCGCCTGCGGTTGGGCCATGGGCAACCGCGCGGCCAAAGACATCAAGCTCTGCGAGCGGTTGATCACCGCCGCCATCCCGTTGAGCGAGGCCAGCCTGGCCGACCCCGACCTGTCCCTCAAACACCTGCTGCGAGGCTGATATGCGCCAATTTCTGGTGTTCCAATCCCTGTGGGCCATGCAAACCGAGCCGGGCCCCCTTGAAGCTCAACTGGATCGCATCGCCGCCGCCGGTTTTGACGGCATCACTGACCATTACTGGAAGCCTGCCGATGTCGCGCGCCTGCATGCGGCCGCCACGGCCCGTGGCTTACAGATTGAAGGCCAGCTGTTTCCGCAATCGGTGGATGACCTGGCCGCCGCGCTGGACGTGATCAGCCGCTACGGCTGCCACCACCTTACGCTGCAAGCCGATGTGCGCCCGCGCTCCCAGGCTGAGGCGGTGAAGCTGGTCGAAGGCTGGCAGCGTCTGGCCGAGCAAGTGGACTTTCCCGTGCTGCTGGAAACCCACCGTTACCGCCTGACCAACGACCTGTTGTTCACCCTCGACTTGGTGGCGCAGATGCCCGACCTCAAACTGTTGGCCGACCTGTCCCACTACGTCGTCGGCCGCGAGTTGCCCGAACCTGGCGCAGCCGAGGATGACGAGCACATACGCGAGATTCTGCGGCACAGCTGGGGGTTTCATGGCCGCGTGGCCAGTAGCGAGCAGGTGCAGGTGTCAATCGACTTTCCCCAGCACCAGGCCTGGGTGGAGCGTTTTACCAGTTGGTGGCGCTACGGCATCGAACACTGGCTGACCCGCCCCGACACGCCGCAGAGCCTGTCGTTCACCTGCGAACTGGGCCCGCCACCCTATGCGATCACCGGCGCGGATGGCCGCGAAATCAGTGATCGCTGGGCGCAGGCGCTAAAGATGCAGTCGCTGATACGTGAGGTGTGGCGGGGCTGCCAGCAATAACCCGCCAATCAAGCACTGCCAGTGTGGGAGGTAGGATCAGCTCAACAGCCCGGTGCTGACCGCCACGATCAGGAAGATCCCCAGCAGCGCACGGTAGATCACAAACGGCCAGGTGGAGAATCGCTCCAGGAACTTCATCAGGCCCCAGATCGCAAAGAACGCCGAGATGCTTGCCACCACCAGGCCGAAAATCAAATGCGGCCAGGCGTGAACCGGCATGTCGGCGTGCAGCAGCGCCCACAACTCCTTCAAACCGGCGAGGGCGATGGCCGGCAAGCCCAGCAGGAAGGAAAAACGCGCAGCTTCTTCACGTTTGAAGTTGAGGAACAGCGCAGCGGTCAGTGTCGAACCCGAGCGCGATACGCCGGGAATCAAAGCACCAATCTGTGCAACACCGACGATCAACGCATCGCGCAGGCGCATTTCGCCGACTTCACGGGTGTGCCGTGCACGCACCTCGGCCACGGCCAGCAATACCGCCATCACCACGCAGGAAATCCCGATCACCATCAGGCCACGCAACGGCGAGTTGCAGGCATTCAAGGTCGAAGACAAGGCCAGGCCGGCGATACAGATGGGGATGGTCGCCAGCACAATGGCCACCGCCAACTTGAACCAGCGGTCGTTGTAGTCGCCGCGACGCACGGCGCTGATGCTGCCCGTGGTGACCTGGCGAACATCGCTCCAGAAATAACTGACCACCGCCGCCAGTGCCGCCAATTGCATCGCTGCGGAAAACGCCGAGCCTGGGTCTTGCCAGCCGAGCAGGGCGGGTACCACGCGCATGTGCGCCGTGGACGACACCGGCAGCAGTTCGGTAATGCCCTGGATCACGCCCAGGATGAAAATCTGCAGGTAATCCAGGGAGGCAAAGCCCACGTCCAGGCCGGCGGAACAAACGTTGGTCAAAATAAGTGTCCTTTAGCAATAGGGGGAAGCTGGGAAAGTTTATTCTAAATGTTTCTGGATTTTGGGTGGGACCGGACAAATCCGCAATCGGTTCAGCAAACAGAAAGGTTCTGCAAGGTATTGGCCTGCGTGCAGGATGTGTGAACAATGGCGCCCTGCGTTTTTTGACCGAGAGCCCCATGCCTGAAACCACCGTCGAACTGATCCAGACCGGCCCTGAAGAAGCCGAGCTGATTCGCAACCTTTACCAGTACTACGCCTATGAGTCTTCGGACTGGGAGCAGGAAGATGTCGAAGCGGACGGGCGCTTCTACATCCACGACGAACACCTGGCCCGCTACTGGCAAGACCCGCAGTGGAGCGCCAACTTGCTGCTGGTGGACGGCTATATCGCCGGCTTCCTGTTGATCGAAGGCAGCGAACTGCCGGGCATCAACGCGCTGGAACTGGCCGACCTGTTCATCCTCAAGCGCTACCGCCGCAAAGGCATTGGCCGCGCTATCGCCACTCAGGTGCTGTGCAGCGGCGAGGCTGATTGGCTGGTGCGTTTTTTTGATCAGGACGAAGTGTCCCAGGCGTTCTGGCGCACGGTGCTCGACAACCTGCCGCGCCCGGTGCAAACCATCGAACTCGACGATGACCCGCACCTGGTGAGCTACCTGATTACGCGTGCGGCGCTGCATTGAACTGACCGGTGCAGGGCAGCTCCTGAATTCGTCAGATATCCACCCTTTAAGAGCCAGCCCTTTCAAGGTCTTTGGAAATCTGTCTGAAAGGGCGAACACTATCCCTGTGGCGAGCGGGCTTGCCCCGCGTTGGGCTGCGAAGCAGCCCCAAACCAGCGGCCGGAGATTGTCTGAATCACCGCATTCGTCCTTTTTAGGGTCGCTTCGCAACCCAACGCGGGGCAAGCCCGCTCGCCACAGTGGGGAGCCTATGTCAGCCAGGCTTTTTAGGCCCCCGCATTGAGCGCCTGTTGCATGGCCTGCGGCGGTTGCCCGAACGCCCTGAGAAACGCCTGGCGCAGGCGCTCGCGATCACCAAAACCGGTTTCGCGCGCCACCACTTCCACCGGGTGACGGCTGGTTTCCATCATTGCCCGGGCCGCTTCCACGCGCAGTGACTCAATGGCCTTGGCTGGCGTTTGCCCGGTCTCTTCGCGAAACACCCGGCTGAACTGGCGCGGGCTGAGCCGAGCCACCGCCGCCAGCGCTTCTACCGAGAGGTCATGGGTGAGGTTCTCGCGGGCATAGGCCAGGGCCAGTTGTACGCGGTCCGACTTGGGGTCGAGTTCCAGCAGTGCCGACAATTGCGATTGCTCACTGCCCCGGCGTTGGGCAATCACCAGCTTGCGCGCGATGCGTCGGGCCAGGTCGCCGCCCAGGTCGCTTTCCACCATGGCCAGCGCCATGTCTACCCCGGCGGTCATGCCGGCGCAGGTCCATAGTTGGCCATCGACCACAAACAGCTTGTCGTCTTCCAGGTGAATAGCCGGGTAGCGCTTGCGAAAAGCCGGCGCGTGAATCCAGTGGGTGGTGGTGCGTTTGCCGTCGAGCAGCCCGGCTTCGGCCAGCACCAGGATGCCCATGCACAATGAGGCCACGCGCCGTGATTGGGCGCAGGCGGCCTTGACCAGCTCCAGCAGGCTGGCCTCGGGCAAGCAAAAATCTACATAGCCGCTGATGATCAACGTGTCGTAACCCTGCGGCCGAATGGGCGTGGTGTTCACCGAGAACCCTTGCGAGGTCATGACGGCGCCGCCGTTCTGCGACACCAGATGAAACTCATACGCCGGTTCGCCCCGCAGCAGGTTCGCGCACTCGAACACCGAGCCTGTGCTGAGGCTCAGGCATTCAAAATTCGGGTAAACCAGCAGCGCAACGCTGTGCATCGTCATTCTCCAGGGGCGGTTGTGGGGGAATTGTCGGCGTGTACCGGGTAAACGGCAACTGCGTACGCGCCGTGTCCGGAATCCTTGCACATTTGACATTGTTGCGGTTTTGCCCAGCGCCTAACATGCCCTCAATGATCTAGACGACTGGTCTAGTCTGAGAAGATAAGCGATAAAAGGCAACCCTGACGTGCAAGGCAGACCCCGCTGGACACGGCGCAATTAATGGTTGGCCCCACGCAGCATTGTTTCGGCAAATGCGTTGGCGTCA
Source organism: Pseudomonas sp. AMR01 (assembly GCF_041946035.1). Lineage (NCBI taxonomy): Bacteria > Pseudomonadati > Pseudomonadota > Gammaproteobacteria > Pseudomonadales > Pseudomonadaceae > Pseudomonas > Pseudomonas sp. AMR01. The sequence continues at coordinate 8,296 of NZ_JAUTYR010000019.1, forward strand.
AACGGTGTGCCCAGGTGTCAGACCTTTCATAGCCAGTGCGCCTGGCCGTGCAGATCCGGCAGCTGTTGGGTCTCGCTTAACACACTGATACTCACTGATCGAGGCACTGCACAATGAAAGTATTAATGGTACTGACCTCTCACGACACCCTTGGCGACACTGGCCGCAAGACCGGCTTCTGGCTCGAGGAGTTCGCTGCACCTTATTACGCGTTCAAGGACGCCGGTGCCGACGTGGTGCTGGCATCCCCGGCCGGCGGGCAGCCGCCGCTGGACCCAGTGAGCGATGAGCCAGACGCGCAAACCGACGATACCCGCCGTTTTGCAGGCGATTCGGCTGCGCAGGAAGCCCTGGCGACCACGCTGAAACTGGACGCTGTGAAGGTCGACGATTTCGACACCGTGTTCTACCCAGGCGGCCACGGCCCGCTGTGGGACCTGGCCGAATCGGCTACCTCGATCGCGTTGATCGAAGCCTTTGAACGTGCCGGCAAGCCAATCGGTTTTGTGTGCCATGCGCCAGGTGCGCTGCGCCATGTCAAAGCGGTCAACGGTGAGCCGTTGATCAAGGGCCGCCGCGTCACCGGTTTCTCCAACTCCGAAGAAGCCGCTGTGGGCTTGACCGATGTCGTGCCGTTCCTGATTGAAGACGAGTTCAAGAAGCTCGGCGGCAAGTACGAGAAGGGCGCTGATTGGAGTTCCTTCGTCATCGAAGACGGTCTTCTGGTCACTGGGCAGAACCCTGCCAGTTCCAGTGATGTTGCCAAGGCCCTGCTTAAACTCACCGCGTAACCTGATTAACCGTTGTATGTGTTGGCGACTCTTGTGAGTCGCCAATGCTTCAGCACGCCTGCAATTTGGAAACCCTTACATGACTGACAGTATTCTCAGCACCCCGGTAACACTGGGGCATCACACCTTGAACAACCGTGTTGTTCTGCCGCCGTTGACCCGTCAACGCAGCGCGCAGCCCGGCGATATCGCCACCGACTTGATGGCCAACTATTACCGTCAGCGCGCCAGCGCCGGGTTTATGATCAGCGAAGGCACGCAGATCGAGCCCCGTGGCCAGGGCTACGCCTGGACGCCAGGCATCTACAGCCCGGCGCAGATCAACGGCTGGCGCACCGTCACCGACGCCGTGCACGCCGAGGGTGGGGTGATCTTTGCCCAGTTGTGGCATGTCGGTCGTGTGTCTCATCAAGCGTTGCAACCCGACGGCGCCGCACCGGTTGCGCCGTCTGCGATCCAGCCGACGCAAGTCAAGGCCTTCATCGAAACCGCGCCGGGCGCCGGTGAACTGGTGCAGCCGCCAGTGCCTCGCGCGTTGACCACTGCCGAGGTCAAGGCATTGGTCGCGCAGTACGCACAGGCTGCGCGCAATGCCATTGATGCCGGGTTTGACGGCGTGGAAATTCACTCGGCGAATGGCTACCTGGTCAACCAGTTCATCTCGGCTCACGCCAACAAGCGCGATGACGAATACGGCGGCTCGCTGGATAACCGCCTGCGTTTCCTGCGCGAAATCGTCGAAGCCGTGAGTGCTGTGGTCGGGCCTGAACGCCTGGGTGTGCGCTTCTCTCCGCTGTTCAGCGGCACTGATCAGGACCGCGTTTACATTGGCCTGGTGGAAGAAGACCCGCATCACACCTACATCGAAGCGATCAAGGTGCTGGAGCAGTCAGGTATTGCCTACGTGTCCATCGCCGAAGCGGATTGGGACAATGCGCCGGAGTTGCCGGAAACGTTCCGCCGTGCCGTGCGCGACACGTTCAGCGGGCGGGTTATCTATGCAGGCCGCTACACCGCTGAGCGCGGCGCACGGTTGCTGGAAGCCGGGCTGGCCGACCTGATCGCGTTCGGGCGGCCGTTTATTGCCAACCCGGACTTGCCGCAACGCCTGTTCAACGGCTGGCCGTTAAACCCGCTGCGGGCTGAGGGCATGTATGGCGGGGGTGAAGCGGGGTATGTCGACTATCCGGTTTATACCGGATAGTTATCCTGCTGAACTTGGTGTTTTGAGAGGGCCTGTTGTGGCCAGCGGGCTTGTTGTGGCAAGCAGCCTTGCTGTGGCAAACGGGCCTGTTGTGGCGAGCGGGCTTGCCCCGCGTTGGGCTGCGCAGCAGCCCCAAAACCTGCAACCGCGCTCTACCGGTAGAAATGCAGCGGCTTTATTGGGGCTGCTGCGCAGCCCAACGCGGGGCAAGCCCGCTCGCCACAACGGGCCTGCTTTCCACAATAAGCCCCGCCCTCAGACCACCCGCAACACAATCTTGCCGATATGATCCCCACCTTCCATCCGTGCATGCGCTTGATCGGCTGCGGTGTAATCAAACACCTGGTCGATCATCGGCAGGCAACGCCCCGCTGACAGCACCGGCCACACGTGTTCGCGCAGTTGGTCGGCGATGGCGGCTTTCTCATCCCTGGTTCGTGCGCGCAGCAGCGAGCCGGTCACGATTGCGCGTTTGCCGAGGATGGTCAGCAGGTCGACGTCGTTGGCCTTGGCGCCGCCGAGGAAGCCCAGCATCACCAGGCGCCCGTCCATGCCCAGCGCCTTGAGGTTGTTGTTGAGGTAGGAGCCACCCATGATGTCCAGAATCACATGCACGCCCTTGCCATCGGTTTTCTCGGCGATGACCTCGGCAAACTCCTGCTCGCGGTAGTTGATCGCCTCGGCGCCCAAAGCCCGGATGGCCGCGCATTTGTCTTCACTGCCCGCGGTGGCGAACGCCTCGATGCCGAACTCACGGCACAGCATCAACGCGGTGGTGCCGATGCCGCTGGTGCCGCCGTGGATCAGCACGCGCTGGCCCTTGTGCGCGCCGCCGATGCCGAACAGGTTGGCCCACACGGTGAAGAAGGTTTCCGGAATGGCTGCCGCTTGAATCCATTCCACGCCTTCAGGCACCGGCAGCGCCTGGCCGACGGGCACGGCGCAATACTGCCCGTAGCCACCGCCGTTGGTCAGGGCGCAGACCTTGTCGCCCACACGGTATTGGTTCACGCCGTCGCCCAGCGCCACCACTTCACCGGCTACTTCCAGGCCTGGAATCGGGCTCATGCCGGGTTTCATCGGGTATTTGCCGGCGCGTTGCAGGGCGTCGGGGCGGTTGACCCCGGCGGCGTGCACCTTGATGAGCAGTTCGCCGGCCGCCGGGGAGGGCAGTGGCGCCTGGCGCGGTTTCAATACCTCTGGGCCGCCAGGGCTGGTGATTTCGATCAGGGTCATGTCGTGGGGAAGGGTCATGTGAGCGTTCCTGTAGCGATGAGCGTATGGGGTGGGACCGTGGCGAGCCGTCGGCAGTTCTGAATATTTTCGCTGGCGCCCAGCATAGCGAGAACCGCTGATGCAATTACACTGCGATCCGATGCACATCTGCATCAAGAGGGCGACGATGAATTAGATCGTCGCGGCGTTTGCCGGCACCGGGGAATAAGGTCAGCACAGGCTTGCAAGCCCGCGAACGTTTAAATGCACACACTCGACGACGCTCACTTCTTACGGACGTCGCTTATGAACGAATCAAACTATCAGCAACTCGGGCTGTTGTTTCTAAGGGTCAGTGCAGGCGGGTTTTTGCTGTGGGTGCACGGCTTGCCCAAACTGCTGCACTACGGCGAACAACTGGCGTTGATCGAAGACCCGTTCCACCTCGGCGCCCCCGTGACGTTGATGCTGGCGATTTTTGCCGAAGTGCTGTGCCCGGTGTTGATCATCGCCGGAGTGCTGACACGCCTGGCGTGCCTGCCGATCCTGTGTGTATTGCTGGTGGCCTTGCTGGTGGTGCATCCGCAGTGGTCGTTGTTTGAGGGGCAATTTGGCTGGCTGCTGCTGATCATTTTCACCAGCGTGTTGATCACAGGCCCTGGGCGCCTGGCGTTGCGCGGGCGTTTGGCCCAGCCCTGATACCGGCCGCAATAGAGCCGGCAACCGCAAACCTGTGGGGAGGGAGCAAGCTCCCTCCCCACAGGCTGGCCGGAGTCAGTCTATTCAGCGGTTGAGGAACGCCAGCAGGTCTTCATTCAACTGCTGGGTGTGGGTGGCGGCAAACCCGTGCGGCGCGTCTTTGTAGACCTTGAGTTCGGCACCCTTGATCATCTCGGCCGCCACCTTGCCGGTGGTTTCGAACGGCACAATCTGGTCGCCGTCGCCGTGGATAATCAGGGTCGGCACGTCGATCCTGGCCATGTCCGGGCGGAAGTCCGTCTCAGAGAACACGGTGACGCAATCCACGGTGGATTTGAGCGACGCCAGCAAGGCAATCTGCAACGTCTGGGTCAGCACACCCTCGGAGACGGTCTGGCCCTTGTTGATGCCAAAGAACGGGGTGTTGAAGTCGGCAATGAATTGCGCGCGGTCCTTCAGCAGCCCGGCTTTGATGCCGTCGAACACCGTGGTCGGCACGCCTTGCGGGTAGTCCGGTTTCTGGCCGAACATGGGCGTGACAGCGCCGAGCAGCACCAAACCGGCCACGCGCTCAGTGCCGTGGCGGGCGATATAGCGCGCCACGTCGCCGCCGCCCATGGAGAAGCCCACCAGTGTTACGTCTTTAAGGTCCAGGTGTTCGATCAACTGGGCGATATCGTCGGCAAAGGTGTTGTAGTCGTTGCCGGTCCACGGCTGATCCGAGCGGCCAAAACCACGGCGGTCAAACGCGATGGTGCGAAAGCCACGGCTGCTCAGGTATTCCATCTGGTATTCCCACATGTCGGCATCCAGCGGCCAGCCGTGGCTGAACAACACGGGCTTGCCGCTGCCCCAGTCCTTGAAGTAGATCTGGGTACCGTCTTTGGCAACGAATGTGCTCATGGAAAACTCCTTGGGTTCAGGGGGAAAAAGCCCGGCGTTACTATTGCTGCAAAGCCTGCGCGAGGCTTGTACGGGTGTGCTTGTTTGGGGTTACCAGCTGAACTTCAGCTCGACGCCCAGGTAATTGCTGTCGCCGCCGCCCGCGTCGCGCAGGGTTTGGCCTACCGCGTAATGCACCGCTTCGACGGCGCCCGTGAGGTTGGGCGTAAACACGTAGTCGGTACGCAGTTGAGCATAGGCGCCGGTCCAGCGTTCACCCGTACCAGCGGTGCCGGCGACGGGCAGGTTCGGCTGGGTGTAAACCGCGTCGCTGGTGGTCTGGCGCCAGAGCAGGCCGATAGCCGTTTGCACGCTGAGCGCGGCGATTGGCTTGACGGTGATCGACGGTTTCACATGAATCAGGTTGCTGTAGCCGGTATAGCCCGCCAGCGAAAAGTAGTAACCATTAGGGAACAGCGGATTGAACGTGCCGACCTGGCCGTCTCCGGTTTTGCGGTCGCCCGAGGCAATGTCCAGTTGCAGGCCCAGGCGCGGTTTCCACGCCAGGCTGTCAAAGGTGTAGCCCGTGCGGCTGCCGCCGGCCCAGGCGCGAATGTCCTTATGGCCGACTGAGCCACTTTGCAGCATGGCCTCCAGGTCCCAGTCAAAACCCATCGCCGCGCCACCCAGGCGTGCATCGAACAACTGGCGTGTTTCATCGCCGTCTGCGTCAAGGTAATGCGCGGCGCTGCGCTCATACACGCCGTAATAGGCGGACAGCTCGTTTTTGCCGCCCACCAGCCGCTCCACCCGCAGCATATGAAAGCGCGCGTCGCGGGTGGACGTGTCGTCAAAATGCCGCTCATCCTGATACTGCACGGGCTGGCTGGCGAGCCCGATAAAGCGCCAGTCGGGCGTCTCCCAATCCGCCCATAACGCATCAAAGGACTGCCGCACATTCGGGCCGTCCCGCGACGAGATGAAGCGCTGCAAATCGAAGGCAAAATCCTGACGGCCGACGCGGGCCTTGAGGGTTCCGGCACTGAAGGTTTTCACGTACTCGGCAAAGGCCAGGCGCACGTCGAAGCGGTTCTGGTCGGCCCCGCCGATGGTGGTTTTGTCGTACGCCCGCGCATCTTCGAGCTGGGTGAATACACGCCAGTGTTCGTTCAGGTGCAGGTCGGCGTGTAGCTGAAACCGCTGGATCAGGTAGCGATCACGCTTGACGTCCTTCACGCCGAAACCGCTGGCGTCGTTCATCTCGAAACGCTCACGCAACGTGGCGCCCAGGGACAGATACGTGTAGGGGTTGGTGCCCGACAGCGGGATGTATTTCAAACTGTCCAGCGGTTGCGTACGCAGCGCCGGGTTCTGCAGCACCGACCAGTCTTCCTGCCAGCGGTTGGTTTTGATGCCCGGTCGAGTCGGTTGGTCGTCTGCGTGGGCGACTCCAGCGAGCAGCGGCCAGAGCACGGCCAGGCCCCAGCCTGTGCATCGTGTGGTAGGCATGCGCTTAGTGGGCCGCCGTGAGCTGGTGAATTTCCGCGACGTACCCGCCGGGGAACTCGACCAGTGCGCTGCGTCGGCCCTTGCTGTCAAAGGCAGGCACCAACACGGTGGCCCCGGAACCGGTCGCCTTGCCCAGCGTGGCGGTAAGGTCCGTCACTTGATAACCGGTGGTTTCGTGGCCGAAGGGGTAGGGCAGTTGGCCATTGGTGACCAACACGGCCATGCGCCCGAATGGCGACTCAAGGTCAACACGGCGGTACGTCTTGCCCTGGCCTACGTCAGCGCCCGGTGCGTGTTGGTCATCGGCCAATACCTTGCCGTGTGAAAAGCCGAGGAACGCTTTGATAAACGCGTCAGCACGGTCGGCGCTGAGGTACACGCGGTTTTCCGGTACGGCCTGGAAGGGCGCGTAGTTCGGCGTTTGGGTGTGCCAGTAAAGTTGCATGTTCACGCCGCCTGGCCACTGCACCACCGCGTCGCGCCCGATAGGGTCCGGAAAGTCGCTGACGATCACCGCGGCGCCGTTGTCGCGGGCAGCCTTTAGGGCGACGTCCATGTCGTTGACCAGGTAACCATTGCGCTCCTGGCCAAAGGGATGAGGGATGGGCGTGGTGAAGCCGAACAGCGACACCGTGCCCACCGGCGTTTGCAGCAACTGCGAAGTCGTACTGCTGGGCACCGGCAGCACGTTGACGACGACCTGAGGCGTGCTTTTACCGCCGAACGTGGCCAGGAAACTTTGGCTAAAACGCTCCACATCCGCCGGGGCGACGTAGACGTGGCTGGTGTCGTACTGCGCGGCCACCGCCACACTCGGCGTGGCGGCGCAGGCGTTACCCAGCATGGCGCCGGTCAGCAACGTCAATGCCAGCGATACGGTGATCGATCTTTTACACATGCCCGCTCTCCTGCGTGGTCAGAAAAGTCACGAGCTTAGGAGCGGCGCCAAACGGTGGATTGTATGAGCGTGCTCGATTGAACGGTTCAGCGTCTATGCGGGTCCACTGACCTCTACCGTCAGATCAATAGGTGAACCAAATGGCTAAGACTTACAGCTACGCCGCGCGGGATTCCAAGGATTCGCTCAAGCCCTTTTCCTTCGAGCGCCGTGCGCCAGGGGCTGATGACGTACAGATCGACATTCTCTTTTGCGGTGTGTGCCACTCCGACCTGCACACCGCGCGCAATGAGTGGAACAACACGCTTTATCCGTCCGTACCCGGCCATGAAATCGTCGGGCGCGTGACGGCGGTGGGCGCCAATGTGACCAAGTTCAAGGTCGGCGACCTGGCCGGTGTCGGCTGCATGGTCGACAGCTGCCAGGCATGCGCCTCCTGCGCCGAGGGCGAGGAGCAGTATTGCGAGAAGGGCTTTACCGGCACCTACAACGGGCCGATGTTTGGTGGCGAGAACACCTATGGCGGTTACTCGGACAACATCGTGGTCAAGGAGAAGTTCGTGCTGCGCATCTCCCACGGCGATGACAACCTGGCCGCGGTGGCGCCGCTGCTGTGTGCGGGGATTACCACGTATTCGCCGCTGCACCACTGGAAGGTTGGCCCGGGGACCAAAGTCGGCGTGGTTGGCCTGGGTGGGCTCGGCCATATGGCGGTGAAAATTGCCCATGCCATGGGCGCGCACGTGACGCTGTTTACCACGTCGCCGAACAAGCGTGAAGACGGTTTGCGCCTGGGCGCCGATCAGGTGGTGGTGTCCAAGAACGCGGATGAAATGGCCAAGGTGACCAATAGCCTGGACTTTATCCTCAACACGGTGGCCGCGCCGCATAACCTCGATGCGTTTATCAGCTTGCTCAAGCGCGACGGCACGATGACGCTGGTTGGGGCGCCTGACAGCCCGCACCCGTCGCCGGCGGTGTTTAACTTGATCTTCAAACGCCGCAGCTTGGCGGGCTCGTTGATTGGCGGGATTCAGGAGACCCAGGAGATGCTGGATTTCTGTGCCAAGCACCAGATTGTGTCGGATATTGAGATGATCGATATTCAAGGCATCAACGAAGCGTATGACCGCATGCTCAAGGGCGATGTGAAGTATCGGTTTGTGATTGATATGGAGAGTTTGAAAAAGCAAAACCACGCGGCGTGACAGGGCCCACCCTCTGGCTAGCCTGACCCGGTAAAAAAATGTGGGAGCGGGCTTGCTCGCGAATGCAGTGTGTCAGTTGATGGATTCATTGACTGACACACTGCATTCGCGAGCAAGCCCGCTCCCACATTTGCCAGGTGGTGGCTCGTTAGTCCACGCAAATCGACCGGCCAAGCTGGCCTTTTTCTACCGTCGCCGAGCAGCCGAAGCGGCTGTTATCCACCTGGCAAGCCCCCGTTACAGGGCCTTTTCCCGTTTGGGTGGTCACACTGGTCCGGCACTCACCTTCACACTGGCTCGAATCCGTACACGCCTTGCCCGCGTCCTTGTACGGCGTGATGCACTTCCAGCCCTGCAACCTGCCCACCTGCTTCATAGTGCCGCCGCCTGCCAGGCAGGTCGACGCCGCCGAGTCCTGAGCCGGCGCCGCGCCGTGCGGAGCAGTCGAACAGGCCGATACCAACAGCAGTGCAGCCAAACCCATCATCAATTTCATGCAATCAATCCTCGTCAAATAGCCACAGCGGTGCAGTGTATGGGCATTTGGACTACTTTGATTGACGGGCTATCCCTTCCTGGTGATTTACCATGCGCACGCTATGGGCACGCTACATGGCCTTGCTAGAAAACGACCTGAGCACGCAGATTTTCGACAACGTGAAAAACCTGCTGGTGTGCGCGCTGTTGTTTGCGGCGGGCACCAATACGCTGCTCGGGCAACGTGAGCTGTTCGTCGGGGTATTTGCGTCGAACGTGGCGGGCTGGGGGCTGATCGTCCTGTCCACGGTGTTGATGTTTTTGAACATCAGCGACGGTATTCGCAGGCTCGCCAAGCTGCGCTACCACCTGGCGCTGCAACTGTTGCTGATCCTGATTTATCTGGTAATTGCCGAGCGAGTGGTGGAGATAGTCTGGGGCTTTCGGGCGCATTGAAGTATCCTCCGCGACCCGCTTATCACCGATTTAAAGACAGATGACAGGACAAGACATGCAGGCGTTGCTGGAGTCGATTCTCGACGAAGTGCGCCCACTGATCGGCCTCGGCAAAGTCGCCGACTACATCCCCGCGCTGGCCGACGTGCCCGCCAACCAACTCGGCATCGCTGTGTACGGCAACGACGGCGCGGCCTATTGCGCCGGGGACGCCGACACCCTGTTCTCGGTGCAAAGCATTTCCAAAGTGTTCAGCCTGGTACAGGCCATCGACCACGGCGGCGAAACCATCTGGGAGCGCCTGGGCCACGAACCGTCCGGGCAACCGTTCAACTCCATGGTGCAGCTGGAATTCGAGCGCGGCCGCCCGCGCAATCCCTTCATCAACGCCGGCGCGCTGGTGATCTGCGACATCAACCAATCGCGTTTTGCCGTGCCGATCCTGTCCATGCGCGACTTCGTGCGGCGCCTGTCGGGCAACCCGCAGATATTGGTCAACAGCGTCGTCGCCGACTCCGAAGCCCAGCACGGCGCACGCAACGCGGCCATGGCCTACCTGATGAAGTCATTCGGCAACTTCCACAACGAAGTGGACGCGGTGCTGCACAGCTACTTCAACTACTGCGCGCTGCAGATGAGCTGCCTGGACCTGGCCCGAGCCTTCAGCTTTCTGGCCAACGAAGGCGTGAGTGCCCACAGCGGCGAGCAGGTCTTGACCGCGCGCCAGACCAAGCAAGTCAACTCGATCATGGCCACCAGCGGGCTGTATGACGAGGCCGGGAACTTTGCCTACCGCGTAGGCTTGCCGGGCAAGAGCGGGGTCGGTGGCGGGATTGTCGCGGTGGTGCCAGGGCAATTTACGGTGTGCGTGTGGTCGCCGGAACTGAATGCGGCGGGGAACTCGCTGGCGGGGATGAAGGCGCTGGAGTTGTTGAGTGAGCGGATTGGGTGGTCGGTGTTCTAACGAGCGCTGGTGCTGAACGGCTGGAATGCACTCTACCCGCACCACAATTCCCCTGTGGGAGCCAGCCGTTTCAAGGTCTTTGGAAATCTATCTGATAGGGCGAACACTATCCCTGTGGCGAGCGGGCTTGCCCCGCGTTGGGCTGCGAAGCGGCCCCAAAAACAGCGGCCGAGGAGTATCTGACTCAACGCATTCTTCCTTTTTAGGGCTGCTGCGCAACCCAACGCGGGGCAAGCCCGCTCGCCACAGGGTACTTATCGCCTGTTATAGCTGAAGACCTTGAAAGGGCTGCCTGTGGGAGCGGGCTTGCCCGCGAAGGCGATGGGTCAGCCATGCGTTAGCTGACTGACACTGCGCCATCGCAAGGCTGCCATTCACCACAGGGGTGAGAGATCGCTTCAGGCCTTACGCTTCAAAAACAGATCCACCATCAAAAACAACGCCCCGGCAGTGATCGCGATATCGGCAATATTGAACACGCCGGTATGCGTCGGGCCGACGGTAAGCATCATGTAATCAACCACATGACCGTCGCGAAACACGCGGTCGATCAGGTTGGCGATACCGCCCAGCGCGATGGCATACAGCGGCAAGACTTTACGCAGCGGCTGGCTCCAGTTGGAGAGCGACCACCACATCGCCCAAGCCACCACCACAGCAACCCCGACGATAAAGATCAGCTGTTTAACCTGAGGCGGCAAAGCGGCGCCCAGGCTGAGGAACGCGCCTGGGTTCAGGCTCAGTTCCAACGCGAGATTGAAGGGGGTGGAGCCGAATTTAAAGCTCTGGGCGGACAGTGAAACCAGTGCCAAGAGTTTTACAAGCTGGTCCAGGGCAATAAAGGCGATGCCAGCGAAAAGGGCGAAGGTGCGGCCTCGCAATAGGGGCGACGTGCTCAAGCGGTAACTTCCTGTTTCAGGCTTTCAATAAAGCGCCCGAAGATAGCTCAGGCGCTTTATCTCGTCCATCTCAGACCGTCGGATGAGCCACGTTCAGTGCTTTGTCGACCAACAGTTGCACACCTTCCAGCATGCGGCAGATACCCAGCGCGACATTGCGTTGGGAACCGTCGATTTCAAAGGCCATGTGGGTGGCGATATCGCAGATGGACGCCAGGTCCTGGGATGCGTTGACCAGCAGGGTTTCCGTGCCCAGATCGTCGCGCACGGTGAAGAGGCCATCGCTGGGTTCGGGGATGGGTTTGCCGGGGTTGAGGTAGTGATTGATCGCGCGGTAGGCCACTTCGTGCAGGGTGGTGGTGTCGAAGTCTGGATGGCCGGGGGGATTTGGGGTGTCTTTGATCATGGTAGGGCTCCTTTATAAATGGAGCTGCCACGATTCGCGGTCAAACGAAATAGGGTGGCAGCTATACGCGGGTTGACCGACCGGCCAAAAGGAGCAAAACCGGCATACCCGAAGGTATCCCGCGTACAGCTGCCGCGACACGATACATCAGGCGTAAAAAAAACGCCCAAGATCGGTGTTGGCGCAGTTGCTCCTTCAGGATCGGACGGTCAAATCCGGCCGCTGATTTGGCAGCGACGTCGGAGAGGTTAGTCAGCGAAGTTCCGAGCGACAACCTGAAACGGTCGTGGGAAATCTCCGAGAACCTGAGGCGCAGTGCCATCCCTGTGGGAGCCAGCCCAGGCGATACATACTCTGTGGCAAGCGGGCTTGCCCCGCGTTGGGCTGCGAAGCAGCCCCAGAAACAGCAGCCGAAGAGTGCCTGACTCACCGCATTCTTCCTTTCAGGGTCGCTTCGCAACCCAACGCGGGGCAAGCCCGCTCGCCACAGAGTATGTATCGTCTGTTCTAACTGAAGACCCTGAAAGGGCTGACATTTAGAGCTTCACTGGGTTTGAGCATTGTGTAAGCCCAAACAAAAAATGCGCCCATTCGGGCGCATTTTTTTGGTTCAGTCAGCCATCGCTATCAAGCAATCGCATCCCAGGCCCGATCACCGTTCTCGTCTTTAATTCGAGTCGGCAACCCCATCACGTCCAGCGCTTTCAGGAACGGCTCAGCCGGCAGTTCCTCGACGTTGGCCATGTGCTTCACATCCCACTCACCACGGGCCACCAGCAGCGCAGCGGCTACCGGCGGTACGCCGGCGGTGTAGGAGATGCCCTGGCTGTCGGTTTCGGCGAAGGCTTCTTCGTGGCAGGCCACGTTGTAGATGAAGACTTCGCGCGGCTTGCCGTCCTTGGTGCCTTTGACCAAATCGCCAATGCAGGTTTTGCCGGTGTAGCCGGGCGCCAGCGACGACGGGTCGGGCAGCACGGCCTTGACCAGTTTCAACGGCACGACTTCCAGGCCTTCAGCGGTGGTGACCGGTTTTTCGGAGAGCAGGCCGAGCTTGTTCAGCACGGTGAACACGTTGATGTAGTGTTCGCCAAAACTCATCCAGAAACGCACGTTGGGCACGTCGAGGTTTTTCGACAGCGAGTGCACTTCATCGTGGCCGGTCAGGTACAGGTTCTGCGAACCGACCACCGGCAGGTCGTCGGTGCGTTTGACTTCGAACATGGTGTTGCTGGTCCACTGGCTGTTCTGCCAGCTCCACACCTGCCCGGTGAACTCGCGGAAGTTGATTTCCGGGTCGAAGTTGGTGGCGAAGTATTTGCCGTGGGAGCCGGCATTGACGTCGAGAATGTCGATCGAATCAATGCGGTCAAAATGCTTTTGTTGGGCCAGCGCGGCGTACGCGTTGACCACACCCGGGTCGAAGCCCACACCCAGAATGGCGGTGATGTTCTTCTGTTTGCACTCTTCCAGGTGGTTCCACTCGTAGTTGCCGTACCAAGGCGGGGTCTCGCAGACCTTGCCCGGCTCTTCGTGGATGGCGGTGTCGAGGTAAGCCACGCCCGTGTCGATGCAGGCACGCAGTACCGACATGTTGAGGAACGAGGAACCGACGTTGATGACGATCTGCGACTCGGTCTCGCGGATCAGGGCCTTGGTCGCTTCCACGTCCAGGGCGTTCAGCGCGAAGGCCTGGATGTCGGCGGGTACCTTGAGGCTACCCTTGGCCTTGACGCTGTCGATGATGGCCTGGCATTTGGAGATGTTGCGCGACGCGATAGCAATACGACCGAGTTCGTCGTTGTGCTGCGCGCACTTGTGGGCCACCACCTTGGCGACACCTCCTGCACCAATGATAAGAACGTTCTTTTTCAATTGCTTTATCTCTCCTTTATCCGCCAGCTTACGAAAGGCTGGACAGGTAGTCGTCGTAACCAAATTCACGAACCACTTCGACTGTACCGTCGAGTTGTTTCACTACGATGGACGGCATTTTCAGGCCGTTGAACCAGTTTTTCTTGACCATGGTGTAGCCCGCGGTGTCGATAAACGACAGCCGATCGCCGATGGCCAACGGACGATCAAATTGGTATTCGCCGAAGATGTCCCCGGCCAGGCAGGATTTGCCGCACACCATCACCGTGTGTTCGCCGTCGCTCGGCGCCAGCTTGGCGTTGAGGCGGTAGATCAGCAGGTCCAGCAGGTGGGCTTCGATGGAGCTGTCGACCACGGCGAGGTTTTTGCCGTTGTAGAGGGTGTCGAGTACGGTCACTTCCAGCGAGGCGCTGTTGGTGATCGCCGCTTCACCCGGTTCCAGGTACACCTGCACGTCGTATTTCTGCGAGAACGCCTTGAGGCGCTGGCAGAACGCGTCGATGGCATAGCCTTCGCCGGTAAAGTGGATGCCACCGCCGAGGCTGACCCAGTTGACCTTGTGCAGCAGCGCGCCGAAGCGTTCTTCGATGGTGCCGAGCATCTTGTCGAACAGGTTGAAGTCACCGTTCTCGCAATTGTTGTGGAACATGAAGCCGGAGATTTGATCAATCACGCCTTCGATCTTCACCGGGTCCCATTCGCCCAAACGGCTGAACGGGCGCGCCGGGTCGGCCAGCAGGTAGTCGGAGCTGCTCACCTGCGGGTTCACACGCAGGCCACGAGTTTTGCCTTCGGACCGCTCGGCAAAACGCTGCAGTTGGCTGATGGAGTTGAAGATGATCTTGTCGCAGTTCTGCAGCATCTCTTCAATTTCGTCGTCGGCCCAGGCCACGCTGTAGGCGTGGGTTTCGCCTTCGAACTTCTGGCGGCCGAGCTTCAACTCATACAGCGACGACGACGTGGTGCCGTCCATGTATTCCTGCATCAGGTCAAACACCGACCAGGTGGCGAAGCACTTCAGGGCCAGCAGAGCCTTGGCGCCGGACTGTTCGCGCACGTAAGCAATCTTCTGCAGGTTGACCAGAAGCTTCTGTTTATCGATGAGGTAGTACGGCGTTTTGATCATTTTTGAGAGCCTGCGGCGGTGCCTGCCAAAAAAGGACACGCATTGTGCCCGCACTTGGATCGAATCGAAAGGTTAGCCAGCGGAAATTGCGCGCCGGATTTTCAAGCATAGCGCAGGAGTATGACTGTCTATAGGCACACACCGGCTCAATGTGGGAGCTGGCTTGCCTGCGATAGCGGTCTTTCAGTGCCGGCTGTATTGGCTGATCCACCGCTATCGCAGGCAAGCTCCCACCCCAACGCATTACTTCAGTTGGAATCGTCGTGTGGTGAGCATTGGCATTGCCTGCATGATGATTGTCGCGTCGCGAGGATTATTCGAGGTCGATTTTTTGGCAGTCAATGCAGGGCTTGGAAAACGCTCCAATGCTCCTCTCAATGGCAAAGCATGCCCAAAAATTGACTGCGCAAATGCTAAGAGTAGGCCAGCTGCTTGCATCGAGGAAGTTGTGCGGCTTACAGATTTGAAGCCTAAGTCAGAATGGGGCTAGGTGCTTACTGTAGCCAAATTTAACACCTGATGCGAAAAAGCCCCCGCACTCTCGCTGTTTTGCGCAGCTCTGGCACTCAGGCGCGTACTCATTCTTCCAGTCGCTGATTGACTTACGGTAGTAGGGCTGAATGTCCGGATTGACCAGGCAGAGCTGATGGTTATAGACCGAGATATTCATACCATATTTGGTCAGAATGCCAACTGACTTGCTGAGCGTGTCTTTGTAATCGACCGGGTCGATCCACAGCTCATCAAGATTGGCCCGGGTGAAGCCCATCATCTCAAGGCCCATTAGCGCCACATGGTCAACAAACAGCAGATTGCGTGCAATGAACTCGCACAGTTCAGGCAGGCGCTGCACCGACAGTTTGTGAATGACGACTCGGATTTCAACCTTCTGACCCAAGCGCTTCAGATTAAGGATGCCCTGAATGGTTTCATCGAACGCGCCTTGGGCCTGGACAATGTAGTCATGCAGCGTCGGATCGTCTGAATAGACAGGGATTCCGATCATCGCGTCGGGCAATTCAATCCGTGCATACTTTTCAGCGAACGCTGGGTCTTTGAAGCTGCGCCCGTTCGAGAGAATATGGATTGCGGTTCTCGGCAGATAACTTTTAGTCAGGCTGATGATCTTGAGGAAGCGCTCCTGATTGGTCGTCGGCTCGCCCCCAGTAAACCCCAGCTCACGGGTATTTTTTGGAATAAGCGGAATCAGACTCTCGATTTCGTCAAGTATCCACGAGTCATCAGCTGCCTTAGGCGGTTGCGAACACATAAGACAGTAATGATTGCATTGCTCTGTGACCAAGATGCTGTTGTGCGGCGACGATGCTCGAAACAGCACGCTAATGCTCTGACGATCAGCTGAAAGCCGGATAATGTCACCGTCACCGATGTAGCTGTAGTCATTCGGTAGGAGCGAGTAATCAGAGTCGGAAGGGAGTACCTCAACCAACTGTCGGTGTTTCTCAAGCAGAAGGTAGTGCGCGAATCCTCTAGGAATTTCCTGATCGGAAATCAAGTAGGCTATTTCCCGACGCAAGATTTCTGGCAAATTCCGACTGGTCGACACCCTGAGCAGAGTAAGGTCCCTGTGAATATCAACCGCGTGAATGCGGATAATCTTTCCGCCGAGTTTCAGCATCGGTTGGCCCAACCCATAAAAATCAGTTTTGTTTGCTCGTCACGTTCCATCAGCTCAATGAGGTGCTTGAAAATCGCCATATTTCGCTTGCAGAAAGAGGACTCAGGTTTTCTTGCTACAACGTCTTTGTGAATGGCGTGATGGTAGACAGGCTCCGCTCCACAGTAAGGTTCAAATGCACAGTCAGAGCACATTGGAGCGCTTAAGGTAAAAGAGTTTTCCAGTGCATCCAGAAGCTGATCAGAGAGGATAATCTCCTCATACGAATGTTCAAGAATGCTGCCCAGACGGAACGTATGGTCTCCCATTTCGGCAAGCATACGGCTTTCATCTGAGGCGTAGACCGATCCGTCGTAGTTGAACACGATGGCTGCGATACCCGCACCGGCAGGGTTCATCAAATCAACAAACCCAGGGTCCCCTGACGTAAGCATTTTTGTCAGTACGAGAGAAGAATATTGCTCTACAAATCGTATTCCGGACTTGTTTAACTCAATGATGTACTCAAGGCCTTCCTTGTAAAATTCCAGCCAGCGCTCCGTGTCATATGACATGAATTTTTTGGTCTTGACCGCAAAGCCGTAAGGGGAGAGCGTACGGAGGAAGATGCCATCAAAGCCCAGTCGCAAGTATTCATCAATGATGTCGCGAGCCCGTGGCAAGCTCTTATCTGTAGTTGTCATCAGCGCTGAGACTTGGTCATAGCCGAGGGCTGTACGGGCCTTCTTCAAGCCTTCCTCGAAACGCTGATGACTGTCTCTGCCCGGGCGTGGGCGATTTGCATTGTGCAGATCCATTGGCCCGTCGAGCGAAGATGAAAGAACGATGTTGTGCTGCTTACAGAAGTCGAGCACGTCATCGGTCAGTAGCGAAAGCGTGGTCGCAATGACGAACTGTAGGTCACGTCCTTCCTTGATGTTACGTTTTTTAGCCTCAAGAACAACGTACCTCACCATTTCAAAGTTCAGCAGCGGCTCTCCACCCTGAAATTCAATTTTGATGGCAGGATTGGGAGACATAAAGACGAAATCCAGCGACTTGTCTGCCATCTCTGTGGTCATGTCGAATTCGCCTTTGCTCTCCGACTGCCTTGAAACCTGGCAATACGGGCAGCTATGGTCACACCGAAGAGTCACTACAAAAATATGCAGATTAGTGAACTCGGCTAGCCTGGACAATCGTGTACGAATTTTAAGAGCCAGAAGCTGGAGCGGGGCTTGCTCATTGGTGAAGCGAATGAACTGCTTGGATCGAAGCGTAGGGATTAGCTCTGATGTGAGCGGAAGCGTCTTGCTAATGATCGGTTCAAGCATCGGCACCGGTATGACATGAAATTCGCCTGCCATGTTGGTGATGACGTATTCGTCGTCATTCAAACGGTCGAACTTAAAGGGAAGCAGCTTGTAGGGGAGTTGCTGCGCGTAGAACTCCCGCTTTTGGAATTTACTCACTAATCAGTCCGGTTTTTGAAAAGGCCAGTCCGAGTATCAGGTTCTTGATCGGTTGCGTCTCAACTGCCAGCCTGTGGCGAAGCTGATAATCGAGCGCATCCTTCTTGAACTCTTGGACCGCAGACAGAAAGGACTGCTCGTCCACGCCGATATTCGATGACAAAGCGCAGACAAAATGCCCCTCATCGAGGGTGAGATCAACGGTCAGGGCATTGATCGATCGATATGCAGCTTTCTGCAAAACCTGCGCGTCGTAAAGCCGTTCATCAAAAAGGAGTTTATGAGAGAAGCCCATTATCGACCCGAATAGTGGGAGCTGTGGGAACTGTGCGAAGAGTGGGAGCTATGGGAGCTGTGATAAGCCATCATCTGCCCTTGGTCCCCGCGTTTGAGTACAAAGGCGAACAGATCGTTGCCACCACGAACCGAAAGGTTCTCGCTTCGGGCTTCAGCTTGAAATGTGTTCTTGGCTTCCGAGCTGGGCTCGACAACTTCATATGTAGCTAGAGCGGAGGCCTGTTCGGCAGCAACGGCTGCAGCCAGAGTGGCCAAGGGAACCAGAAAGGAGCGCTTTTTCATTGCAGATATCCCTATCGATGTGATGGTTATTCACTTCAGTGTCGGTGACCCGCGCTGATGATGTCAATGTGGAATCGACTAATGGCCATTTACTCATCCACAATCCGCCAACCGACACCTTTCTGACTGCTTAACGAGAGCTATAAGTTGAGAAAATGCTCAGGGCGAAAATGATGTTGATACCGACACCTGGCAAGCTCTCTAACTGAGCCACGATTTGAACGCAACAGCTTGAAATCGCCTTTGTCAGCGCCTCAGCCAGCTGCTCGCCGACCATTACGACACAGCTCTACGCAAGTCATAGCTGATCGACCCCGACTAAATGCCAGCCCTTTCAAGGTCTTTGGAGACCGGCCATTCCTAGCTGATACCAGCCCGATGAGGCCAAACACTATCCCTGTGGCGAGCGGGCTTGCCCCGCGTTGGGTTGCGAAGCGACCCTAAAAGGAGGAATGCGGTGAGTCAGGCACTCTTCGGCTGCTGTTTTTGGGGCTGCTTCGCAGCCCAACGCGGGGCAAGCCCGCTCGCCACAGAGTACTTATCGCCTGTTCTGCATAAAGACCTTGAAAGGGCTGCGACTAAATGCCCAATGCGTTCCTCAGCAGTCCTCTCAGAATTTTTAGCGACTCTCAAATGCCGCCATGTATGTACGCGGTGAGTAATACGCATGGGCCGCGCGTTAACTGTGCGAGATGGGCAAAGCCATATTGGATGACCTGACGCAGGCGATGACGCCTGGCAGTCAAGCGCACATCACTCAAATTTGGGCTTGCTCGCGAAGGCGGCGTGTCAGGCAATATACCCTTGGCTGAACGACCGCAATCGCGGGCAAAGCCGGCTCTTACATTTGAATTGCGCCGGGCACTGGATCTACACGTGCCACAATAGATGTAGGGCCAGCTCCCACATTTGAATCTCGGTGTATCCGGCTAAAGGGGCGGCGCTGACATCAAACCGTCATCTCTCCACCACCGTCCTGCCACATTCCCTCGCTACTGTCCTCGCCAATGAGATCGATCTCAAGCGAGACACCATGACTGACCTGAAAGACGTCGCCCGACTGGCAGGCGTATCCCGCGCCACTGCCGCGCGCACCTTTGCTTCCCCCGACCAGGTGCGCCCGACCACCCGCGAGCAAGTGTTTTCCGCCGCCCGTGAGCTGGGCTTTCGGCCCAACTTGCTCGGCCGCCAACTGCGCCTGCAAACCACCCAGCTGATTGGTGTGGTGGTGCCCAACCTGTTGAACCCGGTGTTCGCCGAACAATTCCAGGCCATGGAGCGCGCCGCGCGGTTGCGTGGCTACAGCCTGTTGCTGGCGACCACCGACTACAGCAGTGAGCGCGAATGCATCGTGGTCGAAGAACTGTTGCGCCAGCGTGTCGATGGGCTGGTGCTGACGGTCACCGATGCCGAAAGCAACAGCGTGCTCAGCAGCCTGAACACCGAAAAAACACCCTTCGTGCTGGCGTACCACCAACCGAGTAACCCCAATTACAGCGCCGTGTCGGTCGACAACCGCGCGGGCATGGCCATGGCCACGCGGTACCTGCTCGACACCGGGCACCGGCGTATCAGCATGGTCGCCGGGCCTGCGTTGCAGTCCGACCGCGCGCGCCTGCGTTACGCAGGCTATTGCGACGCGATGAACGACTACGGCCTCGATAGCCGACCGGTGATCGAAATGCCGGCGCATACCCAGGCCGAATTCACCGCCATCGCGCCTTATCTGCAAGGTCCGCAGGCGCCCACTGCATTGGTCTGCTCCAACGATTTTCTGGCGATCAGCCTCATTGCTGAACTGCGCCGCAACGCCTGGAACGTGCCCGAGCAACTCTCGGTGATGGGCTTCGACGGCATTGCCCTCGGCACGCAGATGCACCCGACCCTGTGCAGCGTGGTGCAGCCCATCGCGCTGCTCGCCAGCACGGTGATTGATCAACTGCTGGCGCAAATCGCCGGCAACGTCCCGATTTCCCACTGCCTGCCTTGCCATATCCGGCCCGGCGAAAGCACTCAACCCCATGAGGAGACGCCTGATGCGCGCGTTCAGTAAAACCCTGGCAGCCGTGCTGCTGTGCGGCGTGGCCAGCCTGGCCCAGGCCGCCGAGACTGCGATTTGCTACAACTGCCCGCCGGACTGGGCCGACTGGGGCACCCAACTCAAGGCCATCGCCGCCAGCACCGGCGTGCACGTGCCGCTGGACAACAAGAACTCCGGCCAATCCCTGGCCCAATTGGTGGCCGAGAAAGCCGCGCCGGTGGCCGACGTGGTGTATTACGGCGTGACCTTTGGCTTGCAGGCGCAAAAAGCCCAAGTGGTCGATACCTACAAACCCAAAAACTGGGAGCAGATTCCCGCCGGCCTCAAAGACCCGGCCGGCCACTGGTTCGCGATTCATTCCGGCACCCTGGGCATCATGGTCAACGTTGATGCGCTGGGCGGCCTGCCAGTACCGCAAAGCTGGGCCGACCTGCTCAAGCCTGAATACAAAGGCATGGTTGGCTACCTGGACCCGTCCAGCGCCTTCGTCGGCTACGTCTCGGCAGTCGCGATCAACCGCGCGTTGGGCGGCGACCTCGACAACTTCGCCCCGGCCATCGACTACTTTCAGAAGCTGGCAAAAAACGCCCCCATCGTGCCCAAGCAAACCGCCTATGCGCGGGTGCTGTCCGGTGAGTTGCCGATCCTCGTGGACTACGACTTCAACGCCTACCGCGCCCGCTACAAGGACAACGCCAACGTCGCCTTTGTGATTCCCAAGGAAGGCAGCATCAGCGTGCCCTACGTGATGAGCCTGGTGGCCAACGCACCGCACCGCGCGAATGCCGAAAAGCTCCTCGATTTTGTGCTGTCCGACGAGGGCCAGGCACTCTGGGCCAAGGCCTACCTGCGCCCGGTGCGCCCGATGAAGATGCCGGCCGAGGTTGCCGCGCAGTTCCTGCCCGACAGCGACTACGCCCGCGCCGGTGTAGTGGACTACGAGAAAATGGCCGCCGTGCAGGAAGCCTTCGCCGCCCGTTACTTGAGCGAGGTGAAATAAGTGAACAGGCACGCCGCTTGGGCGTTGGCCCCCGCGTTCGCCGTGCTGCTCGCGTTCTGGCTGTTGCCGTTGGCCCACTTGATCGTGCTCGGCACGCAAAGCCGTGACGACAACGGCAGCGGTTACTGGCAGGTGCTAAGCAGCGCGCAGTATGTGGGCAGCCTGGGGCAAACGCTGGTGCTGGCCGTGGTGGTGACGCTGGTCGCCTTGTTGATCGGTGGCATCAGCGGCGTATTCCTCGCCCGCCAGCAGTTCTTCGGGCGCTCGGCGCTGGTGGCATTGCTGACATTCCCGCTGGCGTTTCCCGGCGTGGTGGTGGGCTTTCTGGTGATCCTGTTGGCTGGGCGTCAGGGCCTGTTCGCCGCCCTGGGCCTGCAACTGGCGGGTGAGCGCTGGATTTTCGCGTATTCATTGGCGGGGCTGTTCGTGGGCTACCTGTACTTCTCGATTCCTCGGGTGATCCTCACCGTGATGGCTGCCTGCGAAAGCCTCGATCGCAGCCTCGAAGAGGCCGCGCATTCACTCGGGGCAGGGCATTGGCGCGTGGTGTGTGACGTGATCGTGCCCGGCCTTGCGCCAGCGTTGGCGTCGTGCGGGGCGATCTGTTTTGCCACGTCCATGGGCGCCTTCGGCACGGCTTTTACCCTGGGTACACGGCTCAACGTCACCCCGGTGGCGATCTACAACGTGTTCACCAACTACGCCAACTTTGCCGTCGCCGCTGCGCTCTCGGTGGTGCTCGGCGCGGTGACGTGGGCGGTGTTGCTGCTCACGCGCCGCCTGGTGAAAAACGCGGGGACCGTCCTGTGAAGCGCTCACCGTTGTTCGTGATTCAACTGCTGTTCACCACGCTGGTGTGCGCCTTCATGTTGGTGCCGGTGGTGATGTCGCTGCTCGCCGGGCTGACCCGAAATTTCTTCGTCGGCCTGTCCAGCGGCCTGACGTTCGATTGGCTGATTCAGGTGTGGCACGCCTATTCGCCCACCGTGTGGCTGTCACTGCAACTGGCGCTGGCCTGCGCGGTGTGCGTCTGCGTGATCGGCGTGCCGGCGGCCTACGCCCTGGTGCGCATGAATAACCGCTTCAGCCGCGCCTTCGAGGAATTGATGGTGCTGCCGGTAGCAATGCCGGGGTTGGCGAGTGCCTTGGCGCTGCTGTTGACCTACGGCCAGTTCGGCAGCTTTCGCAGCAGTTGGCTGTTCATCCTCGTCGGCCATGTGCTGTTCACCTTGCCGTTTCTGGTACGGCCGGTGATGGCGGTGATGCAACGCCAGCAACTGCCGGTGCTGGAAGAGGCGGCGGCCAGCCTCGGCGCGGGGCCGCTCAAGCGCTTTTTCAGCGTGGTGGTGCCCAATTGCCGCGCGGGGATTCTGGCGGGCGTGCTGATGGTGGTTACCTTGTCCCTGGGTGAATTCAACCTGACCTGGATGCTGCACACGCCGATGACCAAAACCTTGCCCGTGGGCCTGGCCGACAGCTACGCCTCGGCGCGCCTGGAAATCGCCAGCGCCTACACCCTTATCTTTTTGCTGATGATCGTGCCGCTGTTGATCGCGTTGCAGGCCATCAGTGCTCGTTTGTCCCGTGGAGAGCGTCGATGACCGCTATCACTATCCGCCTGCAAGGCTGTCGCAAGGCGTTCGCCGATGGCACCGTTGCCGTGCACGACTTGAACCTGACCGTCGAAGGCGGCGAAACCCTGGCCATTCTCGGCCCATCGGGCTGCGGCAAAACTACGACGTTGCGCCTGATTGCCGGCCTGGAACGCCCGGATGTCGGCCAGGTGTTTTTCGGTGAACAGGACGTGACGCGCCTGCCCATCGAACGCCGCGACGTGGGCATGGTGTTCCAGAACTACGCGCTGTTTCCCAACCTGGATGTGGCCGGCAACATTGTCTACGGCTTGAAGGTGCGCGGCATCGCTGCGCCCGAGCGCAACAAGCGCTGCGAAGAGTTGCTGGAGTTGGTGGGGTTGCAGAACCACGGCAAGCGCAGCATCCATGAATTGTCCGGCGGTCAGCGTCAGCGTGTGGCGTTGGCTCGCGCCCTGGCGCCACGGCCCAAAGTGCTGCTGCTGGATGAACCGTTGGCCGCCCTCGACGCGCAGTTGCGTGAGCGCCTGCGCAGTGAGCTGGACCAGTTGCTGCGCGGCCTCGGCATTACCTCGGTATTCGTCACCCATGATCAGGGCGAAGCCATGGCCCTGGGGGACCGCATTCTGGTGATGGAGCAGGGCCGTGTTGCGCAGCTGGCCAGCCCACGCGAGATTTACCAGCAACCGGCCAATGCGTTTGTGGCGGGTTTCGTCGGCAACCTCAATGCCTTCGCGGTGCTTGGGCAGTCAGCCACTGGCCTGAAAGTGTGCGGCGGCGAATTGCCGTGGCATGAAGCCAACGTGCCGAACACCCTGTACTGCCGCCCCGAACACTTGCGTGTGATGGAGCGCGAAGGGCACTTGCACGGCCATCTGGTTGCGCAGTTTTTCCAGGGCGCTCAAAGCCGTCTGCTGGTGGACGTCGGCGGCCCGCAACCGTTGTTGGTCGACAGCCACGACAACCACCTTTACAGCGTCGGCGCGCCCATTGCCCTGGCCGTTGCGCCGCACATGTTGTTCACCCTGAATGCCTGAGAATTTATGTTGAATCGTCCCTTTGTTGTCGCGCACATCAGCGACCTGCACCTTAAAGCCGGCCAGCGTCTCACCTATGGCGTTGTCGATACCCTGGGCGCGCTGCGCCGTGCCGTCGACCACCTGAACGCCAGCCAGCCCCGGCCCGACATCGTGGTGATCAGCGGCGACCTGGTGGATTTTGGCCGCGCCGATGAATACGCCGTGCTGCACCCCGAACTCGCGCGCCTGCACATGCCTTGCTACCTGGTGCCCGGTAACCACGACACCCGCGGGCCAATGCTCGATGCGTTCCGCGATCACCGCTACTTGCCCGCGTCGGCCGAGGCGCCGCTGGACTGGGTGGTGGATGAGCATCCGCTGCGCCTGATCGGCCTGGATTCGACCATTCCCGGCGGCCATGGCGGGCAGTTGTCGGGCAGCCAATTGCAGTGGCTGGACGAGCAATTGGCGCTGCGCCCAGACACGCCGACCTTGTTGATTCTGCATCACCCGCCGTTTATCAGCGGCATCGGCCACATGGACCGCGAACCCTTCATCAATGCCGCTGGTTTGGAAACAGTAGTCGCCCGTCATCCGCAAGTGGAACGCCTGCTGTGCGGTCACTTGCACCGACCGATGCAGCGCCGATTCGGCGGCAGCGTGAGTTGTGTGTGCCCCGGCACCTCCCACCAGATCGTGCTCGACCTGCAAGCCACCGCGCCCGCGCATTTCAACCTCGAGCCGGCGGGGTACTTGCTGCACCGGTGGGACGGGCAGGGGCTGGTTAGCCATAACGGCGTGTTTGGGGAGTATGCGGGGCCGTATCCGTTTTATGACGCAGGTGGGTTGATTGACTGAGGCTCACCTCAGGCATTTCCCATGAGTAGCCGTGTCATCAGCCACTTCATGAAAGCCGCAGCGCAGATAAAACGCGGCGGCCTCGGGGGTGTCGGTAGACAGGCGTGCGTGATGAAAATGCGCGGTGGCATGTTCCAGCAGGTGTTGCACCAATGCCTTTCCCACCTGGCAGCCGCGCTGCGCAGGGGCCACATACACCCGGCGAAGGCGAGCAACGTCGGGGCCGACATAGGGATCACGGGAAACACCGCCAATCGCAATCAACTCGCCGTGCCGGAAAACGCCCAGCAGGCATTCTCCCGGTTTATCAAACCGATTTGTTTGGTTTTCCCATTCAGTGATCAGCCGCGTCAGAAACCGGAAACCCTCCGCGATAGCCTGCGCCTCCAGCAAAGCGACCTCTGCCGGAAGCGCATCCAGCCGTTGTACCGAGAAGCCCTGATCCATACTTGCTCCCTGAACACTTCCCCTGTGGCGAGGGAGCTTGCTCCCGTTGGGGCGCGCAGCGGCCCCTCGCATTGACGCCGCAATTTACCTGACTCACCGCGTCGGCTGATCTTGGGGCTGCTGCGCAGCCCAGCGGGAGCAAGCTCCCTCGCCACAGTGCCGGGAGGGTTATGCCACCCGGTTTCTGCCTGCGGCCTTGGCTTCATACAACTGCATATCTGCGCGCTTGAGCAGCCCCAGTGAGTCGCGGTCTGAAGGTTCGGCGATGCCGACGCCGATGCTCACGGTGAGTTGGCCCACTTGCGGAAAATTCGCCGCCGCAATGGCCGCGCGGATTTTTTCCGCGACCACCTCCGGGCTGTCCGGCTCTTCGACTTCCGGCAGCAACACCGCAAACTCCTCACCGCCGTAGCGCGCCACAAAGTCGGTGGCGCGGGTGGTGCTTTCGATCAGCGCCGCGAGTTGGCACAGCACGTCGTCACCGACTGCGTGGCCGTAGGTGTCGTTAACGCGTTTGAAGTAGTCGGCGTCGATCAGCAGCAGGGCGAAGGTGCGGCCGGTGCGCTGGAACAGCAGGCTATTCTCGGCGAGTTTTTCATCGAAACGGCGGCGATTGTAGACGCCGGTCAGAGCGTCGTGGGTGGCCAGTTTCAGCAACTCGGCATTGGCTTGGGTGAGATCGGCGGTGCGCTGCACCACGGTAGCTTCCAGGGACGCGTTGGCTTCTTGCAGCTCGCGCTCCTTGTTGAGCAGTGACTGGGTCATGCTGCTGATGGACTGGCCCAGTTGGGCGATTTCCAGTACCGCGTGCTCTTGGGGGAATACCGCGCCGGGTTTTTGCTCCTGCACCTGTTTGGCCGACCGGGCCAGCCGCTCGATGGGTTTGCTCAGGGTCAGCGACAGGTAATAAGCCACCACGGTGATGAGGATGGCCGCCAGCACGCCGAGTATCAGCAATTTGTTCAGCAGTACCCGCGCCGGTTGCAGTGCGATGTCCAGCGGTTGGCGCACCACGATGTACCAGGACAGGTTGGCGTTGGACGGGCTCGGCACGGCAACAGACGCGCTGACGTAACTTTCATCAGTGGTCCAGCCGGACGGCGAGTTCAGGCTGTCTTTTTGCATTTGTTGGCCGGCGAGCGTCTCGGGGTAGAGCACCTTGCCGTCGAAATCGATGATCAGCGCCTGAAGATCGTGCGCAGTGTCTTTTTGCATCACGGCCGAATCAACGATCTGCGTCACCCAGTTCCAGTGCGCGTGGGCGCCGAGCACGCCAATCGTATTGCCGTTGGCGTCTCGAATCGGCGCGGCGAAGTCGATAAAGCGCAGCGGTTCGCCATTCTCCGAGCCGGGCAGCAGCTTGGCGAGCAACACGGCTTCGTGGGGATCACCGGTGTATTCGCCACGCATGCCCGCCTTGAACCACGGGCGCTGTGCAACCGACTGGTTGACCAGCAAACCGTTCACCGCCTGGCGCACACCGCCTTCGGCGTCAGCCACGCCCATCCACGCGTACTCGGCGCGCGATTGGGTGCGCAGTTGCATCAAGGTCATGATGTCGGGGTCGTCAAAATTGCCCCGGCGAAACAACGGCGCCTTGCTCAGCAACGACACTTCCAGCTGACGCTCGCGCAACTGCACGGCCAACAGCGCGGCGCTGGAGCGGGCGGTACTGAGCAGGGCGTTGCCGCTGGCCTGCTTGGCCTGTTCCGTCGCGATATGCCCGACGTAAAAACCCACCGTGAGCAGGATGAGTAAGGATAAACCGGCAAACCACAGGGTCAGGTGAGTACGCAGACTGGCTTTGAGCATGGGGCACTGTCTTGGCGGTGAGTTATTGCATGGTAGGCACAATGCCAGCAGCGGTGCCAGCGGTGGCGGCCACAAACGTACAAGATTCTCCGATCCAGTTGTTCAGTCCCGAGGGCATCGTGGCGGTGCTGCCAATACCGCGATCTATGTGCATGCCATCCAAACATGAATGGATTTTGTGATGATCTGGAATAAAATGAGTTTGTCTCACGATGGAAGGCTGTCGACAATGGGGCCTATAAACGTACCTATTGGAGTTGTAAGTCATGGCAGTCGCTCATTCCCTTGGATTCCCGCGCATTGGACGCGACCGTGAACTGAAAAAAGCGCAGGAAGCGTTTTGGAAGGGCGAACTCGACGAAGCCGGCCTGCGCGCCGTGGGCCGTGACCTGCGCAAGGCCCATTGGGACCTGCAAAAAAACGCCGGTATCGAGTTGCTGCCCGCCGGTGATTTCGCCTGGTACGACCAAGTGTTGACCCACTCGCTGATGTTCGGCGTAATCCCCGAGCGTTTTCGCCCAGCCGACGGCAACGCCACGCTGCACACGCTGTTCGGCATGGCGCGTGGCGTCAGCGACAGCGGCTGCGGCGGTGCCCACGCCCAGGAAATGACCAAGTGGTTCGACACCAACTATCACTACCTCGTGCCTGAATTCAGCGTTGACCAGCACTTCCATCTCGGCTGGGACCAGCTGTTCGAGGAAGTGCAGGAAGCCCGCGACCTCGGCCACACTGTCAAGCCCGTGGTGATCGGCCCGCTGACGTACCTGTGGCTGGGCAAGGCCAAGGGCGGTGACTTCGACAAACTCGACCTGCTCGACCGCTTGCTGCCGCTGTATGGCCAGATCTTCCAACGCCTCGCCGAGCTGGGCGTGGAGTGGGTGCAGATCGACGAGCCGATTCTGGTTCTGGACCTGCCGCAGGCGTGGAAAAACGCGTTTGAGCGTGCCTACAACCAGATCCAGCGTGACCCGCTGAAAAAGCTGGTGGCCACCTACTTTGGTGGCCTGGAAGAGAATCTCGGCCTGGCGGCAAACCTGCCGGTGGATGGTCTGCACATCGACCTGGTGCGTGCGCCGGAGCAATACCCGACCATCCTTGACCGTCTGCCGGCTTATAAAGTGTTGTCTCTGGGCATAGTGAATGGCCGTAACGTCTGGCGCTGCGACCTGGAAAACGCCCTGGCGACCTTGCAGCACGCCCATGAGAAATTGGGTGATCGCCTGTGGGTCGCGCCGTCTTGCTCCTTGCTGCACAGCCCGGTGGATGTGAGCCGTGAAGACGCGCTGGATGCCGAGCTGAAAAGCTGGCTGGCGTTTGCCGTGCAAAAGTGTGCCGAGGTGTCGGTGTTGGCTCACGCCGTCGATCAGCCTGAAGCGCCGAAGGTGCTGGCGGCTCTGGCCGAAAGCCGCGCCGTGCAAGCTGCCCGCGCTGCCTCGCCGCGTATTCACAAGCCAGCCGTGCAAGCCCGGGTTGCGACGATTACTGCCAAGGACAGCACGCGGCATTCGCTGTTTGCCCAGCGCATAGAGAAGCAACGTGCCGGCCTTAACC
Source organism: Pseudomonas sp. AMR01 (assembly GCF_041946035.1). Lineage (NCBI taxonomy): Bacteria > Pseudomonadati > Pseudomonadota > Gammaproteobacteria > Pseudomonadales > Pseudomonadaceae > Pseudomonas > Pseudomonas sp. AMR01. Next base: position 36,894 of record NZ_JAUTYR010000019.1, read on the forward strand.
TGCCGCTGTTCCCGACCACCACCATCGGCTCGTTCCCGCAAACCGCGTCGATTCGCCTGGCACGTCAGTCATACAAGGCCGGCAAGTTGAGCGAAGCCGAATACGTCGAAGCCATGCACAGCGAGATCAAGCACGCCGTTGAGGTGCAGGAACACCTCGGCCTGGACGTGCTGGTGCACGGTGAAGCCGAACGTAACGACATGGTCGAATACTTCGCCGAACAACTCGACGGCTACGCGTTCACCCGTTTCGGCTGGGTGCAAAGCTACGGTTCGCGCTGCGTGAAACCGGCGGTGATCGTCGGTGACCTCAGCCGCCCGAAGGCCATGACGGTGGAGTGGATCCGCTACGCCCAAGGCCTCACTCACAAGGTGATGAAAGGCATGCTGACCGGCCCGGTGACCATGCTGATGTGGTCGTTCCCGCGCGAAGACGTGAGCCGCGAAGTGCAGGCGCGCCAGCTGGCGTTGGCGATTCGTGATGAAGTGCTCGACCTGGAAGCTGCCGGCATCAAGATCGTGCAGATCGACGAGGCGGCCTTCCGCGAAGGCTTGCCGTTGCGCCAGGCGCAGTGGCAGCCCTACCTCGACTGGGCCACCGAAGTGTTCCGCCTGTGCGCCTCGGGTGTGCGTGACGAAACCCAGATCCACACGCACATGTGCTACAGCGAGTTCAACGACGTGATCGAGTCGATCGCGGCGATGGATGCCGACGTGATCACCATCGAAACGTCACGTTCGGACATGGAGCTGCTCGACGCGTTCGAAGCCTTCGCCTACCCGAACGACATCGGCCCCGGCGTTTACGACATCCATTCGCCACGGGTGCCGGAGGCTTCGGAAATGGCTGATTTGCTGCGTGAAGCCGTCAAGCGAATTCCGGCAGAGCGGTTGTGGGTTAATCCGGATTGCGGCCTGAAAACCCGTGGCTGGGCGGAGACGGAAGCGGCGTTGATTCACATGGTCACCGCCGCCCGGCAACTGCGTGGCGAATTTGCCTGATACAACCCCTGATCTTTGTGGCGAGCGGGCTTGTTGTGGAGGGCTGGCTTGTTTTGGCAAACGGGCCTGTTGTGGCGGGCTGGCTTGTTGTGGCGAGCGGGCTTGCCCCGCGTTGGGCTGCGAAGCGGCCCCAAAGCCAGCCAACCCATTCTGTCTGATGTTTTGCATGAGCCTGAATGGGGCTGCTTCGCAGCCCAACGCGGGGCAAGCCCGCTCGCCACAACAAGCTCGCCCTCCACAACAGGGCAGCCCTCCACAACAAGCCCGCCCTCCAAAACAGGCCCGCTCGCCACAACCGGGCCTCTCAGCAAAGGGTCTGCCAGGCAAAACCAGTCGATGCCATCGCAGGCAAACCCGCAAAAATCCTAACCCTCGGCAGGCGCCAGGTCCCGCTTCACAGCCGCCGTACGAAAACGCCGCAACCCCTTGAGATCCACCGCCCAACGCAACGCCTCGGTAGCCGAAGGCCGCGGCCCGTTAGTGATCGCTTGCTCATCCTCACCCAGCGCACCCAGGTATCCCTGCGCACCACCGCGCTCGCTCCAGTAATGAGTATGGCTAAACCACGACCGCGCGAGCCAACCCTTCCACCTACCCACCGTCACCGGCAAATCCAACACACCGTTGCCCATCACCGGTTTCACTGGCCCGCCGACGATATCGCCAAATAACCCATAAGGCGCCGGAAAATACAGGTTCGTCCACCGCGTTACGGCAAACGCCGCCGCATGATGCAAATACTGCGCAGTGAAGGGCTGTTGCCCGAGCATCACCGGCTGGCGCGCATTGTAGCCGTACCCGTTGGTGTCCTCCGTCGGCGGGCAAGCCGGCGCTTCGCGTCGTTCAATACGCCGCTTAAAATCGCTCACGCTGCGCCCAAGCAACAAGCTCGCATGGGCCATCGGGCTGCCCACCGTCACAAGATCGGTAATGCGCCACCCATTCCCTAAACCGCGCTGCTCGATAAAGGCTTGCGCCTGCATTTCCCGAAATTTCAGCGTGCTGCTCAAACTGCCGTCAAGCGCAGCGCCGGCCTTGTGCAGCGCGTCCTTGACCACCGGTTGCAGCAACTCCCCGTTGGCGTATCGCGCCGCCAACTCAAGGTTGCTGGGAATCACTTTGGTCAACTGATCATGGTACTCATGCCACAAGTAACCGACGATGTCGTAGGCAATCACGCTGCCCAGACTGTGGCCCACCACAATGATGCGGTCGTAGTCGCCTTTGTTGTGCAACGCGCGCAGCAACTCCACGCCATCGGCACGAATTTGCTCACGCACCATTACGTTCTGCGGGTTGGGGCTGAGGTAACGCGCCGCGTCGCCCAGGTAAGACAGCGCGGAATAGCGCAGCCCCAAGCCAATGGCGCCCAGCAGCAGCGGGACGAAAGCGAAGGGGTTGGCTTCATGGTCGAACTGGCCCCACACCGTGGCGAGGGTGCCCGTAGCAATCAGCAGCAACAGCACCATCAGCGTCCAGCGCGTGGTACGCCAGATCGGCACGATGGCGTCGGGAATATCCCGGCGCGGGCGCTTGAAGATGTCCCACAGCCAGCTCAGAAGATGGCCGACCTTGGTGCCCTGCATTTTGTGCGCCCAGTAATACTCGTAGAAATCCGTACTGGTGCGCCCGGATGACTTCAACACGCGCAGGTCGAAATTGCGCGAGAGGCGGTCCGGCTTGCTCCAGTAGAAGGGCGTACCGTCCGGCGTGTCTGCCGGGATCATGGCTTCGACGAAGCTGCGCAAGGTATCCATCGGGCGCTGTTCGCCGATGCCGTGGATGACGACAACTGCTTGTTTCATGAGGTAATCATTCCTTGAGTACGACAAGCGGCGGGGCGATGTCGCAGAGTAGCCAGTCGCTATGATATTGCCATTACTGTCGCCATTCCCGCCAGGAATGCCCCCATAAAAACCGCGCATTGTCTTTCTGACCGCCGATCTCGTAGCGTGGGCTTCTACTCAAGGAGACCCGCCATGAACCGACCTTCTTTGCGCCTGTACGTCGATGCCCAATTCACCAGCCCCTACGCGATGGCGGCGTTTGTCACCCTGCGCGAGAAAGGCCTGGCGTTCGACACGCTGACCGTGGACCTCGACACCGCGCAAAACCAGACGCCAGCATTTGCCCAACTGTCGTTGACCCGGCGCGTGCCGACCTTGGTAGACGGCGACTTTGCGTTGTCGGAATCTTCCGCGATTTGCGAATACCTGGAACAGGTGTATCCCGACACGCCGGTGTACCCGGCCGACCCGAAACAGCGGGCGAGGGCGCGACAAGTGCAAGCGTGGCTGCGCAGCGATTTGCTGCCGATTCGCCAGGAGCGTTCGACGCTGGTGGTGTTCTACGGCCAGAGAATGCCGCCGCTGTCACCCGTGGCGCAGGCCGCTGCGAACACGCTGATCAACGCGGCGCAGGTGCTGTTGGCGGGCAACCCTGCATACCTGTTTGGCGAGTGGTCGATTGCTGACGTGGACCTGGCCGTGATGCTCAATCGCCTGATTCTCAATGGCGACCGCGTGCCAGCCGAGTTGGTGGACTACGCGCAGCGCCAGTGGCAGCGGCCTTCGGTGCAGGAATGGGTCAGTCAGCGACGCCCGGCACTCTGAGGCTTGACGCCTCTTGCTCCACACGCCGGTCCAGGTCTTCCCAATCGGCCATGCCCAGCACGCGCATGGTGTTCAGGCCACGCAGGTAACCGCGCAATTGTTGGGCGCTGGCGTAGGCTTGTTCCGGGGTGGCCGCCTCATCCAGCAACACGGTTTCGTAGTCGACCAGGTAATCGGCGACCCGCTCGCGAAACTCCGGCAATACGGCTTCGCGGATGCGGTCGAAGGTTTTCTGGTGGGGCTTCATGGCGGGTCCTTATCGGTTTTATGGGCGCACTATCGCTTCAGATAATAGTCACCATCACGCAACGCAAGTTCTGTTTTTACGCCAAAAGCGCAGAATCACCTCCATCGAGACGCTGCTCAAGGAACTGCGCGATGAGGACGATTTTCCAGCTTGGCTTAATGATTGTGATGCTCGGCACTGCGGTGCTGGCGAACTCGGCGATTGCCGGTGATCTGCGTACGGGCCATTTGCTGCCCCTCGTCGGTAGCGTAGACTCCTTGGCGCGCGCGCAGTCGGTGGGTGTGCTGTACAGCGAAAACACCCGCGACAACCTCAGCTACCTTGAACGCTACCATGCGATGGCCTTGAACGGCGCCAGGAATGAGCTCGACGGGCGCATCCGCGAGGCGTTTGTCGACAGCTCCGATCCGGAGTTGGCCATTGATTGGTTAATGAATTCGTTGCAGGGCACGTTTCTGTCGGTAACGGTTTACAGCAGCCTGGACGAACTGGTGCAGGCGCACCCGGACGTGGTGGTGATGCTCGATACCCACAACCAGTTGCTGACCCAGCGCAACGACGTGGTCGAGGCCAGGTTTACCGCGCGGTTCTACGACGCGGACCTGCAATACATCGCCAAGGCAGAAGGCTCGATGCACAAGCAGGTGGCCTCGGTTTGGGTGCATGACAAGGCGGCCCCGGAAATTGCCGCGCAAATTGAACAGCAGCGAGATGTACAGCTCGATGCCTTGAAGCAGTTCGACGCCTCGCTCAAGGCGTTGGTCCGCGAAGGATGACACGCGGATTGATCTGAACCCCATTGGCTTTTTTCAGGAATGTTTATGCGCTCTTTTTTCGTCCCGGCTGCGGTTGTTACTTCTTCGTTGCTGACCGGTTGCATCACCGCTCCAAATGCTCCAAGCCTGACCCTGCAAACCGACAAGACGCCTGACGCTTATGTGCAGTGCGTGGTGCCCAAGCTTGAAAAACACGGCATCACCGCGACCGTCACGCAGAACTCTCGCCACGTTAAGGTGGTGTTGACCAGCAAGATTGCTGCCGATGATGTGCTGGAGGCCTACAAGTCCCAGGACGGCACCAAGGTGTTTTTGTATGAGCGCAAGCCGCTTGCGTCGGCGATCAAGCCGTCGCGGCTGGAGATGTCGGCTCAAGCCTGCCAGTAACCCACATCAAAATGTGGCGCTTTTGTGGCGAGGGAGCTTGCTCCCGTTGGAGTGCGAAGCGCTCCCGGATTTTTGGGGCCGCTACGCAGCCCAGCGGGAGCAAGCTCCCTCGCCACACAAACCTACTCCCCACGTGTTGTGTGATCTAAGGTTTTGCTTCGTTGCTGAAGCTGTTCACGGTGTTGACCAGCCCTTTGGCCGCCAAGGCCACCAACTCTCCGCCTTTTTCCACCGTCGCCAGCGCCGGGTCTGAGCCCATGCGGCCGTCGGGGAAGCGGGCGCGGAAGTCCAGGGCTTCGCGGATCGGCCCGGTGTTGGCGATTTGTGGCGAGTAGTCGGCTGACTTGATCGAGCCTGGGTACGCCCACTGCGTCACGGCGATTTCCGACGGCGTGGCATGGCTGCCATGGCCGACCGGGAATTGGCGGTGGGCCAGTTCGTTGACGCCTTCCAGGTCCCACCAGTTAACCAGCTTGAGCGCAAAGCCAGCCGGGCGACGGGCGAAGCTTGCTTCGGCGTACAGCTCGGAAAACGCCGCTTCAATGGTCGCGACGTTGCCGCCGTGACCGTTCAGAAACAGGATCTTCTCGAAACCATGCCCGGCCAGCGAACGCACCCAGTCGCCAATCGCGGCGATAAAGGTGGAAGGGCGCAGCGAAATGGTGCCGGGAAAGCCAAGGTGATGCTGGGCCATGCCGATGTTGAAGGTCGGGCCGATCAGGATGTCGGCGTTTTTCTGCGCCTCATGGGCGATGATTTCCGGGCACATCCAGTCGGTGCCCAGCAAACCGGTGGGGCCGTGTTGCTCGTTGGAACCGATGGGGATCACCACCGTGCGGCTGCGTTCCAGGAATTGACCGATCTCGATCCAGGTGGACGTGTGTAGAAGCATGAGTCGCTCTCTTTTATCGGTGGGACAGGCTAACCACCACGCAGTGTACGACTACTTGCCACTTGTTGGGGCTTGCAGTTCAAGTACGTCGACGACTTCAGCCAGCGCTGGTCCGGGTACCACGAAAACATGAACTGCCCATCCTTGAGCTTGTCCACCACTTGACGCGCAACTTGTGGGCGCACGGCGGGGCAACCCTGGCTGCGACCGATACGGCCTTCGCGCTTGCTCCAGGCCGAGTTTACGTAGTCGGCAGCGTGGATCACCAATGCGCGGTCGCGGGCTTGGTCGTTGAAGCCGGGCTCCAGACCGTCCATGCGCAGTGAGTAGCCATGGCTGCCCAGGTAACTTTCCTGAGTACGGAACAGGCCCAGGCTGGATTGGTGGCTGCCTTCGAGATTGGAGAACTGTGTGGCGAAGTTCTCGCCGGAGTTGGCGCCGTGGGCGACTAGGTCGCGCAGCACCAGGGTCTGTTTGCGCAAGTCAAAGATCCACAGCCGACGGGCGGTCGAAGGCTGTGAATAGTCAATCACGGCCAGGCGCTCCGAGCGTTCCTCGCCATTATTGACGGCGCACTGCACGGCGCTCAGGGCGCTTTTCAGTACGGTGGGATTGAGTTCTGGAGCCGAGCGCGCCAGGCTGCTATACAAAGTAGGTGGGTTACCATTGGCGGCGAGCGCAGAATTGCTCAACACAGCCAAGCTTAAGGTGATAAAACCCAGGCGGCACATAAAAGTCAGCATCTACAGAGCGTCCCCCGCTGTGGATTGGAGCAGAGCTAATTGTTCAAAAAACACGCATGTTACTTGAGCCTTTGCCTGCTCGTTGCACCACTGGTCGCGACAGCCGATGAGTTGCCGACCGAGCAGCCCATGGAGGCTGTGCCGCTTGTCGCCATTAGCCCGGTGCAGCAGGCCCTTGGGCAATTGCTCAGCGTTTGCCCAAGCCTGGCCCCACACATCGACGCAGTCGCCCAATCGCGCTTGCAAGCCTTCTACCAGCTACAAGGTGATGTGCCGCTGTGGTCCGCCGACGATCGCCGCCAGGCCTTGCAAGCCCAGTTGCAGTTATTGGCCGACGACGGGCTGGACCCTACCCACTATAGCCTGCCTGCGCCGGATGCCACGGCCAACGTGCTGTGCAGCGATATCGACGTGAGCCGCCAGTACCTGCAAGCCCTGCAGGATTTGCACTTCGGACGCTTGCAGCAATCGCGCTTTGAACCGCTGTGGCATTCCCAACCGCCCACCCGCGACCCCAATACCGAGGTGCTGGCCTTTGCCGCCGTCGGTATGCAGGACATGGCCCAAGCCTTTGAACAGGCGCGTCCCAGTGCCGACCTCTATCGCAGTTTGCGCAATGCCTATTCCAGCGTGCGCCTGCAGCCGTTGCCGCATTGGGACCCGGTCGCGACTGGCCCGTTGCTGCGGCCCGGCATGGAAGACCCGCGCGTGCCGGAACTGGCGCGACGCCTGGTCAGCGGCGGCTACCTGGACAAGGCGCCGGCTGGCGGCGGCAGGCAATACCGCGACGAGCTGGTCAAGGCGGTCAAGGCGTTCCAGCTTAGCCACTCGTTGCAAGCTGACGGCGTTATTGGCGCGGGCACCGTGGCTGAACTGAATATCAGCCCGACGGTGCGCCGCGAACAGCTGCGCATCAACCTTGAACGCTTCCGCTGGCTGGCCCAGGACCTGGAGCCGGAAGGCGTGCTGGTCAACGTTGCCGCCGCGCAACTGAGCGTTTATCAGAGCGGCATTCCGGTGTGGCAGACCCGCCTGCAAGTCGGCCGTGCCGAGCGCCAGACGCCGCTGCTTAAGTCACGCATCACCCGGCTGACGCTCAACCCGACCTGGACCATTCCGCCGACCATCATGCGCGAGGACAAACTCCCGGCCATCCGCCTCAACCCCGAATACCTGCGCCAGCAAAACCTGCAAGTGCTCGACCCCGAAGGCCGCCCGCTGGCCCCCGAGCAAATCGACTGGGCGCACCCCGGCAACATCCTGCTGCGCCAGGAAGCCGGCCCGCGCAACCCGCTGGGCAAGATCGTGATGCGTTTCCCCAACCCCTACTCGGTGTACCTGCACGACACACCCAGCCAGCCGCTGTTTACCAAAGGCCCGCGCGCGTTCAGCTCCGGTTGCGTGAGGGTTGAGCAGCCGCTGTTGCTGCGCGACCTGCTGGTAAGCCCGGCCGAACGCACCCGCACCGACGAATTGCTCGCCACCGGTGTCACCCACGAATTTAGGTTGGCCACCCCGGTGCCGGTGCTGCTGGGTTACTGGACGGTGGAAGTCAACCGCGACGGCGGGCTGGTATACGCCCCGGATATTTACGCCCGGGATTTGGTGCTGATAAAAGCGATGGGAAGTGTGCTGTAAGCCGCACACTCCCTTCGATGGCAAGTGAGCTTGTTGTGGCGAGCGGGCTTGCCCCGCGTTGGGCTGCGAAGCGGCCCTAACCCAGGCGCTGCGTTTCTTCAGTTGGAATGTGTGCTTAGGGTTTGGGGCGGCTTCGCCACCCAACGCGGGGCAAGCCCGCTCGCCACAACAGGCCTGCTTACCACGACAGATCCGCTCACCACAGCAAGTCAGGTTGGCAGAGGGTTGAGCCGTGCCAGGAGAATTTCCAGCGACTGGGCTGGCGTTTTCAGGGAGGTGTCGATTGTCAGTGGCGGCTTGTCCCACACTTCGTACTCATGGGCAAACACGGATTGCCAACCTGGCGGCTTCAGCCCGGGAATATCCCCTGTGCGTGCTTCTACACGGCGCTGATGCTCCAGTCGATCAGAGCAAACCACCTGAATATCCAGACATTCAACACCCGCCATGGCAGCGGTAGCCTTCCATGCCTCCCGGCTCTCCCTGACTGGATTCACGCAGTCCGCAATCACCTTCTGCCCCAAGCGCAAATTACTCAGCGCAAGTGCATTCGCCACCGCGTACCCACTGGCGCCAACATCCCCCGCCAATACACCGGCATCCCGTAGCGCCTGCTCGATCACGTCGATGCGCAGGTAAACCGCGCCTGTGCGTTGCGCCAATTCGCGGGCGATTGTGGTTTTGCCGGTGCCGGGCAGGCCGCTGAATACGATGAGCATCGTCAATCCTTTGAAAGGTTAGCACGCCAGTCTAGCGGCACTTATTTCAAATAGCAGGCACTGATCCAGTCTGCCGGGTGAGCCGCCAACTGCTTGGCCACTGGCAGGTAACGCGCGTCCAATTGCGCCGCCAGCCAAAACAGCGTGGCGCTGCTTTTGGGTTGCCAGGTGCCGCTGTACCCGGCTTCGCCCACACCGGCGCGGTCTTTGTCGAACTGCACATGGGTGTGCACGAACTCCTGATGGCTGCGCTGCCCAGTCGCGTAGGGCACCAGCCAGTCGAGTGCGGCGCGCAGCGAGGCGCCGTTGGCGGTGAGGTTCAGCCAGTCGCCGCCGTAGGGCTTGGCCGCCAGCGCCGCCTGCACCAGCGGCTCCAAGTCGTAAACCACGTAATGCAAGGCATCGCGGTCTTGAAAGTCGGTCACCGAGCCATCGGGCAGCACGTTGTCGGCGATCTGCTGTTTGAACAGTTGATGGGCCTGCTCAAGCATCGCCCGGTCACCGAGTGCCGCCGCCGCGACGGTCACCAGCTTGACGCGATGGCTCTGCCAGTTATTGGTTTGCGTGCCTTTTTTCTGCCCGTTGAATTGCTGGATATGGGCGATATAGCCATTGCCCAATGTACGGATCAAACGACGGCTCGCGTCCCGGGTTTCCAGGCGCAGGTGATCGGCGGTGAGCGCATACGCATTGATCAACATATCCAGGTTGGTTTCATCAATCGGGTTGAAGTCCGGCTGATACACATCCGCCCACGCGGCCAGGTAAGTGTCGACTTGCTTGAGATAGCGCGGGTCACCGCTCAACCGCCACGCCAGCGCCGCCTGACGCATCACCGGCCAGTCTTTTTCGGCGGCGATGCTCTGCTCGCGGATGCCGTGGTTCGGCAACGTGCCCTCCGTGTGCAGATGCGCCAACGGCTGGGGCGGGTCGCCCAAGTGGCGTTGGGCGGCGGCGAGCAGGGCTGTGCTGGACGGGTTTGACGCGACCGGCTGGCACACGTCGGCCGCCAGCGCTGCGTGGGAAAACGCCGCGAACACGGCGGACAATACAAAGGTGGCTGTTTTCATGGGCGACTCGGGTGAACAGGATCGCGCCACGCTAGCACGCAGCCGAAACCGTCTGGATGAAACTGCCGTATGCTCAAGCGTCTATTCAGTTTCGACAACAGGAGTGTCCATGACCTTGCCGTTCGTGAAGATGCACGCCCATGGCGACGATTTCATCATCATCGACCGCCGTGGCCAGAGCGACCCGATCACCCGCCAAATCGCCCGCCAACTCGGCGACCGCCACACCGGCATCGGCTTCAACCAACTGGCGGTGATACTCGACTGCGAAGACGCCGCCGCCCGCATCAAATTCTGGAACCCCAACGGCACGCCTCTGCACGCCTGCGGCAGCGCCACCCGAGGCGTCGCCGACCGGTTGATGTTCGAGACTGGCAGCGACGCCATCGTGCTGCGCACCGACCGCGGCCTGCTGACCTGCACGCGCGAATCCGGGCGGCGGGTGTCGGTGGATATGGGCGCGCCGTTGCTGGGCTGGGCGGCCGTACCCCTGGCGCAGGCGATGGACACCTGCTCATTGCCCATCGACGGCAACCCGGCGGCGTGCAGCATGGGCAACCCGCACCTCACGTTTTTTGTGGACGACGTAGACGCCATCGACGTGGCGGCGGCAGGTCCAGCACTGGAAACTCACCCGCTGTTCCCGGCCCAGACCAATGTGCATTTCGTGCAGGTACTCGACCGAGGCCACATTCGCCTGCGCATCTGGGAACGCGGCGGGGGAGTGCCGCTGGGGTCCGGTTCGTGCTGCTGCGGCGCGGTGGTCAACGGGATTCGGCGCGGTTTGCTCGATGATACCGTTGAGGTGCACTGCGACGGCGGCACGCTGACGGTGAAGTGGGACGGCAGCGGCGGGGTGGTGCTGACTGGCAGCGTGGAGCCGGTGATGCAGGGCACGGCGTATTTGAACTAAGGCTTTTTGATACCCGCTCGTCAAGGGCGAACACTGTAGCTTTGGCTGTAGTTGTCACTGTGGCGAGCGGGCTTGCCCCGCGTTGGGGTGCGAAGCAGCCCCCAAAAGGTTGAATGCGGTGAGTCAGGCACTCTTCGGTCGCTGGTTTTAGGGCTGCTTCGCAACCCAACGCGGGGCAAGCCCGCTCGCCACAGAGTGTGCAAAAACATTGAAAGTAAACTAGAACGTCACGGTGAACGTTGTGCCCTTTGCTGTGCAGGAACTCACCGCCACATCGCCGCCGTGTACTTTGGCCAGTTCGCACACGATGTACAGGCCAAGGCCCACGCTGCGCACTTCGCTGCCATGGTCGGTGCCACGGGTCATCGGCTCGAACAATACCGCCATCAGCGGCTCGGGAATCGCCGCGCCGTAGTTGTGCACCGAGACTTCGCAGCCATTGTCGTCAATGCGCGAGGTGATGGTGATCGGCTGTTGCAGGTCGCCATACGCGACGCTGTTGGCCACCAGGTTGCCGATGATCTGCTGCACACGGTCGGCATCCAGGCACGCCACGCCACGCCCTTCGGCGATGTGCTCCAGCGTGGCTTTGGGGAACGCTACGCGCAGTTCATCCACGGCGCGGTGGATCACGTCGTGCAAGTCCAACGGTGCGGTCTTGATGGTGATGCCCTGGCCGACCCGGGCCTGGGTGAAGTCCAGCAAGTCGTCGATCATGCGCTGCGCGCGCTCAGACGACTGGCCGATATGCCCCAGCAGCTGGCGCTCCTTGGCCGTGCGCTCGCCACGGCCGAGAAAATCCGACGCCATGCGAATGGCGGTCAGCGGGTTCTTCAAATCATGGCTGACAATCGCCACCATCTGCTCGGCAAACAGTGCGCGGCGCTGGGCGATGGCATAGGCCTCGCTCAACTCGGCCTGGGCTTGCTGCAGCGCCCGTTCAGTTGCGGTTTTTTCCTGCAACAAGGCTTCGGCCAGTTTGCGTGCGTTGAGCAGCTCGCGCTCGTACTTGTCGCGGTCGGTGGTGCCGAACAGCGCCAGGTCATACACCACGGCGTCGGCGGTCACGCGCTTGATGCCGTTGAGCAGCACGGTCACCTTGTGCCCGTCGCGGTGCAGCATGTCGAGCTTCACTTCGGTGACGCTGCCGCGCATGCGCAACATCGGCGCCAGGTGCGTCTGGTGGAAAATCCGCCCGCCCATGGTCAACAAGTCCTGAAAGCGCAGGCTGCACAGCTCCGCGCTGCAGAACCCCAGCCAGTCGCTGAAGCGTGTATTGACTTGCAGGATCGTGCCGTCTTCGGCCGTGACGGCCAGAGCGCAGGCGGCGCTCTCGAACAGGTCAGCCGACATGGGCCACCGCCCACGGAGCCAAAAAGACTTCCATGGCCTCGGCGCAGGCTTGCGGCGCACTCATGTGCGGGCAATGGCCGACGTTGTCCACCAGGCAATAGGTGCTGTTGGGCAACACGCTGTGCAGGTATTCGCCCACGACCACCGGGGCGATCAGGTCGTCGCTCGATTGCAGGATCAGCACCGGCGTGGTCAGGCCGATCACGTCCTGGCGGTTGTCCGACATAAAGGTGACGTGGGCAAACTGCTTGGCGATGTCCGGTTCGGTGCGGCAAAAGCTCTCGGTGAGTTCTTCGCTCAACGCCGGTTGCCCCGGCGCGCCCATGATGGCCGGGGCCATGGCGCTGGACCAGCCGAGGTAATTGCTGTCGAGGGTGTCGAGCAAATCGTCGATGTCGCTGCGCTTGAAGCCGCCCACATAGCCTGCGTCATCGATATAGCGCGGTGACGGGCCGATCATCACATGAGCCGCAATGCGCCCGGGGGCCAGACGGTCGGCGAGGGTGGCGATCATTGAGCTGACCGAGTGGCTCACCAGAATCACCGGGCCAATAGCAAATTCATCGATCAGCTCGTTCAAATCACAAGCGTAGCCTTCCAGGCTGTCGTATTTGGCCTTGTCGAACGCACTGAGGTCCGACAGCCCGGCGCCCACCAGGTCATACATGACCACGCGAAAGCGGTCGACAAACTGCGGCGCCAGGTAATTCCACATGGCCTGGCTGCAGCCGAAACCGTGGGAAAACACCAGGGTCGAGGTGCCGTTGCCCAGTATGCTGACATTGTTGCGGTGTTTCAGGCTCATGGACTTCTCGGTTATGGCGCTTTGCTATGTGTGCGGCAGTTTAGATAGTCAGCGCCGTGGGGTCACGTGTTATACGTCCATAAGGTAAAGTCGGCGCCTTCAGGAAGAAACTTCAGGTAGCAAAGCATGATGGCGATTTTGCGGCAATCCGTCTTGAGTCTGGTGGCGCTGGTGGTAATCAGCCTGTTGGGCACAGCCCAGGCGGACCCTTCGCCCATCGGCGTCGCCCTCGACCAGCGGGTCATCGACCTCACCAACACCCTCGACGCCGCCATCACCACTCGTCTTAAAAGCCAACTCGCCGCGCTGGAACAGCGCAAAGGCGCGCAAGTCGCCGTGTTGCTGGTGCCCACCACCGGCGGCGCGAGCATCGAGGACTATGCCAACACCGTGTTCCGCGCCTGGAAACTGGGGCGCAAAGACGTCGACGACGGCATCCTGCTGGTGGTGGTCAAAGAAGACCGCAAGGTGCGCATCGAAGTGGGTTATGGCCTGGAAGGCACCGTCACCGACCTGTTGGCCCATCGCATCATTGAAGAACACATCACCCCGGCGTTTCGCCAGGGCGACTACGCAGGTGGCGTGCAACACGCCGTCGACGACCTGACCGTGCTGGTAGACGGCGGCGACCTGCCACCGCGAGCCGCGCCGCAGGTTAACCCGCAGATTATCGCGGTAGTGCTCGCGTTAATCGCAGGCGCCATCGGCGGTGTGCTCATCGCCGCCGGCAAACTGCAGTGGCGCCGGGCGCTGCTTGCCGTAGCGGCGGTCACCGTGCTGCTGGCGATTTTTGGCGGCGGTGCTGACTGGTTGCTGTTTTTGCTGGTGATGCCGCTGACGATACTGGTCGGCGGCGCCACCTTTGGTGCACTGTGGCTGGCGCCCGCGGTGTTTTACAGTGTGGTGGCGATGCTGGCGTACCTCGTCGCCGTGCTGGTGGCGAGCCATTTTGTCGAGGTCAACCTCGTCCGTTGGCTGGCATGGCCGTTTGGCTGCGCCTTGGTGCTGGCGTTGTACGTGGGGTTATTCTTGGTTATCCGCCAGTCCTGGAAGAAAAAACCGCGCTTCTTCATCCTGCGCGTGCTGGTGGTGGCGGCGGTGTATACGGGCGTGGGCATGCTGCTGGGGCACGGTTACCAGGGCTGGGTCATCGCGATACCGGCGGCCTCAATCGTGGCGTTCATTGTGTTTGTCATGAGCATTTCCGATGCAAGCTCAGGTTCGGGCGGCGGGTCGAGTTCCAGTAGTTCCAGCTCAAGCTCCAGCGGCAGCTCGTCCGGGGGCGGCGGCTCCAGCGGTGGTGGCGGGGCTTCGGGGAGTTGGTGAGGAGTCTTCAGGGTTATTGTGCCCGCCGTTGCTGCCGGGGGCTTGTTGTGGCGAGCGGGCTTGCCCCGCGTTGGGCTGCGCAGCGGCCCTAACCCAGACGCCGCGTTTCTTCAGACGGAATGTGTGCTTAGGATTTGGGGCGGCTTCGCCACCCAACGCGGGGCAAGCCCGCTCGCCACAACAAGCCCGCTCGGCATAACAAAACCGCTCGCCACAAAAAATCTGAGCAGGCCTGAACACCACACCAACCCCACCCCATTCGTGCTAAAACATCGTGCTTCACCCCCCTTGAGTACGGAGGCTCAATGTCTGCAATCCTCATCCGTCCCGCCACCGCCGAGGACGCCCTGTGCATCGGCGTGCTGGGCATGCAAGTGTTCCTCGACACCTACGCCACCCAAGGCATTCGCACCTCCATTGCCACCGAAGCACTGCAAGCCTTCGCCCCAAACACCATCGCCCACTTGCTCGCCCAGCCGAACGTCTCGCTGACAGTGGCCGAGTCGAATGGCCACCTCATCGGCTTCGCCCAGATCAAACTCAACGCGCCTCACCCAATGATCGAAACCCCCAACGCTGCCGAGCTGCAACGCCTGTACATCCAGGAACGCTTCACCGGCCAAGGCGTTGGCTACCAACTGCTGCAAGCGGCGGAACAGCGCGCGGCGTTGGGCGGTGCCTCGCTGTTATGGGCGACCGTGTGGGTAGGCAATGACCGCGCGCTGGGGTTTTACCCTCGGCGTGGGTACGAAGTGTTGGGTGAGCCAACCTACACCTTCCAGGGCGAAACCCATGCAAACCGATTGTTCGGCAAAGCCCTCAACCTCACAACCGCTTAGACAGAAACACCCGGCTGCTGCCCTCGGGTTCGCACGGCACCTCGCCAAACCGCACCCAACCGTGCTTCTCGTAAAACCCCGGCGCCTGAAAACTCAGGGTATACAGCACCGCATTCGCGCAACCCCGACGCCGGGCCTCGTCTTCAAAAGCGTGCAGCAACTGGCTGCCAAGCCCCGAACCACGCAGGGCCTCGGGCAAGTGAAACAGGTCAAGAAACGCCATGCCCAGCGTGGTTTTGCCGGTAATGCCACCGAGGATTTCCTGAGTAACAGGATCCCGGATCAACACCGTCAACAGGCGCCGGTCGTTGTAACCCGTAACAGCCTCATTAAACGCCGCCAGCCCGTCGCCAAGAATACGCTCGGCCTCCGCGTTGGGTTGGTCGCTGACCTCAACAAGCGGCGCCGCCATCAGAGCACCATCACCATTTCATGCCACGCCATCCCGCCATGATCCGACGGCGACGGCTTCACATACGCATAGCCCATGCGCGCATACAACTCCACATGCTGTTCCTTGCACATCAAATGAATCGTGTGCTTGCCCAAATCGCACATACGCTGCACAAACTCAGTCATCAGTGCCCTGGCGTACCCCTTGCCCTGATGCGCCGGGTCAACCACCACCGACATAATCACCACATTCGGCGCCTCGGGCGAATGCCCCACCAACTCCTTGAACGCCTCGTCCGACATCACCACGTCATAGGCGCAACCACAATTGATAAACCCCACCACCGCGCCATCTGCCTCCAGAATCAGAAACCCCTCCGGATACAGCGCAATGCGCGTGGCAATCTTCTCCAGCGTCGCCGCTTCGTCGCCTTCGTAGGCGGTGGTTTCAATCTCAAAACAACGCGCAGCGTCAGCGGGGAGGGCGTTGCGAAAGGTGAGGGCGGGCATGGGTATTTCCTGAGGCGTTGAGCGAAAGCCACATGATAGGCACCCGTCGAGAACACCGCCACAGCGCTTACGGCGATCACCCCCTTTCAACGGTGAGCAAAAATCAAAATGTGGGAGCTCTCGAGCCTTGGCGAGGCAGCGATGACGGCAGCCCAGGCACCCCAAACCTTCGCTCACCCCCCAATTCCCAGCCAACCAAAAACCAGAAAACCCGCCGAAGCGGGTTTTCTCACAGCTCACATCACATCAAGCCACAGCAGGCGAATCAAACCCCCGCCGCTCAACCACCGTAAAGATATCCGCCACATCCTGGACCATGATCCGAGCGGTATTGGCGACGGTATTGATGTCGTGCTCGGCATAGTCGGAGACGTTGGAACAGGCCATCAGGTTCAAGTAGGCCAGGGCGGCATTAAGGCGCTCGCCGGCGCAAGCGTGGAGTTCGCTGAGCGGGGCGTCGGCGTCGATGAGCAGGACGGGGTAGTCGGTTGCGGATTGGGACATGGGGGTGAAGCGGCGGGGCGGGTGATCGGTAGTCATGGTGTAAATCCTCAAGAAAAAGATTTACCACCGGCTCTGCTGCGAAACAGATTGGGTGGCAGCTGTGCGCGGGTTCGCAGACCGGACGATTTACACCAAAACCCGGCAGACCCGAAGGTCTCCCACGCACAACCGCCATAAAACATTCGGCAACCGGGAGCCGGCTGGGGCATGTCTGACGGTGTTGGTGTGAATCGTTTTAGGGCTGCGAAACCCTGTCGTTGGCCGAGGCTAGCGACGGGCCGAACTATAAGGGGTGGTTAGCTGGGGTGCAACCGAGAGGATGTATCAAACCCAACTGGCAAATTTTCTATCCCCCTTTCAGGCGATTTTGGCTGGATTCACAAAGCTGGCTCATCAATTTGTGTTCGACTCGGTCGGTTGTGCGAATAGCGTTTATCAGCAGGGTTGTGGGCCATGATTGGAATTAAAGCGGTCGCTCTTTGCTAGCAACGAGGCGTAGATAGCTGAGAGCAGTCGAGCGTGAACGGCAGCAAACGGCCCAGAGTGTGTAAAAACGCATTTGTACACTGTCGGCTCGAAACGCCGAAGGCTGTTAGCTGAGTAATTGCTCACAACAAGTCCTGCGGATCATCACTTGGGCCTGGGAGCCCCCTGCGTCGCTTCTACCTTGCTGGGTGGTCAAAATAAAGACCTCTTCAGGCCGACAGTGCCTTCATTAAACTGCTGATACCGAGAATTTTCATGACCCGCTTCAAGTTGTAGGCGAGCACATTCAAGCTCATCTCCGCGCTCACCAAGGCCAGCTTTCGGGTCAGGAAGTGCGTCGCACCCATCCATTGCTTGAGCGTCCCGAAGGGATGCTCAACCGTTCGTTTTCGGACTCGCATCATCTCTGGTGCTTTGCTCAGCCGAAGCTGCATCTCCTCCAATACGGCTTCGTGCTCCCAGCGTCGAACTCGTCGTTCCGTGCTCGGTGTGCACTGCAATTTCAACGCGCAGCCCTGGCATTTCGAACTCCAGTAACGATGCAACTTCAGGCCTTTTTCAACGTAGGAGTAGTGCAAGATCAGCGCCTCCCCAGCCGGGCAAATGTATTCGTTTTTTGCCGTGTCATAGACGAAGGCATCGTTATTGAAACGCCCGTCAGCCTTGGCTCCAGAGGTCATCGGTTTGGGCACATAGGCTGTGATGCCGGCATCGTGACAAGCCAGGATTTGTTCGCTTTTGAAATAACCTCGGTCCGCCACCACCGACAACGTTTCTGAGGCTATCGCCTCGCGGGCCTGTTTGGCCATCAAGCTGAGTTGATCGCGGTCGGAACCGACGTTGGTCACCTTATGTGCAACGATCAAATGGTGCTGAGTATCGACCGCTGTCTGCACGTTGTAGCCGACGATTCCTGTGCCGCGCGTCATCATGGAACGGGCGTCTGGATCGGTCAGTGAGACCTGTTTATCCGGCGATTCATTGAGCTGGATTTCGATCGCTTGAAGCTCCTTCATTTGAGTTTTGAGCTTGGCGATTTCTCTTCCAGCCGCACGGCACTGGGCTCGGAAGCTGTGGGTTCTTGCCGATCGGCAGCATCGAGTGCCACCAGGTAACGGTTGATACTCGATTCAATTTCTTCCATGCGCCGCTTCAGTTTGGCGCTGGTGAAATTGCGGTCGCGGTTGTTGACTGCTTTGAAGTTACTGCCATCAATGGCGACCAGGTGTTCTCCAAACAGTCCCAACTGCAGACACAGCATAACGAACTGGCGACAGACGCTTCGGATGGACTTGCTGTTGTCTTTTCGGAAGTTGGCGAAGGTCTTGAAATCCGGCATCAAACGCCCGGTCAACCACATCAGCTCGACGTTGCGTTGAGCTTCTCGTTCCAGCCGCCGGTTCGACTGAATGCGGTTGAGATAGCCGTAGATGTAGATCTTTAGCAGGATCATGGGGTGGTAAGCCGGCCGTCCAGTATCGGCTGGAATGGCACGTTCAAAACCTAGATTGACCAAGTTGAGTTCGTCGACGAAGACGTCAACTACGCGTACCGGATTGGTATCGCTGACGTAGTCGTCGAGGCTTTCGGGAAGTAAGGTGCCTTGGCATCGGTGTTCACCTTGGATAAAGCGCTTCATAGGCAATCCCCCGCGATAAAATCCTCAGCAATCACAGCAAGGGATCACGGAGTCGTTTCTACATACGCCGGGGTAATCGCAGACACCAATGGATGCCTATATATAGATGGTCTGAGGGCAGCGACTCTGATTGCTCAGCCCCAGGCTCCGAGATACCCTTTCTCCTCCTGACAGATAGGCGCGGCCAACAAATCATGTCTACTTGCTATTCCATTCAAATCACGCCAGAAAGACCATTGCCGGCCTTCTATTGCATTGCTGAACATCTATGGGGAACCGGATGTGATGTTGACTCTGACGGTGACTGCGCAGGTTCAGATGATCGCCAATGGACGGAACTGACATTGTCGCTTCGCGGCACATCAGGAGAACGTATCGACATTGACCCGCTCTCGCTCATGCCTCTTACCCTCGTAATCCGTTCATCGCACGCCACCCTTTGCCAACGAGCGGCCGAATACATCGTATCTGTTTCCGGAGGCACTATCGGCGCAGCTGTTAACGTCAATACGGTATGAGTGCGGGGACACGAGGCTTATAGATTTCCGGCAGGTGAAGAACCTAAAAGTGAACCCCTTGCTGTTTTTACACACTCTGGGCCAAAAACTGCCAGTCACAAAAGGCTTCTTTCGAAGAAAAGCTACCACTCAGTGATGGAGTCCAAGCAATGCTTAACGAGCTTTCACAGCGGCATGACACTTCGTTGAATTGGGATTACCCACCTGATCGCGGCCCTTGGAATGCAGACGATTACGCAAGGTTTGACGAGGCAGCGGAAAAATTACTGAAATCCATCCAGCAGGAATTGGGTGAAGAATTCGAGGTGGTATACGAAGAGCTTTAGCTTGTCGGTGTGAGTCTTCGATGTGATTTTGACAATTGAAGGATGCAGCTAAGGATTGGCGGGAGATAGGGGTAAACGTGCGGCGGCGATCATGAGTTTGATCCAGTCGGCGCGGCTCAACGGTCATGATCCGTATGCGTACTTGAAGGATGTTCTTACACGCCTGCCGACGCAGCGGGCGAGCGAGATTACTGAGTTGCTGCCACACAGGTGGGCGCCCGTTTAATCGCGGAAGGTGTGTTGGGTTAGACTGTACTCACTTCATACAATTACGCGAATCTTATGCATCAACTGCCTGAACTCGACGAGGTTACAAAAGCGAAAATTCGCAGGCTGCTGACTGCGGGAATGATTTTTCCCGTCATGAACTACACCAAATGGGCTGAGCTGATCAAAGCAATGATTAACGCCCCGCAAATGAAGCCAGAGTTCAGATTGCACAGTGTCTTAGCTCCAAGCGATTACTGCACAGATTGGGATCGAGAATGGCATTACCACATCCATCCGGTAGCAGAAATCGAGTGGATCGAACTCAGAGCGGTTTTACTCGATTGGCTACTTTCCACGCTAAGAAAGCACAACCTTCCCTTCTCTTTAGAGGATGGGGTGCCACGCGTTTGGGGCTATACCAGACCTAGCATGCAGCATCTTTGGGACTGAGTTCCTGAGATTTCGCCTAGCAGGCAAACTTATGCTAGATGATTTTGCCGGACGCATTCAGAATTCTGATAGGTGAGCGATGTTCAAAGAATATGAGTTGTTTCTGCATTCATGCGACTCTGAAGACTACTGGTCGGATGAAGGCATTGATGTTGCCGGCGCTCAGGCCTCTGAATTCAACGCTTCTGACTGGCGCGAACTTGAATCCGCCATTGGCGTGAAGCCTGATGTGTGGCTGGGCCGATGTGCCGAATCGCTCACTGATTGCAATGATGTACGCGCGTTGCAGATACTGTTAAGGCTGCTTGAAGCGAAAGAGGAATCGGTGGTCATTCATGCGCTTGAGTCAATCGATGTGCTCTTTTTAGCCGGTTACATACGAAACGTGAGCCCTGTCATCACAGCCTTGAACGAAAGAGTTGATGCTTCCACTCGGACCCTGGAATTGATGGTGGCTACCTTGATCAGGAAGCTCAAATAACCAACGACGGATGTATTGCCCGGACGGTTACCCAGCACCACCATGCTGTCGACGAAGTGGCCGATGAAGCCTTAGGAGGCGAACGCAGTTGCAAACGTGCGGCGGCGATCATTAATTTATACAGGCTGCGAGGTAGAACGGTCATGATCGTATGCTTACCTGAAGGGCGTTCAGGTGCCCACCAACACAGCCGGCGAGTGAAAGCGATCAGTTGCTGGCGCATAAGTGGAACCTCTTTAATCACGGCAATTAAACCCGTTGAAGGAGCTCGATATTGAAGTGGATAGTTTTGGCGATATTGACCTGGACCAGCACGCTTTCGTGTGCGAATGCTGCTCCAAATGAGACCAGGCAATCGACCAATGCGGCTGTTGCAGCCTGCAAAGCAATCAGTAAATTGCTGAGGCCTTCCTTTTCAACAACTCAAGCGCATTTCCTCGACTCGGAAGAGGTTGTCGCCATACTGGTGCGAGGCATTAAGCCTCCTCCCTCCATGAAGGACCAATCTGGCGCGCAGTTATGCTTGTACTACCCGTACACAAAACGTGCTCGCTTGGCGGATTGGGATGAGATGGCCACATCCAAAAAACGGCCGATGCGAATAGGGGCGCCCACAGACTTATGATAGAGGGTGCATGCGTGCACTTAAAATACGCGGACACCATCGCGGCTAGCGACGGTGTCAGGAAGGAGTGTTGTCCGGACGGTTACTCCTCTTTTGTCACATCAGCCTTATATCACCGCCGTAGCAACCCCCCTCGACCGCCACACAAACCCCAGCACCATCAGTAATCCCAGAGCCGCCATCGCCGCTCCCGCCAGGGATATCGCCGGATAACCCAACCCCGCATTGATCACCGCGCCACCCACCGCCGCGCCAATCGCATTACCAAAGTTAAACGCACCAATGTTCACCGCCGAGGCCAGATTAGGCGCGTCCTTGGCCGCTTCCATAACGCGCATCTGCAGCGGTGGCACCAGGGCGAAGCTGGCGATGCCCCATATCAGGATGGCAACGGCGGCCGGCAGCGGCCAGCGCATCAGGACTGTGAACGCCAGCAGGACCACAATCAGCACGCTCAGCGAGACGATCAGGGTGCGGTCTATCGAGCGGTCGGCGGCTTTGCCGCCCCACATGTTGCCCAGTGTCAGGCCTACGCCGAACAGCACCAGCATGGCGGTGATGTAGGCGGTGGAGGCGTGGGTCTCTCTGCTGAGAATGGGTGCGATGTAGGTGAAGACGGTGAACATCGCGCCCGAGCCGACGACGGTGAGGGCCAGCGCGCCCAGCACCGGGCCACGGCCCAGTACCCGAATTTCGGCCATTACGCCGACGCTTGGCGGCGCCTTGAGGTCGGGCAGGGCGAACCACAACGCGGCCATGGCCACCACGCCGAGGCCGGTAATGCCCCAGAAGGCGGTGCGCCAGCCGAACAGTTCGCCAAACCAGGCGGCCAGCGGCACTCCGCCAATGGTTGCTAGGGTGAGGCCCATAAACATCGCCGCAACCGCGCCGGCACGTTTTTCCGGGGCGACCACGCTGGCGGCGACGATGGAGCCAACGCCAAAGAATGCGCCGTGGTTGAGTGAGGTCACCACCCTGGCAATCATGAGGCTGTAGTAGTCGGTCGCCAGCGCTGACATCAGGTTGCCCAGGGTGAAAATCGCCATGAGGCCTATCAGCAGATAGCGCCGGGGAATTTTGCCGGTGGTCAGGGTCATTAGCGGCGCGCCGAGCAGTACGCCCATGGCGTAGGCGCTTACCAGCAAGCCCGCAGCGGGAATCGAAACGCCGAGGTCCGCAGCGATGCCCGGCAACATGCCCATGGGGGCGAACTCGGTAACGCCGATGCCAAAGGCACCTATGGCGAGTGCAACAAGGGGTGGATTGATACGCATGAGAGGCTCCTTATCTATGCCGTCAATGCTACGATCAAGCGTTTTCAGGCGGTAGATAGCATTTTCGGCAATCACCTTTGCGTAAGAGGCACAAGTGGACTTCAACGGTAGATCGGGTGAAATGTTCGTGTTCGCCACCGTGGCGCAGGAAGGTAGCTTGTCGGCCGCCGCACGTGCATTGGGGCTCACGCCCTCGGCGGTCAGTCGAATCATCGCGCGTGCCGAACAGCGCCTTGGCACCCGGCTGCTGTTGCGCACCACGCGGGCGATCACCTTTACCGCCGAGGGCGAAGCGTTTCTGCGCGGCGCCCGGCGCATCCTGGCCGACATGGATGAAGTCGAAGAAGCTATCGCCGATCAGGGCGTCCCCAAGGGTCGATTGCGGGTCAGCGCCGCCCTTGGCCATGGGCGTATGTCCATCGTTCCGTTGGTTGCGGCATTCAGCGAGCGCTACCCGAACATCGTCGTCGACCTCACCCTTGGCGACGAATTAGTCGATATTCTCAGCGGTCAGGCAGACGTGGCAGTACGTTTTGGCCACCTGCCCGACAGCCCGCTGACCGCGCGCAAGATCGGCGACACCGGCCAGGTGGTGGTGGCATCGCCCGAATACCTGCGGCGCCACGGCACCCCCCAGGCACCGGAAGATCTGCTACGGCACAACTGCCTTCGCTTCAACTTCCGGCGCGCCGAACCCAACTGGCCGTTTGTGCGCGACGGCAAAGCGTTTTCCCTCAAGGTCAGCGGCAACATCGAGTGCAGCAGTGGGGAAGCGCTGGCCCAACTGGCGCGAGTGGGCGCCGGCATTGCGCGTATCGGCGAGTTCACCGTCAGCGACGACCTGCGGCGGGGCGACCTGATACCGCTATTGCAAGCCTGGAACCCCGGCGACCGGGAACCGATTCATGCGGTGTTCGTGGGTGGCCCGACAATGCCGGCGCGGGTGCGGTTGTTTGTGGATTTTTTGTTGGAGCATCATCGGCTGTAAGCGGGGGAGTTGGCGGGTTCTTTCAGGTGCACAATCGACACATCGCAAGCAGAGCTAGTCCCAGTCCATTTTGATATTTTCTTCACGATTATCGGCCAGCAACGGTCATTGACCGCAGTGATTCAAGGCCCTCGATTGCTTCATCCAGTCTGCATCGCTAGAAGTTCTCAAGACTGACGTGGATTCCAGCGCGTCCAGCCAACTCAGTTATCGCTTCCAGCCGATCGGCGTCAACAATTACACCGTCGTAATTTTCACCTCCGAAGTCCATGTGAAGATAACGTTTACCGAATCTTGCCAGCCACTGATCAAAGTTGTGGAGCACCTCTGGCATTGATAAAGCGCCTTCCTGCGCATAACCGTAGGGTTCTTTCAAACCACTGGCGCTGACCAAGTAGGGCGCTTGATACTCAAATACGTCGTAGCCCTTGCAATCCACACTAAGCAGAACGAGGTGTTCAAGTTTTTGTCCCCTTGAGTCATTCAGGAATCCTTCCGTGAGGGCACTGGGTGCGTCGTCGCCCATTGCGTATCTACGCATGACACGTCTGACAAGCCTGGCGCCTTCTTTTTCAGGAATGGACGCTACCAGCGCCTGAGCGAAAGCCTGCAGTGCTTTTTTTGACCCGGATCGCTTCGCTCGTCGCGCAGTTCCTTCATGATTGCTGAAGCAGCTAAGGTTGGTCTCTTCGGGTGGAGGCATAGTAAAACGTCCACCAAACAACCGATCTAAAATGCCCATACCAGTCCCTGTATCAATTTGAGGAAAACCATCCAGTTGCGGTATTGCGTCCATTACCGCAATTACGTCAGAAGTCCCAACCTATCAGGACTTCAGCTCAGTTGAACAGGCCGAAATAGGTGATGGCCGCAGTGCTCTCCGGCAAGCGTGTCTTCTGGAGTGCAGGCAAGCTCAACAAAGTTTGAATCCATATAGAACCCGAGTTCTTCCGCCAGTCGCCAGGCCGGATTGCGGTCTTCCCACGAACGCCATTCGTCGCTTCGGCATAGCCAGGCTGGCTGATAACCCCCTTTTTCAGCGCAAAACGGCAAGCGCTAAAAGTGGCTGCACAAACATCACCCATCCTTTACCAGGCCCGGTCGGCTTATTGCCCCGCCTGGCTGACAGGGGTAACGCTGCGGGTGTGATAATCGCCCGACGGGTCCTGGATGCAGTAATTCGGGGATACCGGTTTTTCCTCGCCGGCTTTCAACTCAACCACCTCATTGCGGCACGTTGTCTGGAATGTTTGCGAGTGGAATGCCTGCCGGACTTCATAGTCGGCGCCTGCGCGTGGCACGAAACTCACGGGCGCTGAAGAGCAACTGGACCGGGACGTGACGAACGCCACAAACACGATCAGCGGTTGCCCGGCCGGGACCACACGTTCATCGAAGTACCTGCGCGTCTCATCGATCTTCGCGCTGACCGAGGAGGCCGGCATGCCGATGACATTGTTCTGGTAGTCGGAAGGCCACATGCCGAAGATATCCGTGCTCTGACCGCTGGGCACGATACGCGAAGGATTCCATCCTTGAGGCCGCTCGCGGGCGGCCAGCGCTTTTCTGTAAGTGTCGTTAAAATACTGCTCGCAACTTTGGCCGGATACGAAACCTGCGTACGCCCCTTGCCCGCTGATCAGGCGGATGCGCGCCGTACTGGCGGGGTCGTACTTGGCTATTTCGGTCGTGTTCTGCACATCAGTTTTCTTGAAGGTGCAGCCGCCGACAGCCAACGGCACGATGAGCAACAGCCCCAGGCGTGCGATGACAGTGCCCAAACCGGTATGAATTGATGAGCGCTTACTGGCGTCCGGCTTCATTATTTTCTCCCTGTTAGTGGCGCAACCTTGGTGATGACGGGATTTGGGCAGGCGGTTGCCTTCAAAGTTCGCGGGTTCGCACTGGATTGGGCAAAGAAAGCATGGCGGCGGCCTTTTCTCTCTCCCGACGTGTCGCGCGTACAGTCTGCCCTGTTATTCTGATTCAGCAATCCGGCGTGTAGATAAGATGCTATACGGCGTTAAGTGACAAGAATGTCGGCTAATTGATCGTTAGGGAAAACTGAGTATGCGTCGCTTAATAGCCAACGGGTTTGTGTTTGTCAGCATGGCGATACTGTGTTCCGGCTGCGCATCTTATTCGTCCCTGCCGACAATCAACGAACCCGCTGAACCCGAAACAAAAGAAATCATCTCCAGCTTCAGTTACGCAATAAACTCCCCATGGAAAGACAGTCGCTTCGGCAAGGACGCATACGCAGCGACGCTCAACGTTATTCCCGATGCACAGGATACGGGCTCCAGCCTTGCCGCCCCGACCCTCCCGGCATTAGAAATAAAGATCTCGGAGTTCTCATCTGGCGGCGCTTGCGGACAAGATTACTTAACGGGCCTGAGTCTGGGCTTGATCCCCAGCTGGTGTACGCGAAAAAACCTGTTCAAGTTTGATTTTATATTGAATAAGGATCAGCGCTTTTGCAGGCAGAAAACCTACTCGATAAACTCCACATCGTTTTCACATCTCACGATGATTCCGTTTGCACTATTCAATACGGACAATCAGCCATTGACGCTCTATCAGGCGGCGCTTAAAGATTTTCTTCGGATAGGTCAATGTGCTACGCGTTGAGAGGCATGTTAACAGGCTTTGTTTTGCGGCTAGGAGGGGCTCATTCCAGGCGTTGGCACGCAGGGAGTTTATCTCTGGGCCAGATGCGGTCAAAACAGTCATCACGACTGGGGCTGAACCTATAAAGCTTCACTGCCAGCCTCAACAGTGATCAGTCAGCGCAGCCCCGGCCCCATTGAATTTCAATCGGCGGCAAAAAAGCTCATGCCCTTACCGATAGCGCAGTTATAAGTGAGCGTTTTTTCCATCTGCTGGTAATTGGGCACGGAGAATATCGTCATGCTGAACTCGGCAGTGCCATCCGCGTGCACCCGGTAGCGCAGGAATTGATTAATCGGCTTGTCATCACGATTCACTGTGAAGTGGTCGTCGGCAAATGCCAGGGTGCCGTCTTCAGTGATGCGGAAGGCGTCAATACGCAGGCCACCGTGGGTTTTAGTGGGCTTGGCGTCACTTGATCCCGGCTTACACTGGCCCAGATCAAGTACGACGGACACAGATTTACCCGCCAACAACGACTGTGTGACGGCAGGCAAATTGGGTAAAGCATCGCTGGCCCAGCTCATGGCGGGGAGGGACATTGCGAGCAAAAAAGTGCAGAACTTGTTCATGGCGTCTCCAGTAACGGTCATGGTGGGTGTAGGTGATGCCTATAAGGGGGTTTTTACAATACGCCGGGTTTATGAACATTTGCAGTGTGTGCCGATAGAGCGGCGGCGCGTCGATACCACGATGCTTAACGCGCGGATGACGCGATTGTCTCAAGCGTTGCCAGCAACCTGCGTACTGATAGCTTTCTTGGCTCTCAAGCGGACTTTTAGCTTCTCCGGGTGTCAGAGCGTTTAGGTCGTGGATTAGGCTCGACTACAGCCAACAGAAATCACGGCTCAACGCCCACGTAAAATCGTTTGGCAGAAGACGTCAGGCGCAACCTGGCGGAAATCTTTTGAACGCTGAACATTCACTTTTTGAGTAAACCTGCGATGTCAGATATGTCGGTCGATGTTGTGTGCCCCTCTGAATTCGCAATCGACCAGGCGGACATAGCGTGCATGGGCGCGATCTCTGCGTTGCTGGAAACCGTGTGCGGTATCACCGGGATGGGCTTTGCAGCGGTTGCCCGCGTGATTCAGGGTCGTTCAATGGCTTGCGCGGTCCGCGATGCCATCGGTTTGAATGTGCAGCCGGGCGATGAACTGAAGTGCGTGCCTGCCATTGACCATCAGGCCGGCACAGCCACGCAAGCGATAGTCATCGGTAACCTTGCCGACCACCTTTGTCATCCGAGTCTTCAGGAGCAGGGGTTTCAGAGCTGTCTGTTCATGCCCATCGTCTTGAAAGATGGCAGCCTGTGGGGCGGTCTGTGTGCGGTGGATCCACATCCGGCCCACCTGGATAACCCAACGGTTCTGGACATGGCCAAAGGCTTCGCGCATCTCATTGCGTTGCATCTGGATGATGCCCGGTGCGACCGGTTGCACGCCGCCGAGCGCCTTCGGCACAGGTTTGAGCTTGAGTTGGAACACCAACTGCGAGCGCTTTCCGATCCGTTGGAGATGATGGAGCGGGCCGCCGCACTTCTCGGTGAGCATTTGGGCGTCGATCATGTCGGCTTCGGCGAAATGGCTGACAGGCAAACTCATGTCTCTGTCCTGCGCGAGTGGAATGGGGCAAAAGCCGCCTCGGTCCCGGTCACGTGGCGTTTGGATGATTTTGCACCCGCTTTTAGTGCGCGGTTGGAGCAGGGCCAGACTGTCGCGCTGCATGATGGTCACGATGATTGGATGACCTCGGGTCCAACCCAGGCTTTGCACGCCACCACGGCTCGCGCGATTCTTGGCGTTCCATTCATTCGAGCGGGTCGTATGCTGGGGATGTTGTTTGTTCAGCATGCAAAGCCGCGCACGTGGGACGAGGATGAAGTGGCGATCGTTGAAACGACGTGCGCGCGCCTGTGGTCGATGCTCGAAAGTACGCGTGCCGACGCAAGGCTGCGCGAAAGCGAAGAGCGGCTGCGTGTCATATTTACCAGCGCGACGGTTGGCTTGTCTGAGGTCGACCCCGCAGGCTGCTTCATTCGAGTCAACAGCGAACTGTGCCGTATTCTTGGGCGTTCTGAAGCCGAGCTGCTCCAGCTAGGCGTTGCAGACATCACCTATGTTGAGGATTTGCCTCCCACTCTGGCGGCAGTAGAACAGGCGATTCATACGGGCAGCAGCACGGCCCTCGATAAGCGTTATAGCCGCCCCGACGGCTCGTTGGTCTGGGCCAACAGCAGCATCCAGCGCATTGTTGATGCAGCAGGTTTGCCCGGAAATCTGTTGGTGGCCACGGTGGATTTGACTCAGCGCAAAGACGCGGAGGAAGCGCTGCGGGCCAGTGAGGAGTTCAACCGCCGTGTACTCGCAAGCTCGGCTGACTGCATTAAAGTGCTCGACCTGGATGCCCGCCTGGAGTTCATGACCGAGGGCGGCATGTGTGTGATGGAGGTCGATGACTTCGGTGCCATTCAAGGCGCGTGCTGGCCTGATTTATGGCAAGGCGAGGAGCACGGCAAAGTTTTGCACGCCGTAGCCGAGGCTAAACAAGGCCGGGTCGGCCGCTTCCAGGGTTTTGCCAAGACCATGAAAGGCGCTCCGCGTTGGTGGGATGTCATCGTCACCCCCATGATGGGCCCCGATGGCGTCCCGGAAAAGCTGCTGTCGACCTCCCGTGACGTGACCGCTACCAAGCTTGCGCAAGTGCGCTTGCAGGAGTTGAACGATAAGCTTGAGGTTAGAGTTCAAGAGCGCACTGCGGACCTTCTGTTGACGCAGGAAGCCCTTCGCCAGGCGCAGAAGATGGAGGCGGTGGGCCAGCTCACAGGCGGCCTTGCGCACGATTTCAACAATTTGCTGGCGGGCATCTCTGGCAGCCTTGAGCTGTTGCAAACCCGTCTGCGCCAGGGCCGGTTTAACGAGGTGGACCGCTACATTGACGCTGCACAAAGCGCGTCAAAACGAGCCGCCGCGTTAACCCACAGGCTGCTGGCATTCTCGCGCCGACAGACACTCGATCCCAAGCCCACCCATGTGAATCGATTAGTCTGCGGCATGGAAGACTTGATTCGCCGTACGGTAGGGCCATCCATCCAGCTTGAGTTCGTCGGTGCCTCGGGGCTTTGGCTGGCGCTGGTCGACCCACCGCAGCTTGAAAATGCGCTGCTGAATCTGTCGATCAACGCGCGCGATGCGATGCCGCATGGCGGGCTTATTACTATCGAAACCGCGAACCGGAGGCTGGGCCCGGAGGCCGCGCGCCAACTCGATATGGTCGAAGGTCAGTACCTGTCGGTGTGCGTCACCGACACCGGCTCCGGCATGTCACGCGATGTGATGGAGCACGTATTCGAACCGTTCTTCACCACTAAACCGCTTGGCGAAGGCACCGGTTTGGGCCTCTCGATGATCTACGGATTTGCCCAGCAATCCGGCGGGCAAGTACGCATCCATTCAGAGGTAGGCAACGGTACAACCGTCTGCATTTATCTGCCCCGCCATGACGGGCCAGACGATGCCGAATCGGTTGAAGAGCAAGCCTCGATGCCTAAACCTTCAGTGCACGAGGCCACCGTGCTGGTGGTGGACGACGAGCCAACCGTACGCATGCTGGTCACGGACATTTTGCGAGATCTGGGGCACACGGTTCTGGAAGCGAGCGACAGTGCTACGGCCTTGAAAATTTTACGGTCGGATGTTCGCATCGATTTGTTGGTAACCGATGTCGGCCTGCCTGGAGGCATGAACGGACGGCAAGTGGCAGACGCGGCGCGCGCCGTCCGCGCGGGTCTTCAAGTGTTGTTTATCACGGGGTACGCAGAAAATGCGGTGATGGGCGACGTACTTTCAGGAAAAGGCATGGCCGTTCTGACGAAACCTTTCGCGGTCGACGTCTTCGCTTCGCGTATACGCGAGATGATTCCGTCTTGAGGTTGCCGTTCGTTAGAGGAGGGCGCCTGAATGAATCCGTCTGTCGTGGCATCGAAGTCAAACGTGTAGAACCTGACGCAGCAACAATAAGTCTTTTGAAATGGAATTCATCTCATGTTCGAACGTAACAAACGGGTGCCGGATTTTTGGGTTTCAAACAAAAGGACCTTCATGCACATTCGTGGGCTGAAAGCTTTATTGCCGTTATCACTGCTCTTCATGATGTGTTGCGCTGAGGCTGCCGCGGTGGCAGCAAGCGACAAACTGGTAAACCTTTTCGAGACAGAACAATACCAGGCGACCATTGAGGAAGCGGACCGCGTGCTTGAAACCGACCCCGCCAACAGCGAGGTATTGAATATGAAGGCGCTGGCAGTCTCCGTGCTTGGCGATGACCGCACCGCGATCCGTCTGGTCACCCAGGCACTGGAGGCGGCTAAAGAGAACGGGCAGGCATCCACCGTGCAACAGGCTAACTACTGGAACAACCTCGGCTATTTTAACGAACGGCAACGCAATCTCGACATTGCTCTTGGCTACTACGAAAAAGCCTTGAAAATGCGCCTCACGGTACTTGGCGCAGATGACCTGCAGCTTGCCGAAAGCTACAACAACATCGGTACCGTGCAGAGCAAACTGGGCCAGTATGAAGAGGGTTTTAAAAACCTGCGCAAAAATATCGCGATGAGAAAGCGACTGCTGGGAGAACACGACGCTTCGGTAGCCGTCTCACTAAACAACCTGGGTGCTGCCTACAATACCCAGGGCAACCACCAGGCCGCGTTGCCGCTTTATCAACAAGCACTGGATATCGACATGGCCCTGCATGGTCCCCAACATCCAAAGGTCGCCATCCGCTGGAACAACCTCGGCGACGCCTACCTCGGCCTGGGGCAATACGACAAAGCTGAAGCCTTCCTGACCAAGGCGCTGAACAGTGACCGCGCAACATTCGGCGAGAACCACCCCAAAGTGATGTTGCGCTACTTCAACCTTGCAAGGGTCTACGAGGCTGAACGCGACACTGCCAAGGCGCGCGACGCTTACACAAAAGCTCTTCAGATACTCAGACAGGTCGACCCCGATGACCTTGCACAAATCCGCTACTTCGAGGAAAAACTGCGAACACTGGAAGGCTAGCGCGTAAGCATTTGCGGTACGTCTTTTTCAGACGTCAATGTTTGGAACGACCTGCTATGCCTGAACGTCTACCTGTCTCTACTTATCGATAAGGTACAGCGCAATGGATACGACCATTACCGTAGATCTACTGGCTACCGCCGACCTTGGATCAATCAACGAAATATGGCTCGGTGGCACTCATACCGAGCTGTGCCTATGGCGTGGCGAACATGTCTTCACCCACGAAATGATGAGCGAGGGCACCCACGATCAGAATGTTCGACGCCTGTGCGTGCAGTTGGTCAACCCTGACGATCAGGCCGCAGTGGCCAGCGTGGAGCAGATTGTGCGCGAACGGCTGGAAAAGCTGGGGAAGGAGGGCGAGTTCTATCCGGCTGAGGAGGCGGACACTCATCGATAGTCATCCTGCAGCGCTGATAAAACTGCCAACGCATAAAACCGCGTATCGACCGCCATCAATGGAGTTGGCAAGGACTCTATCCCGCCGGTGCATATGCGTCCGGCAAAGTCATCCAGTCCTGCTTATTTACGGGTCATTGCGCCGTGGAGAGATCAGCCGCTTTTTCCAGGACTGCCTGCAACATATTCTCTGATGATTGTCCCTTGCTGAAGCTTTTCTCTAAATACTCCTCGGTCGATCTATTGATGAGAGCGAGGGGTCCCGATTGCTCTATCTGTTCTTGATAAAGACTGTCGATACTATTCCTGAATCCATCAGGGTAGGCCGACTTCTCAACAGCAGGCAGGTTATCGAAATAGTCCATGATGCCTTTAAATACTTCACTGTTGTCGCCTCCATTCGTTATGTTGGCGTACAACGTTGAAAAGTATGCTTCGTCCTGCTTGCTAAGCTCCCCATAAGCGGCATAGCGCTCGGCGTCGGTATAGGTTCCCGTGTCATCATAAACAATCGCGCTCAGGCCGTTTCGCGCCATGCCCTCAAACGGATCAGGAAGATTTTCAGTTGGGACTTGAGAGCGGCCAATAGAGTAATCCAGTGACTTCTGGCCTGACGCCAAACGATCAGGGTCATCCGTTTTGGGGAGCATGTCTTGCTTGTTGTAATTCCCGCCAGCAATGCGCTGCCCAAAGTTATAAATATCCTTTTGCCCTTTCGCATACAGTGCTTTCAAATCGCTTTCTGACATAGATACTTGCCGCTCGCTAGAGCTGCTTAAACTATAAAGTGCCCGTGCAGAGTTGGATATTGAAACGGTTTGCGCTGTACCCGGGGAGAGGCTGTCCGAAGAAGAATCAGCCGAAGTTTCCGCGCGAACTATCTCTTGCGCAGAGACCTTTGCGGTAGTACCTGCCTGATAAGTTTTAATCGAGATATCCATTAGAATATTCCAGAAGTTGGATAATTAAGCATAGCTATTTCCCGACAGGGCGCCTGGGAATCCCCCAGACAAGCCCTCAACTGCGCTGAAATACGCCTGACGACACGCCACTTTGCCCATGAGCCAGCTCGCACATCTGATTAGCGACCTGATGAATCCCATGGTGCCTGCAAAATGACGATTTCTTTTCCGCTATTGCGATGGGCCAATGCTAAGTTCAGATCAATTGTGGAGCTGGCTTGCCTGCGATTGCTATCTCCCGGTTGATAGCGTTTTATCTGACCCATCGCCATCGCGGGCAAGCCCGCTCCCACAGGGTTCGACTCAATGTATTCAATCCGCACAATGGCAACCACCGACTACGACGCCGTGCTCGCCCTGATGCACAGCACGCCCGGCATTTCCCTGCGCGACGCCGACTCCCGCGAGGCCACCGAGCGCTACCTGGCGCGCAACCCCGGGCTGAGTTTTGTTGCCGAAGCCGAAGGCCGGGTGATCGCCTGCGTGATGTGCGGCCATGATGGGCGCCGAGGTTATCTGCAACACGCTATGGTGTTGCCGGACTATCGCCGCCAGGGCATCGCGCAGGCGTTGGTTGAATGTTGCCTCGCCGCGCTGGAACAGTTGGGCATCCACAAATGCCACCTCGATGTATTCAAGACCAACACAAGCGCCGCCCGGTATTGGCAAGGCCAGGGCTGGAAACTCCGAACGGATATCGACCGTTATTCATTCACCCGCGAGGGCAATGAAAACGCATGAAGGGACATCGCAATGCTCGCTATAAAACGCGCCACACCACAGGACGCCACGGCTGCTTTTGAGATACGCCGCGAGGCCATTCTTGGTCAATGCATCGGCGCCTACACCGCAGAACAAATGGCACTCTGGACCCGTGGCGCTGCTGAGGACGGCTACAGTGTGCTGATGGAAAAGCCATTTTACCTTGGCTGGTTGAACGACACGCCCGTCGCCACCGGGATGCTCGACCTCGACAACAATGAAATAGGCGCATTGTTTGTGCTGCCTGAATTTACCGGGCGAGGGTTTGGCAAGGTGATGCTGGATCATCTGGAAGATGTGGCGCGGGCGCTGGCGATTGAGGAAGTGGTGTTGGATGCGACGTTGAATGCGGAGAGTTTTTACAGAGGTTTTGGGTATGTTGGCGATGAGCGAGCGGTTTATCGCTCACCGTCCGGGTTGGAGCTGGCGTGCATTCCGATGACCAAGCGCCTGGTCTGAGAGACGTGCAAAATTGCCTCATCAATAATCCGGCCCGCCGGTCACCGGCAATGCCAGGGCACGAACCCGCGATGCTATAGTCCCGGCGCTTTTCTGAATTTTGATCGCGCCGGGAGGCTCCAGGAGCATTCGTATGAACCTCTACACCGCAGGCTATGAAGGTCTGGACATTGTCACATTCATAGCGCGTCTGAAGCAGGCCGGTATTGATAAGGTGCTTGATGTGCGTGAGTACCCGCTCTCGCGCAAAAAAGGGTTTTCAAAAAAA
The DNA here is from genome assembly GCF_041946035.1 of Pseudomonas sp. AMR01. Lineage (NCBI taxonomy): Bacteria > Pseudomonadati > Pseudomonadota > Gammaproteobacteria > Pseudomonadales > Pseudomonadaceae > Pseudomonas > Pseudomonas sp. AMR01. The sequence goes on from NZ_JAUTYR010000019.1 coordinate 71,211, forward strand.
GCCTTCGCCGAGTGCCTGGTGGCGCAAGGCATCGCCTATGAGCACAGTCGTCCTCTGGGGTGCCCAAAGCCAATCCGCAAGCAATACAAGGAAGACGGTAATTGGGCTGTGTACGCCCGCGATTTCCGGGCCTATATACGAACCCAGGGCAGCGTGTTGAATGAGTTGCTACTCGATGCGACAGATCAGCGAATCTGCATGGTGTGCTACGAGGCGGACGCCAGTTTTTGCCATCGCAGTTTGATCGCTGAAGCGGCTCAGGAAATCAACGAGTCCTTAAGGCCTCAACACCTGCCTCTCAAAACAGCGATATTTGGTGACTGTCTTCGCGCTGTCGCATAGGCGGATAGATCAGGCTGACAATCAGCCATTGGCCTGGAAACCGATGGATGGTGCCCATCAGCAGCATCAGGTCCCTGGCGGGTAACTCGGTTTCCAGCTTATGACGAAAGGGCGCTTCCCAGCCCTCGGCACCGTGTTTGCGATAAACGTTTCTATAGAGCTGGCTGGCTTCCCAGTCGACGATTTTGTGGGTCCGGGATTTGACTTCGCCTTTCACCAGGCATTCATAAACATAGTGAAAGTCGAAGGGTACTTTCTCCAGGCGCTTGATACTTGCGCGCTCTTGCTCTTCAAACAGGCTTGGCTGACGCTGCAGTGATTCCAGCTTTTCGATCTCTTCAGTCGTCCATTTTTCCGAGGCGGACTTCTGAATGCGTAACGCTGTAATTCGTAAAGGCTTGATCAAGCCCAGCGTAACGTTGCTATCAACCCTGGCCTCTTCCAGTGCGTCAAAGCTTTCATAAACCACCAGTTTATCCATCCAGAGCCGTCGTTCATGCCAGTCCCCGGCAGGCAAAATCTTCCCCGCGCAGATGCTGTCTACGCCGATCTTGTGGCTTTCTGGCCTGCGGTCAGCGGGACTTCTTTCTATGAGCGCCTCAATCCATTGCCACTTCGAGAATTGCTGATCCCCGGTGACGAGGCGAAACGGAACGGGATAAAGCCGAATGAGGTTGCCATCTTCATCCATCCCCGCGACACAGGAGGTTTCGGCGTATTTAGCGCTTGGAGAAGGGTAGGTTTTACACAGGATCAGGATTCGTACTTTGCGTTTCATCAGCAGCCTATCCAGAAGTCTTTCCTGAACTGTATGCAGACATCGCAAAGCTGCCAGAAAGACTTGTAACTGCACGTGGCCAGGCCAATCAAAGGCGCTTCACTGGCGTCTGAACGCCGTGCGTAATTGCTCCATGACGTTGCTGACCGAAGGCCCTTGAACCACCGGCGGCATGGGATTCTCGCCAAATTCGCGCCACACAAACAGTGTCAATTCAGCCCCGTCGGCGAGTGCCGCTTCGGGCATCTCGGCTAACGAACGGGCCGGTGCCTTGGCGCCCAGCATCAGGTAGCCGGGCAATGCCGACGCCAGGTGGTGGTTCAATTGCCAGTGCTCGGTGTCGAGAAGGATGAAGTCGGGATCAATCTGCATAAACGCGTCCATGGGGGGCAGAGCCGGCAGGATATCAAGGGCTGGCAGCTGTATCCCATAAAAGCGATTGATCTGTGTCTATCGGCGTCTGCAACGGGCCGCTAGGGTCAACCTACCTGTTTGATCACCGAGAAAACCATGGATCTTTGCGCTGTCCCGTTTGGCACTACTGACTGGTCTACCGTCGAGCGCGTTCTGCATCCCGGCGAAACCGGCGGCGCGTATTGGCGAACTTGCCACTTTGGTAATACCCGTGTGCGAATGGTGGAATATACGCCGGGGTATCTGGCCGATCACTGGTGTTGGAGAGGGCACATTCTGCTCTGCCTCGAAGGCGAATTGCACACAGAGCTGGAAGATGGCCGCCGGTTCACGCTGACGGCCGGGATGAGTTACCAGGTGGGCAATGACATGGAAGGGCATCGCTCATCAACGGGCGTTGGCGCGAAGCTGTTTATCGTGGATTGAAATTCTCGCCTGAGGGATGCTCACAAGGGCGCTCGGAATGCGCGGGTTGTGGCGAGCGGGGCTGTTGTGGGGAGCTGGCCTGTTGTGGCGAGCGGGCTTGCCCCGCGTTGGGCTGCGAAGCGGCCCCAAAACCAGGCGACTCGGTTTGTCTGATGCTATGCGGTGAGGGTGAGAAGGGGCTGCTGCGCAGCCCAACGCGGGGCAAGCCCGCTCGCCACAGAAAGGGCGATCAATGCATCTTGCTATGGTCCATGCCATCCAAACCACGGGCCGGGGCTTTGATTTCAATCGATTGCTTCTCGCCCTTGGCATTTTCCACGGTCAGGGTCAGCGGCACTTGGTCGCCTTCCTTGATCTGGCCGGTCAGGCCCATCAGCATCACGTGGTAGCCGTTCGGGTCGAGGGTGACGGCTTTGCCGGCAGGCAGGGCCACCGAATCCACCGGGCCCATGCGCATCACGTCGTCCTTCATGCTCATCTCATGAATCTGCACGTCTTTGGCCACGGGCGAGGCCACGCTGAGTAATTTGCTGTCGCTGTCGGCGGTGACGGTCATGAACGCGCCGCTGGACGGCTGGCCCGGTACCGAGGCGCGCACCCAGGCGTCGGTCACTTGCACCTGGGCGCTGGCGTGGGCGGCGAGGCCCAGCAGGGTCAGGCCGAAGGTGAGGCGCTTGAGGTGTTGAACGGCAGTCATTAGCAGACCTCCATGACGGTGAGCAGGTCTTCTGCGCACTCTTTAGCGGTAAGGGATGCCGACAGGCCCAGGCGCAGGTTGCCACGGGTGTCGAACACAAAACTGGTGGCCGTGTGGGACAGGGTGTAGGTGTCACCGGCGGGGATCTTTTCATAAAAGATCCCGAACTCCCTGGCGGCCACGGCGATTTCTTCCGGGGTGCCGTAGAGCGCTTCGAAGCTGGGGTCGAAGGCCTTCACGTAGTTGTCGAGAATTTGCGGGGTATCGCGCTCGGGGTCGAGGGTGATGAACACCACTTGCATGATCTTGCCGTCGCGGCCCATCAGCTTCTTGGCCTGGGCGGCGCGTGCCAGGGTGGTCGGGCACACCGCAGGGCATTGGGTGAAGCCGAAGAACACCACGGGCATCAGGCCACGGTACGAGCTCAGGGTGACAGTTTCGCCGGCAGTGTTCTTGAGCTTGAAGGTGCGCCCCATGATCTTGTCACTGAGGTCCTTGCCGTACTTGAAGTTCAGCTTGGGGCTGTAGTCACAGCCGCCCAGCAGGCTGCCCAGGCCCAACAGGCCCATACCGGTCAGCACTTTGCGGCGGGTGAATAACGTATTCATCAACTGTGCATCCTGTGAAACGCCTGCAGGGTTTTGGCTCAACCCACCAGGCTTTGAAAGGAGTAGCGAGGAAGGCGCCCAGTCTACCAACCCTGGCCGGCCTGCGTAATCTGCGACGTTCTGCCACAGGGGCGCGCCGCGCTTCATCCCTGCGGACCTTCGGTGGTAGAGTCGCCGCCATGAAATTGAGCCACCCCGACCGTGCATTGATCGCCTGGGCCCTGTACTTCTGCGTGCTGATGAACGTGTTCGTCTGCGGTTTGGGACATGGCGAGATGATGGGGTTGCAGCTCAATGGCATCGGCGGCCAGTTCTGTTCGGTGGAAGGCGGCCAGTTGCCACTTTCCGACAAAGGGTTGGCTAACCCGTCGTCCAGCAACATCTCGAACTACTTTGCCTGCCCGGTGTGCAACGCCGTCACCCTTGCCATCGTTTTCCTGATCGGCCTGGCGTGGCTGCTGGGCGTTGGGCAAGCGCCGCGCCCCGCCCATGAGCGGCGCAACAAGGCGCCGCCGCGATATTCCTGGCCCTCGGCCAACCCCCGCGCATCCCCCGCAATCTGACGTGTGCCCTGGGCTTCCTGTGCGCAGGAGGCGTCCTATCGTCATGACTGTGAGTGCGTTTCATGAATCATGTAATGCCTGCAGGCGCCCGTCGCCTGGTCAGCAAGGCATCGCGCCGTCTGCGCGCGGAGCCGTTACTGGCGGAGTACCCGAGTAATTCCCGCAGTTTCGTGCACTTGGATGCACGACTATTGCCCCATTGGCACAGCTTCTTTGATATCTGCCCGGCGCTGCTCAAGCTCGACCCGCCGGAAGGCCTGAACCTGTTTCGCAGTTTCATGACCTGGGCTTACAGCAATCAGCCGGCGTTGGATTGGACGTACCACTTGAACATCTGCCGTTGGTTACTCGCGTCGCAATACTGCGCGCAGATTAACGATGAACCCATTGAAGTGTTCATGGCGGCGGCTGCAGCGCGCTGGATAAACACCGATGCCAGCGAGGCGCAGGGTGTGGTCCTGGCCTGGAGAGGTGTCACGGTGGTCGACTGGAAAAGCACGCGTGCAACTGAACCCAAGGCGCTGCCAACGTCGCCGTGGGATTTCGCCTGGTGCCCGCTGAATGGGCGAGGCGAATTCAGCGGGTGGTTGCCGGTGCCGTGAAGGGCAATGGCAGGCGCGCTTTTACCGTAAGCGCACCTAGTCTTTTTGCGGGGGCGCTTTTTTCTGCTTTTTGGGGCTGGGTTGTCTGGTCGAAGAACCCGAAGAGGTCGCCTTATCATCCCTGGGCGGCGTAGCGGTTTTTTTGTCACTGTCAGCCGGGCTGCTAGGGTAGTTGCCCGGCGGCAGCGCCGAGCCTGCGCCGGTCAGTGACTGTGAGGAAGGGTTCGGGTTATCGCCAAACGCGGCAAGTGCTGGGCCGCTCAACAGCGCCGACAACCCGATAATCAACAACATCCTTTGGGAGCATTTGGTCTTCATGACGCATTCCCCTGTGCATGGACAGCTCATCCAGCAGGACCGAGGCCCGGCATAGCGCCAGGCCTCGGTGATGCCACCTTCAAGCCGCCATTGGCTTGGTGGATTGCGACTTCTTGTGGGCCGCCTTCATGGCTTCCATCTCAGCGCCCAATTCTTCCAGCAGTTTCTTGCCCAAGAGCTTCTTGGCCTTGGGAAACATCTCGGTTTCCTCTTCTTCGATGTGGTGCTCCAGCAGCTCCTTGACGACTTTGACGCGGCCGGAAAACTCGGTGGTCGACGGCTCGGTCTGCTTCAAATCGGGCAGCACCAGGGCGTCCACCGTGCGGTGCTCTTCCTTGGCTTCGTGGTACATGATGTCCTCCTCTTTGCCACCGGCCTTGCGAAAGGCCGGGTAGAGAATTTCCTCTTCAAGCTTGGTGTGCATGCTGATTTCCGCTTCCAGCTTGGCCAGCAGTTCAGTGCGCTTCTTGACGCCGCGTTCGGTGGACTCACTCAGTTGAGTCAGCAGGGCTTTGACGCGTACATGGTCGGCTTCGAGAAGGTCAATGGCGTTCATGGTGGAACCTCACGGGTAACTATCGGGCGCGTCGAAATGCGCGCCTCTTGTGTGTATCTGTGCATCAGTTGTACCAAGTCAGATGCATTTATTTTTTATTTGATAATCAGGGTCTTAGCAGTTTCAGTAGAGGGGCGATGTCGTGCAGGTTGCAATGTGAGGCCGCGTCAGGCGTGCATTAAGCCACGCAAGCGTCCAGCAACTTTTTAATGAACCCTCAGCCCAAATGAGTGACCTAACACATACGACCTCAGGAGGTGAAGCATGCAAATAGAATATGTCTGGATCGGTTTGGCGGTGATTCTGCTGCTCTTGGAACTGTGGGCGATCAATGTCGTGTTACGCAGCACCAGTGGCTGGGAGACCAAGGGGCTGTGGCTGGTTATTCTGATTTTTGTGCCGCTGTTCGGGCTGATTGCCTGGGCCATGTTCGGGCCGAAACGTGAAATGCCCGATAGCCGTAGAAGCTAAGCATTGAGACAAAAAAACAGGCGCCCTTGGGCGCCTGTTCAGGTTCTGCGGTATCGCTTTAGCCCGCAACGGCCTTGGCGATCGCCTCATTGAACGCCGGTAAATCATCCGGTGTGCGTGAGGTGATCAGGGTCCAGCCATTGGCCTTGCATTCCTTGGCCTCGGCATCGACCCAGTCTGCCGCACCGGCGTTTACTAGGTCCGTGCGCACGCTTTTATACGAGGTCAGCGTCTTGCCCTTGATCACGCCTGCGTCAATCAATGCCCACGGCCCGTGGCAGATGGCGGCCACGGTTTTACCCGCTTTGACAAACTCATTGATCAGCTTCAGCGCCGCCGCATCCAGGCGCAGCGTGTCGGCATTCACCGTGCCGCCGGGGATGACCAGGGCGTCAAAATCGGCGGCGGAAACGTCGGCCAGTTTAGCGTCGGACTCCACGGTTTTATCCTTCTCGGTATCGCCGACGAAGGTCTGAGTGGTGCCGCCTTTGCTCGAAGCGTGGGTCACGGTCGCGCCGTAGCCACGCAGCGCCTCCAGCGGCTTGACCAGTTCGTCGCGCTCAATACCGGTGTTGGACGTAATGATAAGGATGTTCTTGCCGTTGAGTTGCGAACTCATTGTCGAGTGTCTCCTGTGTCTATAAGGAATTAATGGTTGTATTTGGCTTGCAGGTCCTTGGCCATTTTCAGATGAGCTTCAAGGGTCGGCAGCGTTTTGGTGGCGAAGGCCTTCAACTCGGCATTGTCCGAGGAGGCGGCTTCTTTCTTGAACAGTTCGACGGTTTTTTCGTGGGCGTCGACTTGATTATTGGCGTAGGCCTTGTCGAACGATTCGTCACGCATTTCGAGGATGGCCTTCTTGGCCTTGTCCGTCAGTGCGGCGTCGTCCGGCACTTCGATGTCGAGTTTTTTCGCCAACGTCGCCAGATCCTGATTAGCCTTGGTGTGGTCAGTGACCATGTGCTGGGCAAACGTTTTTACGTCTGCCGAGCTGCTTTTTTCCAGTGCCAGTTTGCCTGCCTCAACTTCGGTGATGCCGCCCTGGGCCGCATCATCAACGAAGGCATTGGACGTGGCGGCCATGGCCGTAGATATCGACCCCGCAACCAGTACGAATGTCAGGCCCATCTGTTTCATCAGAAGCGTTGTCATGGTGTCTCTCCTTGAACGTGGCGTCATGCCGTTACCTGACTGTTGAGGGCGTGCAGATGCAAAAGGTTTAAATTAATTCGCGCTTATTTCTCCGGCGGCCATCGTGGGCAATTTCCTTGAACTATCGAAATCTCGCGGGCTCTGCTGCATAAGCGCCCGCGATTTTTTGCGGGCTTTCCACTGCCTGGAGATAGACCATGACCGATCATAAAACCGACGATAAAACCCCGGAACCGATCAGCTCGGAAGCCGCCCAAAAGGGCACTGAAAAAGCCTCCAAGGGCCAGACGCTTGAACGTCCAAACCCCAAGACCGAAACCATCGACAAGGTACTGACGCCCACCTCGATCAAAGAGACTGAGCGTGTGACCGACGCCATCAACGAGCAGGCGGCCAAGGCTGAGCGCAAGTTGGGCCACTGAGCATGGCCAAGTCGATTACTGCGCCTGACTTGGGCATTGATCTCAAGCCCGATGACGACGGCAGCCTGTTCAAGTGGTTTCTCGCAAGCTTTTTAATGGGCAAGCGCATTCAGGCGCCGATCGCCGCCCAGGCTTACCGGGTGATTGTTGAGGAGGAGGGCCGCGACACGGCGCGCAAGCTGCAGCATTGCACCTCCCGCGAACTGGTCGCGATGCTTGGGCGTGCGCATTACGTGCGTTACGACGAGACCACGGCGCAACGCTTGCTCGACCTCAGCGCCAAGTTGAATGCCGAGTACGCGGGCAAAATCACTCACATGCGCGACGCCAGCAAAGACCGTCAAGCCTTTGAAAAACGCCTCGGCGAATTCGAAGGGGTCGGCCCAAAGACCATTGAGATTTTCATGCGTGACGCGGCTGCGGTGCTGTTTTGACCGCAGTGCTTTACGTGGGGTGTGCGGGCTGGAGCCTGCCGCGTGAACACGGGGCGGCATTCACCCAGCCCGGCACCCACCTGCAACGCTACGCGTCGCGTTTGAATGCGGTCGAAATCAATAGCTCGTTTTACCGACCGCATCAGCCCAAGACCTATGCGCGATGGGCGCAGTCGGTGCCTTCAGCGTTTCGCTTTTCGGTCAAACTGCCCAAGCGCATCACCCATGAATTGCGCTTGCAGCAGTGTGAAACGGCGCTGGATGAGTTTTTTGAGCAATGCATGCAGCTGCAGGAAAAACTCGGCTGTGTGCTGATCCAGCTCCCGCTGTCGTTAGGTTATGAGCCCGTTGTTGCCGAGGGTTTCTTCACTGAATTACGCCGGCGCTTCGCGGGTGCCGTGGTACTTGAGCCCCGGCATGCCAGTTGGCTGGAGGCGGATGCTGTGTTGCAGGCATTCCAGGTTGGACGGGTGGCCGCTGACCCGCCGGTGTTTGCAGGCGGTGGTCATCCCGGTGGCTGGAACGGTGTGCGTTATTGGCGCCTGCATGGGTCGCCACGTATCTATCACAGCGCTTATGGCTCCGAGCGTGTGCAAGGCTTTGCCCGCTTGCTAGGCGAGTCAGTTGAAGCTGACATTCCCACCTGGTGTATTTTCGATAACACCGCCAGCGGCTATGCCATCGCCGATGCCCTGTACCTACTCGACCTCTACCCGCAGCACTTCCATTCCTAACCGCTCATACGCCTCGACACTCGGCACATGCCACTCAGTGATCAGCGTGTGGATACGGTCGCACGGGGCCACCACAAAAGGTTCTACCGCGCCAAGTTTGTCGGCCAGGGTCACCGCTACTACGTGGGATGCGCTGTCGAGCAGCGCCTGCTTGACCGCGACTTCGTCAAAATGCAGCGAGGTGATGCCGATTTGCGGGTGCAAGGCACACACACCGGTAAACAGCAGGTCAGCCTTGACGCTCTGTATCAAGCGTACGGCCTCGTGGCCGCCGGTGGACAACGTGGCCGGGTTGAGTTGGCCGCCCGCCAGAATCACTTTCACATGGGGATGGTCCGCCAGCGCGATGGCGATCATTGGCGAGGCGGTGACAACCGTAAGGCGGATCGAGCGCGGCAAGGATTGGGCGATTTGCAGCGTGGTGGAGCCGGAATCGAAGAGCACGATCTGGCCGTCTTCCACGCGGTCGGCGGCTAATTGTGCGAGGTGGCGCTTGGCGTCATTGGTCTCGCCGACGCGGGTGAAGAAGTCCTTGCCGGTGTCTTTGGGCCGGGGCAGGGCGCCGCCGTGTACGCGCTGCAATAACCCGGCGGCTGCCAGCTCACCGAGGTCGCGGCGAATGGTGTCCTGGGACACCGCGAAATGCTCGACCAATTCCGATGCGGTGACTTTGCCGTCGCGCTCCAGCAGCAACAGGATCTTCTGCTTGCGCAACGAAGGCAGGTCAATGGCTTGATGGGTGTTATGCATGGTTGTGCGTCTTTTTGCGGGTTTGTGCGAGATTATTCCGCCGCAGGTAGAAACGCAATGGCTGGTTGCGCAGCCGATGGGCGGTTACTCTGCGTGTTCAGTCCAGGGAGAGGTGACCCCGATGCCGTTGATCACAACCATCGAAGATCTACGCAAGCTTGCGCAAAAACGTGTCCCGCGGATGTTTTACGATTACGCCGACTCCGGGTCCTGGACTGAAAGCACCTACCGCGCCAATGAAAGTGATTTTGCGCGGATCAAATTCCGCCAGCGCGTGGCGCGGGACATCGATGAGCGCTCGATCCGCGCCACCATGATCGGCCAGGACATGGCTATGCCGGTGGCCTTGGCGCCGACTGGCTTGGCGGGCATGCAACATGCCGACGGCGAGATTCTCACCGCCCGCGCCGCTGCCGCTTTTGGCCTGCGCTACACCTTGTCGACCATGAGCATCTGCTCGCTGGAGGACATCGCCGAACACGTCGGCCAGCCCTTCTGGTTCCAGCTGTATGTAATGCGCGACCGCGCGTTTATCGAGCAACTGATCGAACGCGCAAAAGCCGCCGGCGTAGATGCATTGGTGCTGACCCTCGACCTGCAAATCCTCGGGCAACGCCACAAGGACTTGATCAATGGCCTGTCGGCGCCGCCGAAACTGACCCTGCCGAATATCCTCAACATGGCCACTAAACCGCGCTGGGTGATGGGCATGCTCGGCACCCAACGTCGTGGTTTTGGCAACATCGTCGGGCATGTCAAAGGCGTCGCAGACATGAGTTCGTTGTCGTCCTGGACGGCCCAGCAATTCGACCCGCGCCTGAGTTGGGACGACGTGGAGTGGATCAAGAAATGCTGGAGCGGCAAGCTGATTATCAAGGGCATTCTGGATGTGGAGGACGCACGTCTGGCGGCTAATTCCGGCGCCGATGCACTGGTGGTGAGCAACCACGGTGGCCGTCAGCTGGATGGCGCGCCGTCGAGCATCAGCCAATTGCCGGCGATTGTGCAGGCGGTGGGCGATCAGATTGAGGTGTGGCTCGATGGCGGTATTCGCTCCGGCCAGGACGTACTTAAAGCAATAGCGCTGGGTGCAAAAGGCACCATGATCGGCCGGCCGCATTTGTACGGTTTGGGGGCCATGGGTGAGGCGGGCGTGACCAAGGCACTGGAGATCATCGCCCGCGAATTGGACGTGACGATGGCGCTGTGTGGCTATAACGATATACGCGCCGTGAATCGCGAGATTTTGCTGCCGGGCACCTTTCCCGAAGGCGTTTGCTCAGCAAAAAAATCGTAAAAAAGTAAAAAGAGTTGTCCACGAAAACCGTGGGTATCTCTGTGGATAACTTTGCGAGACCCCGGCGGGTATGGCGATTTAACCCTAGGTTAATATTTGATCAACTTTCAGCGCGGGCCAGTATGGGCAGGGTTCGCGCTTGACAGCCAAGCGCTAACCCAGTGCCGAAAAGTCGTTTTAGGAGTCGCCGCTATGGCCTGTGGAGTGTATGACAGCGTGTGCGGGCGCCTTCTCGCGCATCAAATTGTCCAGCGCCTGGCCATAACTGCGACCGGCCAGGCTCATGCTGTTGTTATGGGTCGCACCGGGCACCAATAACAGCCGCTTGGGTTCCTGGGCGGCTTCGAACAATTGCTGGCTGAAACGTGGCGGCACGTACTGATCCGCCAGGCCGTGGACCACCAGCAGCGGCATGTGCACGTCGGCAATCTTGTCGATGGAATCAAATTTTTGCGACAGCAACCAGCGCACCGGTAACGAGGTGTTGGCCACGGCCGTGGCGACGTCCGCCAGCGAAGTGAATGTGGACTCGATCACCAGCCCGCGCACCGGCACCGGCGTTTGTTTGCTCAACTCTGCGGCCAAATCGATGGCCACCGCGCCGCCAAGGGAATGCCCGTAGATCAGGCGTTTGGCGGGGTCGGGTTGCAACACCTGGAAGCGTTCCCAGGCAATGCGCGCGTCTTCATACACGCTGGTTTCCGATGGCAAGTCGCCGTGGCTCTGGCCAAAGCCGCGATAGTCGATGGCCAGCACCGAATAGCCCAGCGCGTGCAATTGCTCGATGCGGAAAAACTGCCCGGTGAGGTTCCAGCGCACGCCGTGCAGGTAGAGGATGGCGGGCGCGTCCTTTTTGTCTGCCGGGTACCACCAGCCGTGAATGTTTTGCCCGGATTTGAAACTGGCGGGTTTGAGGTCGAATTCCTGCACCGCCTTTGGCAAGCCGCTGTACCAGCTGGCCGTGCCCGGTTCGATGCGAAACACCAGCTCGCGTTCCTTGTGTTGCAGCACGGCGCAGCCTACCGGCAGGCCGACAATCAGGATGGCCATGCACAGCAGGGGAAACCAGCGCAGGCCCAGGCGAGACAGAAAACGAGATGACATGAAGGTTCCAGGACAAAGACGAAGCACGGGTTTTACCAGATGGCCTGCGGGGGCAGGAATTAATTCGACAGCCGTTCACAGGTATTGCTTGCAAAGTGTTACAGCGCTGCTCCCTTGACGCTGACCGCGCCCCGCCACATGCTTCTGCTCCTTTGAGCAGAGGCCCGACCATGGACAACAGCCCCGTTCGCATTACCGCCGAAGAGACCCTTTCGGAAAACTGGTACGTGTTGAAAAAATACAGCTTCGACCTGCGCCGCCAGGATGGCAGCTGGCAAGCCCAGACCCGCGAGGTCTACGACCGGGGCAATGGCGCAACCATCCTGTTGTACAACCGCGCTCAACGCACCGTGTTGTTGATCCGCCAGTTCCGCATGCCCACCTTCGTCAACGACTACCACGGCTACCTGATCGAAGCCGCCGCCGGGCTGCTCGACAACGCCAGCCCCGAAGAGCGCATCCGCCTGGAAGCCGAAGAAGAGACCGGCTACCGCGTCGGCCATGTGGAAAAAATCTATGCCGCCTTCATGAGCCCCGGCTCGGTGACCGAGCGCATTCACTTCTTTATCGGCGAGTACCAGCCAGCCGACCAAGTAGGCGCCGGCGGCGGCCTTGAAGAAGAGGGCGAAGACATTGAAGTGCTGGAGCTGGGCTTTGAGCAAGCGCTGGCGATGGTGCAAAGCGGTGACATTGTCGATGGCAAAACCATCATGCTGTTGCAGCATTTGGAACTGCGCATGTTGAAGGAAGGCTGGTGACCTGCGATGCAGGCACCTCGGTACATCAGGCAAAACCGGTCTGTTTTTGCCAAGGCGGGTTGCAGTCTTCCTGATGTATGAAGATCAACTGTGGGAGCGGGCTTGCTCGCGAATGCGGTGAATCAGCCACCAAATCCATCAACAGATCGGAAGACCGGCGGGGCGGGACCGAGGGGGACAGTTGGTGAAGATGGCGGTGGTATACG
>NZ_JAUTYR010000001.1:0-393920 GCF_041946035.1 Pseudomonas sp. AMR01
CACCGCATTCGCGAGCAAGCCCGCTCCCACAGTTTTGACCGAGTAAGACTTCAATACCTCCACACACTGTTGAGCTTTTCTGTGGGAGCTGGCTTGCCTGCGATGCAGACGCCTCGGTACTTCAAGCAAACCCAGTTGACGCCATCGCAGGCAAGCCAGCTCCCACACTTGACTGCTTTTGATCCACACCACTCAGGTCGGCTGTCAGGCCGCCGTGCTTTAGATTTTGATCTTGATCTGAGGCGCCCCGTTAACCACGCTGGCCGAACGCAGGCTTTGGAGCGTGGGTAACCCGGCAGGACGCCGGGTTAGCCGCACTGGGCCAAGGATGGCCCATTGCGGCGGCCCACGGTCCAAAGCCGGAGTGAGGGCACACCGAGCCATAGCGAGGTGCCGAGTGGTGGGGCAAGAGCCCTTTTGGTTACTTTTGGTGCTCTTTTCCAAAAGTGACCCGCCGTAAGGGCGGAACCCATATCAGCCGTAACCGCAGCAACGGATATGCCCCCAGCAAACCAACACACAAGCCAAAAAAAAGCCCCGTGACCGAATGGATCACGGGGCTAAAAATTGGCTGGATGCGACCAACCAAAGGAGCTCTTTACATCACTTGCTGCTAGCCACCACCGTGTCCGGCTGCCAGCCACCACCCAACGCTTTGTAGATGGCCACAATCCCGCGATACAGATCCACTTCCGCCTGAGCCTGTGAGTCCTCGGCCGCCAGACGCTCACGTTGGGCATCCAGCAACACCAGGAAGTCCACCGTCCCTTCGCGATAACGAATCGCCGCCAGGTCAGCCGCCGCGCGGCTGGACTCACTTTGACGAATCAGCGAGACCAAGCGCTGCTGGCGTTTGCCGTAATCACTGAAGGCATTCTCTGATTCTTCCAGTGCCAGCAACACTTGCTGCTCATAGGTCGCCAGCGCGCCGTCAGCCTCGGCATTCGCGCCGCGCAACCGCGCACGCACGCTGCCCAGGTCGAACGCAGCCCAGGTAATGCTCGGGCCGAGGGACCAGGCATTCGCCGCTGCCGAACCAATCTGCGAACCCCGCCCGGCGGTAAAGCCGAGGAAGCCGCTGAGGCTCACCCGTGGGAACAGGTCGGCCTTGGCCACGCCGATACGCGCGGTGGCGGCGGCGAGTTTGCGTTCGGCACTGAGAATGTCCGGGCGACGTTGCAGCAGTTGCCCCGGGTCGCCAATCGGCAGCGCCTTGGCAATCGCCGGCAGGGCTTTGGGGCTCAGGTCCACGCTCAGCTTGTCGGGGCGCTGGCCGAGGAGGGTGGCGATGCGGTTACGCTCGCGCACTTGCTCGGCTTGCAGTTGCGGCACGCTGGCTTCAACCGCCGCCAAACGTGCGTCGGCACGTTCCACGTCGAGCTGATCACCCACGCCGGCATCGCGCAGGCTTTCGGTGATGGTGCGCGATTCCTGCTGGTTCTTCAGGTTGTCCAGGGCAATGCGTTCGCGCAATTGAGCGCCGCGCAGTTGACCGTAGGCGTCCACCAGCTCGGCAATCATGCTGACTTGCAGTTGGTACAGGTCGGCTTCGGCTACTTGTTGGTCAGCGTCGCTGGCCTCCAGGTTGCGGCGGATACGGCCAAACAAGTCGACTTCCCAGGCCATGTCCAGGCCCAGATCGTAGCGTTCACTGTTGACGCGCCGGGTGGTCTGGCCGGGAATCTGGCCTTTGCCCACATCGCTGCTGACCCGGCTGGTGACCACCGGCATGATGTCGTTGGCCGCGTCATCACGGATGGCGCGTGCCGCCCGCAGACGGGCAAACGCCACACGCAGGTCACGGTTACCGTCCAACGACTGGGTCACCAGTTGGTCGAGGGTCGGGTCGTCGAACTGCTGCCACCAGATGCCTTCGTACTTGGCGTGGTCATAGCTTTTGGTGTCGGCGGCGGCCGTGATATTGGCCGCCTCCAGTTTCTCGGTTTTGTAGTCCGGGCCTACGGCACAGGCGGCGAGCGCCAGTACCAGCAGGCTCGGCAGAAAGACTTTCACGCTCATTGCTGTGTCTCCAGCTTCAAGGCCTTGGCCGCTTTGCGCGCTTCCTGGCGCTCCACATAGCGACGGATCAGTACGTAGAACACTGGCGTCAGCAACAGACCGAAGAAGGTCACCCCGATCATCCCGGAGAACACCGCCACGCCCATGGCATGACGCATCTCGGCACCGGCACCGCTGGACAACACCAGTGGCACCACACCCATGATGAAGGCGAACGAGGTCATCAGGATCGGCCGCAGACGCAGGCGGCAGGCTTCGAGTACCGCAGCGAGCGGGTCCATGCCTTCCTGCTGTTTATCCTTGGCAAACTCGACGATCAGAATCGCGTTCTTACACGCCAGGCCCACCAGTACGATCAAGCCGATCTGGGTAAAGATGTTGTTGTCGCCGCCCGAGATAATCACCCCGGTAATGGCCGACAGCAGCGTCATCGGTACGATCAGGATCACCGCCAGCGGCAGGCTCCAGCTTTCGTATTGGGCGGCCAGTACCAGGAACGCCAGCAGTACGCAGAGCGGGAACACAAACAGTGCGGTGTTACCCGAGAGGATTTGCTGATAGGTCAGGTCGGTCCACTCGTAGGTCATGCCGTTGGGCAGTTCGTCTTTCAGCAGTTTTTCAATCGCGACCTGCGCCTGGCCAGAGCTGTAGCCCGGCGCGGCGTTGCCGTTGATTTCTGCGGTGATAAAGCCGTTGTAGTGCATCACGCGGTCCGGGCCCGAGGTGTCGCTGACCTTGATAAAGGTCGCCAGCGGGATCATCTCGCCTTTGTTGTTGCGCACTTTCAGTTGGCCGATCTGATCGGAGTCCTGGCGGAACTGTTGCTCAGCCTGCACGTTGACCTGGTAGGTACGCCCGAAGCGGTTGAAGTCGTTGGCATACAACGAACCCAGGTAGACCTGCAGCGTGTCGAAGATGTCGCTGATTGCCACGCCGTGGGTCTTGGCCTTTTCGCGGTCGATGGCGGCATCGACTTGCGGCACGTTGACCGTGTAGCTGGTGAACAGGCCGAACAGTTCAGGCACACCGTGGCTCTTGGCGATGATGTTCTGCACTTCTTTATACAGCTCGTCATAGCCGAGGTTGCCACGGTCTTCGATCTGCAGGCGGAACCCGCCAATCGTACCCAGGCCCTGTACCGGCGGCGGCGGGAAGATCGCCATGTAGGCTTCTTCAATGTTGGCGTATTGGCCATTCAACGCTCCGGCAATCGCGCCGGCCGACATGCTCGCGTCTTTACGCTCATCGAAGGGCTTCAAGGTCACAAACACAATGCCGCTGTTCGGGCTGTTGGTGAAACCGTTGATCGACAGGCCAGGGAATGCAATCGCGGCTTCTACGCCGGGCTGTTTCAGGGCGATCTCCGACATGCGCTTCATCACGCTTTCGGTGCGATCCAGGCTTGCAGCGTCGGGCAGTTGGGCGAACGCCACCAGGTATTGCTTGTCCTGGGCCGGCACGAAACCGGTCGGGGTGTGGGCGAACCCGAAGAAGGTCAGCACCATCAGGCCGGCGTACACGAACAGGGCGATCCCACTGCCGCGAATTACCCGGCGAACGGTCCCCACGTAGCCATGGCTGGCCTTTTCGAAAAAGCGGTTGAAGGGACGGAACAGCCAGCCGCCGAAGATCTTGTCGAGGAACTTCGAGAAGCGATCCTTCGGCGCGTCGTGACCGCGCAGCAACACGGCGGCCAGGGCAGGGGACAGGGTCAGCGAGTTAAACGCCGAGATCACCGTGGAGATCGCAATGGTCAAGGCAAACTGTTTGTAGAACTGCCCGGTCAAGCCACTGATAAAGGCAGCTGGAATGAACACCGCACACAGCACCAGCGCCGTGGCGATGATCGGGCCGGTCACTTCACTCATGGCTTTTTCAGTGGCCGGGAACGGCTCCAGGCCCAGCTCGATATTGCGCTCGACGTTCTCCACCACCACGATGGCGTCATCCACCACGATGCCGATGGCCAGTACCAATCCGAACAACGACAAGGCATTGAGCGAGAACCCGAACAGGTGCATCACCGCAAATGTACCGATCAACGATACCGGCACCGCCACCAACGGAATGATCGAGGCGCGCCAGGTCTGGAGGAACAGAATCACCACCAGCACCACGAGGATCAGTGCTTCGAACAGCGTGTGCACGACCGCTTCGATAGAGCCGCGTACAAAGATCGTCGGGTCATAGGCGATGCGGTAATCCATGCCTGCCGGAAAGCTCTTTTTCAGCTCGGCCATCTTGCTGCGCACATCGTTGGAGATGTCGATGGCATTGGAACCGGGGCGCTGGAAAATCGGAATCGCGACAGCGGGCTGGTTATCGATCAGCGAGCGCAGCGCGTATTGGCTGGACCCCAGTTCGACCCGGGCGATGTCCTTGAGGCGAGTGATTTCACCGTTGTCGCCGGCACGAATCACAATGTTCTCGAACTCTTCCTCGGTAACCAGGCGGCCCTGAGTATTCACCGACAACTGGAAGCTGGTGTCTGTCGGTGAAGGCTGGGCGCCCAGTGCACCGGCTGCCACCTGACGGTTTTGCTCGCGGATAGCGCTGACCACATCGGTCGCGGTCAGGTTGCGTGAGGCCGTCTTGTTCGGGTCGAGCCATACGCGCAGGGAGTAGTCGCCCATGCCGAACAACTGCACGTCGCCCACGCCGCCCAGGCGCGCCAGCTCATCTTTGATATTGAGGATCGCGTAGTTGGACAGGTAAAGCATGTCGTAACGCTGATCCGGGGAGGTCAAGTGAACCACCATGGTCAGGTCTGGCGAGGCCTTGTCCACGGTAATACCGATGCGCGTGACTTCCTCAGGCAGTTTTGGCTGAGTACGCGTCACCCGGTTTTGCACTTGCACCTGCGCGTTGTCCAGGTCGGTGCCCAGGGCGAAGGTGATGGTCAGGGTCAGCTTGCCGTCGGCGGTCGACTGCGAGGACATGTACAGCATGTTCTCGACGCCAGTGATCGCCTGCTCCAGGGGAGCGGCCACGGTTTCACCGATGACTTTAGGGTTGGCGCCCGGGAAGTTGGCACGTACCACAACCGTTGGCGGCACCACTTCCGGGTATTCGCTGATCGGCAATTGGAACAGCGAGATTGCGCCGGCGATCAGGATCAACAGCGACAGCACCGCTGCGAAGATCGGCCGCGAAATGAAGAACTTGGAAAAATTCATCTTGAGTTGTATCCCTTAACCGCGTGGGGCCGCGACGGCTGCGAGCTTGGACGCGGTTTTTTCCGGCGCCACTTGCTCCAGGTTGCTGGCTTCAAGCGCTTGTCGTTGTTGTGCCAGGGCGGCGAGGGTTTCCTTGCTGGCCATCGGGATGGTTTCCGGCGCAACCGGTGACCCCGGGCGGGCGCGTTGCAGGCCCTTGACGATAATGGTGTCGTCCTTGTTCAGGCCGCTGCGCACGATGCGCAAGCCTTCGAGCTTCGGCCCCAGTTCGACCGCGCGATAAGCCGGCTTGTCGCCGTCCATCACCAGCACGAACTTCTTGCCCAGGTCGGTGCCGACTGCTTCGTCGTTGATCAGCACGGCGGAGTAGGTGCCGCTGCCGACCAGCTTCAGGCGTGCATACAGGCCAGGGGTGTATTCGCCCTTGCTGTTATCAAACACGGCGCGACCGCGAATGGTGCCGGTGGCCGGGTTGACCTGGTTGTCGACGAAGTTCATCTGGCCCAGGTGCGGGTTGCCGGTTTCGTTGGACAGGCCCAGGTACACCGGGGTCGTCGCGCCACGACGGCCTTCACGTGCCAGTTGGGTGTACTTGAGGTACACGCGCTCATCGGCGTCGAAGTAGGCGTAAACCTTGTCAGTCGACACCACGCTGGTCAGCGCGGTGGTGTCGGCGGTCACCAGGTTGCCGGCGGTGATTTCGGCACGGCTGACGCGGCCGCTGATCGGCGAGGTCACGCGGGTGAAGCTCAGGTTGAGTTTGGCCAGGTCGAGTTGCGCCTGGATGCCGGCGACAGCGGCGCGGGCTTCCTGGGCGGCGGTGGTGCGCGAGTCGGCCAGTTCGGCGGAGATCGCGTTGCTCTGACGCAGACGGTCGCCGCGTTGTGCTTCGTTGTCACTGCGGCTGGCGGCGGCTTTGGTTTGTGCGAGCTGGGCTTCAAGGCGACGCACTTCAGCCTGGAACGGACGCGGGTCAATCTGGAACAGCAAGTCGCCTTTTTTTACCAAGGCGCCTTCGGTGAACGCGACCTGATCGATCTGGCCCGACACGCGCGGACGAATCTGCACGGTTTCCGGGGCTTCGAGGCGACCGGTGAATTCATCCCACTCATTGACCGGTTGTTCAAGCACCTTGGCCACGCTGACTTTTGCAGGGGGCATGGCGGCCGCTTGTTCCGGGCTCTTGCCGCATGCGCTCATCACCACCACGGCCAAAATCGCCAGGGGGAAGCGCAAATGTTTGAGTGACTGTTCCATGAGGTGCATCCGCCAATGTATTGAGATGGGCGGATCATGCGCGGCGAGGTGCTATGTCACGAATCGAATGAACCAAAGGTAACTATCATTCGGAATGATATAAGCGGCAGATAAGCACCCCACAATGGGGGTTTCGTTAGGGAGCTATCAATGGCCTTGATGACAAAAGACTGTTGCGCGGGCTGCAAGAGACACCGCGCAGGTTTTATCAATTCAGCAGGCGGCTGACTTCCTGCAGCCGCAGGTCGTTGAGGTTTCCGGTAGACGCCAACAGGTTCAGTTGCGCCAGCAGAATCGCATAGCGCTGCTGAGCCAAACGTTGCCGGGTGTCGGCGACCTTCTGCTGGGCGTCCAGCACATCGGTATTAATCCGCGAACCGGCCTCGAAGCCGTGGGTCACCGAGGTGAGGTTGACCTGGCTGGATTTCAGCGCCTGTTTGAGGGCCTCGAATTGGCTGATGCCGCTGGTGACCTGCAGGTACGCCTGGCGGGCCATCAAGCCGGCGCTGCGGCGCGCGTCTTCCAGTTCATCCAACGCCTTGGTCTGCAACGCATGCGCCTCACGCACGCGGCTGCTGGTGCGGCCACCGCCGTAAAGCGGCACGCTCAATTTGACCCCCACCACGGTCTGGGTATAGCGGTTTTCCGGCAGCGTGACGTCGTAGACATCACCGCCTACCGAGGCGAAGCGACCATGGGCGGCGATCAGGTCCAGGGTGGGCAAGTGGCCGGCCTGTTCCTTGTCGATGTCCATTTCTGCCAGGCGTTGGGCAATTTGCGCCTGTTGCACGGCGAGGTTGCCCTGTTGCGCCGTGGTCGCCCAGTCGCCGATGGCGGCGGGCACCGGGGCGCTGAACGGCGGCTCTTTGCCTGACCACGGGCGCGCCTGGGCGGCGGTCAGTTGAGTCAGCGTTTCGGTGGCGATGTCCAGTGCACCACGGGCGGCAATCTGTTCGGCAAACGCCTGGTCATATTTGGCCTGTATCTGTTCCAGCGCATTCGCGGTGGTGGCGCCGTCGGCCAGCAAGCGGCGGCTGCGGTCCTGGTTTTCGAGCAGGGTCTGCAACTGTTGCGTGCGGGTGTTCAACAGTTCCTGATTGAGCAGCACGTCAAAGTAGGCGCGGGCCACGCGCAGCATCAAGTCCTGGCGCGCCTGTTCGGTCTGCACCTCGCTGGCGCTGATCAACAGTTTGCTCTGGTCATGGGCGATCACGTTCTGCCAGCGCAGCAGCGGTTGGGTGAGGACCACGGCGTAGGCATTGGTGTTATTGCGGTTGCGGCGGATATCGTTGGACTCGTCGGAATCGACCCAGGCCGCGCCGCCCGTGACGGACAGGTCCGGCAGCAGGTTGGCGCGGCTTTGCGGTTCCTTTTCTGCCGTGGCCAGTTGTTGCGCCTGAGCGGCGGCGAACTTCATGTCATGGGTCAGCGCCTTCTGGTACAGCTGGTAAAGGTCGTCCGCCCAAGCCTGTGCCGGCAGGCAGAACAGGGCCAGCCAGAGCAGGGAAGGGTGTTGGAATTTCAGCCCTGAAATACGCAAGGGGGTGTGCTCCACTGAAAAAATTATCGGCTGAGGGTGCTTCTGCGCATCATCAGCACCATGGGAATACCGATGGCCATGACCGCGCCCAACGTGCCGAACAGCATGCTGAAGGCGAGCATTTGCGCTTGTTCACGCGCTTGCAGGTAAGGCATCAAGGCCAGGGCTTGTTGATGGCTGGCAAGGCCCAGGGAGAGAAACAGCGGGTTGGATTCCACGCCCCCCCAGCCGCTGGCAATCAAGCTCGATTCGGTGACGTGTTCCGAGAGCAGGCGATAGCGCTCCCACGAGAACCGCGTGAGCAGGGTGGCGGCGATTGCAATGCCGACGCTGCCGCCCAATTGGCGCATCAGGTTCAACACGCCCGAGGCGCCGGAGATCAACGTCAGCGGCAAGCGGCGCATGGCCAGGTTGGTCAGCGGCACAAAGATCATGCCCAGGCCCAGGCCACGAATCACCAGCGGCCAGTAAAGCGAGTCGGGGTTGCTGTCGAGGGTGAACTGGGTGTGCAGGAACATCGCATAGCAGTACATGACGATGCCGAGGGTGACGAAAACACGCTCGTCGATCTTGTTTTCCTGGGACAGTTTGCCGATGACCAGGGTGCTGATGGCGCTCGCCACCGCGCCGGGGAAAATCACCAGCCCGCTTTGGTAAGCGCTTTGCGCCAGCAGTGTCTGCAAGAACAACGGCACCATGAACAGCGTGCTGTACAGCCCGAACCCCACGCAAAACGCGCAGATACACCCCATCAGGAACTCGCGGTTCTGAAACAGCGCGACGTTGACGATCGGGTTGGCGACACGTCGCTCCCACCAGAAGAACCCGACCAAACTGAAACTGCTCAGCAGCAGGCAGGCGACCGTCCAGTTGGACTCCATCCAGTCCCAATGCTCGCCACGTTCCAGCAGGATCTGCAGGCTGCCGACCCCCAGCGCCAGCAGGCAGAAGCCGCTGTAGTCAACGCTGGTGGGTTTGCTTTCGTTGGGCGAATCGCTGATGCACAGCCAGCTGAGCATCAGCGCCACAGCGCCGATCGGCAGGTTGATCAGGAAGATCCAGTGCCACGACAGGGTGTCGATCAGGTAACCACCGACAGTCGGCCCCAGGGTTGGCCCCATCATCACGCCCACGCCGTACAAGGCCATGCCGCTGCTGACTTTTTCCTTGGGGAACACGTCGTAGATGATCGCCTGGGAAATCCCCAGCAACCCGCCGCCCGCCAGGCCTTGCAGCACGCGAAAGGCTACCAGTTGCCACAGTTCGGTCGACATTGCGCACCCCAGTGACGCCAGCACGAATACGGCGGTGGAGACCAGGTAATACGTGCGCCGGCCGAACCACGCCGACAGCCAGCCGCTGACCGGCAGGATCACCACGTTGGCGACCACGTAGCCGGTGGACACCCACGAAATCTCATCGACCGAGGCGCCGTAAGTGCCCATCAAGCTGGGAATGGCGACGTTGACGATGGTCACGTCGAGCAACTCCATCATCGACACCAGCGTCACGGTGAACGCAATCAGGTACGGCGACCTCATAGCGTCTGGCTGCCGTGCTGTTGTGTGGCGACTTCGACGAACGCGCTCATGCCTGGGCTCAATAACGCCTTGTAGTCATCCGGCACGTCCTTGAGGGCGATGCGCACCTGCACGCGCTGCACCACCTTGGTGAAATTACCGGTGGCGTTCTCCTGCGGCAGCAAGGAAAACTTCGCCCCGGTGGCCGGTGCCAGGCTTTCGACGACTCCGTTGAAGGCATGCTCGGGAAACGCATCCACGGTGACTTTGGCGGCTTGACCGACGCGCACGCGCCCGACCTGGGTTTCCTTGAAGTTGGCGGTGATCCACAGCGGGTCAGTGGCGATCAGGCTCAACAGCTTTTGGCCGGCGACCACGAACTGGCCAGGCTCCACCTCTTTTTTCGAGACGATACTGCGCACGGGCGCGGTCTGGCGGGCGTCGCGCAGTTTGATTTTGGCCTGTTCCAGTTCGGCTTGGGCCGCCGCGATGCGATAGTCCTGCACCTTCAGCTCGGCCTTGCCTGCCAGGGTACTTTGCGCTGCGGCCTGGGTGTTGCTGCGCGCAGCTTCCTGGGCATGGCTGAGCGCCTCGAAATGCGCCTTGGCCACTTCCAGGTCCTGGGTGCTCAACACACCCTGGGCGGCCAGGCGACGCGCGCGCTGGTAGTCGTTGCGTGCCTGCTCAAGGTTCGCGCTCGATTGCGCCAGAGCCGCCTGCGCCGCCTGGCGCATGGCTATCGCGCCGAGGATCTGGCTGTCCAGCGCACCCGGGCTGCCACTGCGCCCTGCGGCGGAGAGCAACGCTTGCCATTGCGCCTCACGCTGCTCTACCTGGTACTGATATTCGCTGTCGCGAATCTGGTACAACAGGTCGCCGCTTTCCACCGTGGTGTTGTCCATCACCGGCACGCTCATCACCACGCCGGACAACTTGGCCCGCACCGGAATGATCACCCCGTCGAGCTCCGCGTTATCGGTGCTCACGTAGGCGCTTGAGTACTGCCAGCGCTGCCAGCCGAGCAACAACAGCCCCCCGACCACGACGCCGCACAGTGTCAGTTTTATAAGCTTGCCTTTGGTCATGTTCCGGTTCCTGTGTTTGCGCGTCACTGTTCAAGCGGTTTCAGAAGCTGTGTTCAACCTGGCGCACAGGGCGCTGCGCAGTGCGTCGGGCTTTTTCCAGGAGAAACTGATTCACGCCGTCCCACAGGTCGATGCGCGAATTGATCGCGGTTTTGGCGCTCTCGACCATGTGCTGGTGTTGCTCGGGGGTGGTGACGATTTCGGCGATGATGCGTTTGGCCGCCGGGCCGTGTTCGTCGCCATCCATTTCGATGTGGCGCTTGAGGTAATAGGTGAGCATCGGCACCTCGGTTTCGCTGACCGACCATTGCGCGAGCAGGCGACCGAACATGTCGGGGATGATGTCTTCACGGCCAAAGAAGAAGTACGCGAGCACCGCCTCGGTGGAGCCGTGCTGCGCGATGTCGAGGGTCTGGCACATGAACACTTTGGCGGCCAGCGGAATCTCGCCGTCGTTGAGGGCTTTGGCCAACGGCACCCTGGCCTGGATGGCCGCGAGGAAGCGGCGGAACACGCTGCTGTCGGCGCCGATTTCATCCATGGCGATGAGGTACAGGTCCAGGTGGCTGATAAAACCGCCGTCGGGGTGTTCGTCGGTCTCTTCACCCACCACGATTTCATTGATCAGGCGTGCGGCGGTGATGTGCACCGGCGGCACCCAGGGCAACTCCACGCAGGTGAGGTCGCGCTGGATACGCTTGAGCAGCGTCATGAAGTCCCACACGGCAAACACGTGAAACTCCATCAGCGTGCGCACGTCTTCGACGGTACGGATATTGGCGAACAGCGGGTGGCTGAAGAGTTGTTCGCGTTCGACTTCGATGTGGCTATCAATATCAAATGACATAGGTGCTCCTGCGGCCTGAAACGTCAGGCGGGAAATCCATAGGGAAATTAGGCGGTGAGGTCAGTCGTTTACCGTGTCTCCACGGTAGGGGTGGCTGCCGGTGGCGTACTTGAAAGACGCGACGAAGCGCCTTTCCAGCAGGTAGTGCTTGTCGGCGTACCATCCCGAATCCAGCAGTTGACGGTGCACGCGCGGCAGTCGCCAGCACGGCACGGCCGGGTAAAAATGGTGTTCCAGGTGAAAGTTCGAGCCAGCGTGCAGCCAGGTACTCAGGCGCGAGGTGCGTGAGCGCGCAGGCGGCTGCTGCGGGCCGGCACTGAACGCGTGTTCCTGATACGCGTTGACCGCCGACAGCAGAAACGCGACCGCCAGCGTCAGGCCAAACCCCAACAGCAAACCGTCGACCCACACCATGGCGAGCGTGTAGAGGCCGAGCCAGCCGAGCTGGCACGCCAGGTTGCAGCGCGCCAGCCGCTGAACGTGCGCCGCGCTCAAGGGCAACGGCGAGGGTTCGTTCTGCGGCCCGAACGCCAGGCGCAGCGTGGCGTGCAGGTAATTCGACGTGGCCGCCAAACGCGACACGGCAATGCGGCTCGCCAGGCTGCGATAGCGTGAAAAGTGCCGGTAGTCCGGGTCCTTCGGGCTGTTGTTGAAGCGATGGTGCTGCCAGTGATCGACGAAGTAGCCCGTCACACAGAACCCCGGCAGCAGCGAACTGGTGAGAATGCCCAGGTAGCAGCTGCGCATCGGGTTTGCGCTCAGGTTGAAGTGAAAGCCTTCATGCCCAAGGATCGCTTGCAGAAACAAGCCATAGCCCGCCAACACCAGCAGCGGCGCGCTCAGCAGCACCCAGCCGGTGGAGGCGTTGTTGGCCACCCACACAAACAACGCGAGCGGCAGCACGTAGAGGCTCAAGGCGTAACCGATGACCAGCAGGGACTCGCCCGGCCGGGCCTTGAACAGGGCACGGTCGAGGCGAACCTGCGGCTTGGAGTGGAGTTGACTGGCCATTGGCGGCGCGTTACTCGATCAGTTCAGGTTTGAGCGCCAAGTGCCCGCCACGGGTCAACGTGCGCAGGCGCAGAGCGATGAATGCATCGACCACACTCGGCAGGCTGCGCGCGGTGTACATCGCCAGCGTGCCCATGAAGGTCAACCCACGGTTGCGCAGGCCGTCTTTCTGGCAGGCGCGCACCAGGCCGTCAGAGGCGGCGTCGAGTTTTTCTTCCAGGCACAGCAGGGTCTTGTCACCCCACATGAACGTCACCAGACGCTTGACCGACAGGCCAACCCGCTGGGCCGGCAAATGAATCGCGGTGTCGATAAAACCGGGGTACACCGTGACCACGTCGAGCTGCCCGCGGTACTGCATGCGCAGCACGTCGGAATACGCGCTCAGCGCGCGTTTGCTGGCGGCATAGGCGGCCACATACGGTGCATTCACCAGCGCAAACAGCGACGACACGTTGACTACCTTGCCGCGCTTGCGCAGCAACCCCGGCAAGAACCCGGAGACCAGTTGCCACGGCGCAAACAGGTTCACGTCAACCGCCCGCGTGACCTCATCGGTCACCCCGGTTTCACCGCGTTCCAGGGTCAAGGTGCCGGCGTTGTTGATCAGGATGTCGATGTCGC
Organism: Pseudomonas sp. AMR01; assembly: GCF_041946035.1. Lineage (NCBI taxonomy): Bacteria > Pseudomonadati > Pseudomonadota > Gammaproteobacteria > Pseudomonadales > Pseudomonadaceae > Pseudomonas > Pseudomonas sp. AMR01. The sequence goes on from NZ_JAUTYR010000001.1 coordinate 13,080, forward strand.
CGAAGTCGGTGCTGATGGCGCCAATCACCTCTGCCAGGGCGCGGCGGTCGCCCAGGTCAACCTGGTAAAACGCATCCAGCAGCTCAGGCGTTTGCGGCGCCAGAATGTCCAGGCCGATCACCGTGGCGCCCTGGCTCTTGAGCTTGCTGGCGGCAGCATGGCCCAGGCCGCGCGCGGAGCCGGTGATAACGATGATTTTTCCAGGCAGGTTCATGGGTGCGCTCCGGCGATGCTGAAGGTTGAGTGGGACAAATAGGTGTCGAGGTTGCTGGCCATGGAGATCTTCGCCGGCGGGTGAAATTGCAGGCCACGGACGGCCATCACCCAGTTCGAACTTTGGTTGCCGGCAATAAACGCCATTCCGCCGAGCATGGCGTGGGCCTGGTCGGAGAGCTGGGTGAGCAGTTGCTCGATGCCGTAGCGCACCAGCAACAGGCGGGCGAGCACGTTTGGCAGGTCGTTGGGGTTACGCTCGATGTCCAGCGCTGCGCCTTCCAGAGCGCTGATTGCCAATTGCAGGTTGGCCGCCAGGTCGACGCGGTGATGGGCGGTCCAGCGTGCGGCGTCGGTCACGGATTCGATCAGGCCGGCGCAGGCACCTACATAGGACGCGCAGATCAACAGCTCGAACCAGATGAAACCCACGGTTTGCACATCGCCCAACAGGTGTTTGTAGCCGGCGGAAAACAGCATGCGCTCGGGCACAAACACTTCATTGAGGCGCACCTCGATGCTTTCGGCGGCGGCCAGCGCGCTGTTCTGCCAGAACGGCAAGCGGGTGATGCCCGCAGCGTTGGCGGGAATCAACGCGACCATCAGCTCTTCGCCCTCGGGCCCCTGACGGGTATAGCTGGCAGTCAGCAAGTCCATCGACTGCCCGAGGCAGCAGGGCTTCTTGCTGCCGCTGAGCAACACGCCTTCCGGGGTGTGCACTGCCTGCATGGTCGAGTCGAGAATACCGGCGCCCGAATGGCCCTCGGCAAACCCCGAGGCCAGCAGCAAGCGGTTTTGCGCGACCGCGGCCAATAACAGGCCCTCGGCGCCGCCACCGTTTTGCGTGAGTGCCAGCAGGCTGGCCACGGAAAACTGGTGCATGGTGCTGGCGACTGCCAGCGACGGCGAGCGCGCACCGAGAGCGATCTGCACATGCACCGCTTCCAGAATACTGGCGCCCAGCCCGCCGGCCGCGCGGTTAACCAGCAGGCCAACCGGGCCGTGCTTTTTGAACAGTGCGATGACTTCACTGTGGGGGCCTTCGCGGTCAGCGAAGGCAATGGCCGCCAAGCGCTCGTCAAACTCCGGGGCAACGCTGTGGAGCAGGGCGCGTGAGCGGTTTAACAATGACAGTGACATGGCTCAGGCCTTCAGGTAGCTCGCCGGAAACAGACCGGTGATGATCGAGTGAATGTTTTCGCGGATGGCCTGCTGGGCCACCGGGTCGAGCATGTCGGCGAGCATCGGCAGGCCCAGGTCAAAGCGCGATTCGAAGGTGATGATCGAGTCTTTGCCGTCGGGCAGCACTTGCCAGGTACCCGAGAAGTGGTCCACGTCGCCGGCCATTTGCTCGAAGTGGATTTCGCGGGTTTCGCGGTTGAACGTGTCGCGCTCCTGCCATTTGAGGATGCCGCTGTGGAAGTTGACTTCCCACGAGGTGAACGACACCAGGTCGCTGACCTTGTTGATCGTGATAGTGCGCACCGAGTCGCACAGCTCGACGTAGTTGCTGAAGTCGCTGATCACGGCGAAGACTTGATCAGCGCAGGCGTTGGGGATGTGTGCCTGTACATTGACGTGTTGCATGGGGCAGATTCCATTCAAAGGGTAGGGATGGAGGAGGTGAGCGCGCTGGCGAACCCCTCGATCAACCGGGTGCAGTCCTGGGCGGTCAGCAGCGGCGAAGGCGTGAGCCTGATCACTCGGTGATCATTGAGTGAGTGGCACACAATGATGTGCTGTTCGATCAAGGCCATGACCATGTTCGCGGCGATGGAGGCCTCGGTGAATTCAAAACCCAGCAGCAAGCCCGCGCTGCGAAACTTGACGCGCTCGGCCAAGCCCATTTGCGTGAGCAAGTTCGTGAAGCGGGCGTGCAGTTCCTGGCCCATCAGCCGGGCGCGTTCCACCAGGTTCTCTTGCTGCATGACTTGCAAGGTGGCCTGCACGGCCGCCATCGCCAGCGGGTTGGCGCCGAAGGTGGTGGTGTGCACCGTGGGGTTGCGATTGAACGGCGCGTAGATCGCCGCGCTGGCCACCATTGCACTGACGGGCACGCAGCCGCCGGACAGGCTTTTGCCGACCAGCATGATGTCGGGCACCACCTGCTCCCTGTCGCACGCCCACCAATGGCCGGTGCGGCCCAGGCCCGACTGGATTTCATCAAAAATCAGCACTGCGCCGTAGTCATCGCACAGTTCGCGCACGCGGGTGAGGTAACCCGCTGGCGGCACGATCACACCGGCTTCGGCCTGGATCGGTTCGAGAATCACGCAGGCTTTTTCCGGCGAGGCGCTGAGTTGCTGTTCCAGCGCAGCGCTGTCGCCGAAGGGCACAAAGTCGGTGTCGCCAAGCAGGCCGCTGAAGGGCTCGCGGTAGCTGTCGCGACCGGTGACGGAGAGTGCGCCGAGGGTCTTGCCGTGGAAGCCGCCGAGGGTCGACAGCGTGCGGTGGCAGCCGTTGAGCCGGGCGAGTTTCAAGCCGGCCTCGGTGGCTTCGGCCCCCGAATTGCAGAAAAATACATAGTCCAGGTTGCCCGGGCAGCACGTTGCCAAATCGTGTGCGGCCAGTGCTTGTTGCGGGTTGAGCAACAGCTTGCTGGACAGGGCGTTTTGTTGCAGTTGGCGCGTCACGGCTTCCACCACCACCGGGTGGCCATGGCCGAGGAAAAACACGCCGTAGCCACCCACGTCCAGGTACTCGCGGCCCTGGCTGTCATAGATGTAGACGCCCCGGCTGGACTGCTCGATCGGCAAGTTCATCAGCGCGGCGAGGCGCGCGTAGCCCGAGTTCACGTGCTGGCGAAAAAATTGATCGATCTGTTCGGCGTCGGCTGCAGGTTCGACGGGACGCCGGTTCATGCCGGGCTCGCTTCTGTTGCCGGTGGCACGGGCTGCTTGAGCATGCGGGTCAGCGCACCTAACTTGGGGGCCAGGTGGTTGAGTGACAGCAGTAATTCACGGCTCACATCCCGTGCGCTGAACGCCGGCTCGCCGAGCAGCTGCGGCAATGAGGTCGGCAGTGGTGTGCGCAGGCAGGCATAGCGGCACAGCTGGTTGGCGCGACCCAGCGCGGCCTGAATGTTGCCGGACAGCGCCGGCAGGAACACCGGGCGGATCAACCGCTCATAAATATCCGGCGCCATGCAACGTGGCCGGGTGAAGGCTTGCGCCTGGGTTTCCATCGACTGGCACATCAGGTCCAGCAGGCGGGTGAGGTCCAGGGACTGCGGGCCGCTGGTGAGGAAGTAGTCCTCGCCAATCAAGCGCTGGTGCAACGCATTGGCGATCGCCTGTGCGGCCACGTCCCGAGCGATCAGGTCGACATAACCTGCCGGCGGGCAAGGAATGATCGGCAGCACGCCGGACATCATCAGCCCCATGGTCATGTGAAAACCCTGGAAGTTGGGCATGTGCCCGCTGTCCGAATTGCCGATGATGATGGACGGGCGGAAGATCGACACGTCGATCCCGGACGAGCGCACCAGGGTTTCGGCCTGGCGCTTGGCAACTTCGTACGGCGTTTCAGCCTGCACGCCTTCGTAGTAATCGCACGGATGAGCGGAGGCTGTGCTGACGTGATAAAGCGGCACTTTGGCCTGCTGCACAAACCTCACGACGTTTTCGGTGCCGAGGTAGTTCACCGAAAAAATCTGGTCGATGTCGCCATCCATACGGGTGACTGCAGCAGCGTGGATCACCCAATCCACACGGTTTAGCAGCGCTTCGTAATCAGCGGCGGCCAACCCCAGCCGAGGGCTGCAGATATCGCCCTTGAGCACTTCAACCCCTGGGTGGCGGATGCGGCTTTTGCGCGCCAGGCACACCAGGTGAACGTCCTTGGCCAGGCAGTCGATCAGTGAATCACCGAGTACGCCTGAGCCCCCTGTGAGCAGGACGGTTAGTTTTTGCGGTTCTGACATGTAGGACGCTTCCTGCGGACTCATCGAAAGAATTAACGGTGCGTTCCGCCGAATCCCAGGCACAGATGCCCCTGGCGAACACTCTTGTATTCACTTTCAGCGGCGCTGAGGGGCTCTGTGGGGGGAGACGATCAGCACTTAACGTGTTGGCGAATAAGATGCGATCGATATTGGCGTTTTGATATCACTGCGTCTTGAATGAAACGCTTGTCTTGCGCAATACCTTGGCTGCGGTGCGGGGCGTCATGCCAATCATGCGGCGCATCATGCGGGCCAGGTGCGCCTGGTCGGAGAAGCCGCCGTCTGCGGCTGCGTCCGACAAGCTGGAACCTCCAGCGAGGGCTTTGGAAGCGCGTTCTAGTTTGTTCCAGATGATCCATTGGGACAGCGAAACGCCCATCTGGTGGGTCGCCACACAACGCAAGCGCGGGCTGGACAAGCCCACCGCATTGGCGGCGCGGCCAACTGAGCCTGGGCCGTCGCGGTCCAGGCGCAAAATGTTCAAGGCTTTATAGAGGCGTTGGTCGATGGGCGCGGAGATCGCCAGCAGGCGTGCGAGCGCTTCGACGAACTGGGGCAGGGAGGTGGTGCAGCGAAAGCATTCCAGCAGTTCATCGCTGGCCAGGGCGATGCCGTTATCCTGCAGCAGCGCATTGAGTGCGCGGCCCAGCGGGGTATCAGGGTTGATGTAGACGAAGGCCACCGCATGACAGTCAGGCACTGCACGGTGCTCGACATTCGGGCCGATAATCACGCCCGCTGCGCGAATCAACTGCCCGGGAAGCTCCAGGTTGACCGGGTGATTGACGCCAATGCACAGCTGGATCGCAACATGGGAATGGGCAGTGTTTTGATCCGCACGGCCAATGTAACCGGCCCATGAATCACCGAAGGTAACGTTGCCATCCCACATGTAAGGTCGTCCTGACTCGAAGGGTAAATGCTGCGCGTGCAGGTTAGGCCTGCACGGGTTCCGATTCAAGCACCGCGCGGCGCCTGCACCTCAAGACTGCGGGATACAGGGCTGAGTGCCGCACTGTGAGACCTTCCCATTGATGTGAGATAGGCTATCCAGCGATCGGTCTATGAATGAGGTTCATAAATGGCGCGTGAAGGTTACGCCGACTTGTTGGCATTTATTGCGGTCGCACGGGAGCGCAGCTTTACCCGCGCAGCTGCCCAGCTCGGCGTTTCGCAGTCGGCGCTGAGTCATACCATTCGCGCGCTGGAAGCCCGCCTTGGCGTGCGTTTATTGACGCGAACCACGCGCAGTGTGGCGCCGAAAGACCTGGCTGCGCATAACTGCATCAACCTGAGGCTGCCTACCCATGGAGGTGCATTCAGCGGCCGACCCTCAGCCAGCCGTTGTACAACATCGTCAATCGTATTGCCGAGGTCGAGCAATTGCCCGTCGCCGGCAATTACGGCATGGGTGTTGTGCCCTACAGCCCGCTTGCCCGTGGCGTTCTGAGCGGTAAGTACCCAGTGGATGCACCGCCGCCGGCGGATACCAGGGCGGGTCGCGGTGACAAGCGAATCCAGCAGACAGAATGGCGGCCCGAGTCTTTAAAAATTGCCCAGGCCATCGCCCGGCACGCCACCGATCGCGGCACCACTTCAGTGGCCTTTGCCATCGCCTGGGTGCTGAAGAACCCGCTGATCAGCGCGGCAATCGCAGGCCCTCGCACCGAGGCTCACTGGGACAGCTACCTGGACGCGTTAGGGCTGGAACTGGGGCCGGATGACGAAAAACTGGTCGACAGCCTGGTGGTGCCGGGGCATGCATCGACCCACGGTTTCACGGACCCGGGTTACCCGGTCGAAGGTCGCAAGGTGAGCTGAACCGATGGGCGCAGGGTATTGGGATTTAGCGGTCAGCGTTCTTGTGTAAATCGGCAGGATAGCGATCACCCACGGCATTGCGCACATGGGCCAGCTACAAGCTTGCGTAGTGGCTCCGCGACATCATTGCGCTCAAGGCGTTCCCAAGTTGTACAAATATAATTAAATGTACAACTTTTCATAAAGTTCTTAATCTCGATGCCGACAGAGTTACTGAAACTTTTTATTACATAAAAAAGTGACCAGCCGAATGAGCCAGACAGAGCCAGGCATTCGAGGAAATGGAGCGTTCTCAACCACAAACCACCTACAAAATGTCCCATTCCGGGCTGTGAGAACTCCATGAATATCCTTGCTCCTGCCGTACACATGGCTAACCGATTACGCTTCTCCACGAAATTCGCGGTGCTTGCGATCATCGTATTGATCCCTTTGGGCTTGCTCGGGACGCGTGTCCTCAATCAAATCAACGAAAGCCTTGAGGTCATTCGCTCGGAACAATTGGGCCAGCGCTATTTACTGGACGTGACGCCTGTTATGCGCATATCGATGATGCAGCGTGCGCTCACCAACCGCCTGCTCAGCGGTGATAAAACCGCTCAAGCCGATCTAGCGACCAACCAGGAGAAGTTGGAGGGCGCTTTTTCGAAACTGACCGCAACCGACCGCCAATACACCACGCAGCTGGAGACCGGTGATCGAGTGCAGCGTCTGCACGACGGTGCACAGCGTTTGATTGAGCTGGCAAAAGCCGATGCCAACCAAACCGCGATGTTCGACGGCTGGAGCGATCAGCTCAACGAGACGCTGAACTTCGTGTACTACGTATCGGCCACGTCCGGCATGGTGCTGGATGAAGATTACGCTTCGTTGTTCATGATCGACCAGAGCACCTTGAGGCTGCCACGCCAAATCAATATCGTCGGCCAATTGCGCGGGCTGGCGAGCGGGCTGCATGACGGGCAAACCTTGAGTGCGGGTGCGCGCAGCGTCATCAAGTCGATGCTCAAAAATGAGTTACTGATCCATAAAGAGCTACAGCAAAGCCTGGCACTTTTGCGCCGCAGAGAACCCGCTCTGGCCGATAGCATTCAGGCCCCGATTACCAGTGCTTTTGCCAGCCTCGACAACTTTCGCGCCGACCTCGAAGTATTGATTGGCGCGCCAACCGACATCATCAGCGGCGTGCAGAACTTGCCGGCCCAGGGCAATGCGGTGGTGGCGCAGTTGTACAAAGCCCAAGACACGCTGCAGGAAGCATTGTCGAATGCACTTGAACAACGCGTTCAGGAAAAAACCTCGGAACGGCAATTTATTCTAGGCATGTTTGTCGTTCTTGGCCTGCTGCTGGTGTATGTGTTCAGCGGCATCTACAGCGCCATGCGCCGCACGATCAACGACGTGTTGGTGGCCACCCAATTGATTGCCCAGGGCGACCTGAGCGTGCGCATTCAAGTGCGCGGTAAAGATGAAATGGCCGACGTGGGCAACGGCCTTAACCATATGGTGCAAGCCTTTGGCTCCTCGCTTGCTCAGGTCGAGCGCAGTTCCCAATCGGTCTCCGATGCAGCGCAGCGCATTGGCGTGTCGATTGATCGAGCCAAACGCTCAATGAGCAACCAGCAAAGCGAAACCGAACAAGTCGCCACAGCCATCAACGAGATGACCACCAGCGTCGCGGACGTGGCGCAAAATACCGAGGGTGCTGCCCACGCCGCCGAGCACGCCAGCCAGTCCTCCAGCGCCGGCCTGGCGAAAATGCAGGAAACCCGCGTGACTATTGAGGCTCTGGCCGACGAGGTGGAGCGCAGCGCGCAAAAGGTCTCGGCGCTGGCCCAACACAGCCAACAGATAGGTGGCGTAATAGAGGTGATCCGTAACATTGCCGATCAAACCAACTTGCTTGCGTTGAACGCCGCCATTGAAGCCGCCCGCGCCGGTGAGCAGGGTCGAGGTTTTGCGGTGGTCGCGGACGAGGTCAGAACACTGGCCTCGCGCACACAAACTTCCACCGAAGAGATCCGCCGGATTATCCAGGAGCTGCAAAGTGCAACGGGTGCTGCGGTCGAGCAAATGAAAGCGGGCAAATTGCGCGCTCAGGAATGTATCGAGTCTGCCGACCAGGCCTCCACCAGCCTGGACGCAATTAATGAGGGTGTTGAGCAAATCGTCGGCATGAACACGCAAATAGCCAGCGCGGCGGTTCAGCAGCATGCCGTCTCGGAAGATATCAACCGTAATGTGACCGAGATACGTAATGGCAGTGTTGCACTGATGGAGGGCATAGAGGACAACGCCGCAACGGCGCAAGAGCTTTCGCTGCTGGCAGGGGAACTGCGTACTGTCGTTTCGCGTTTCAAACTGTGAGGACGTGCAGGGGACGGTTTGTACGCCAGACCCGCGTCAGGTAAACCTGCTTTACTTCTTTTTATGGCGCTCTTCGGAGCACCTTTTCTCAGGTTTGCCTTACGTCCGTCGGCTTCCCTTAATGTATAGGGGAAAATGCCGATAGCCTTTCATAATCCAAGAGGCGGTTGTCCATGTTTAATACCAAGCTCAAAAGCCGACTAATTTCCCAGGAAGCGGAACTCTCGGCGCTGCGCCAATTACGCGACGGCCTTGACCGTGAAATGCTGACGCTGACTATCGATTCAACCTTTAAAATCATTTCCTGTAACGACAATTTTGCAGGGGCTTTGGGCTACACCCAGGATCGTCTTATTGGGCGCGCCATGTCGGATATTTTTCCGCACTACGTAACGAAGCTCCCTTGCTTTCATAACTTTCGCGCTGCGGTCACCTCCGGTAAATCAATCACGGACGATTACCGGTATTTGCATGCTGACGGCTCCCTGGTGTGGATCCGTGCCCATTGGCAACCTATCGCGGACGCAGGTGGCAGCCTGAGCCACATCACATGTTATGGGGCGAATATTACCTCTCGCCTGGAACAGGCTTCGGAGAACGCGTCATTCATCGATGCATTACTTCGTTCAACTGCGGTAATCGAGTTCGACCTCTCCGGGCACGTAATCAAGGCGAACGATCAGTTCCTCAAAGCGATGGGCTACAACCTGGAGCAAGCGAAAGGCAGTCATCACAGTATCTTCTGCAAGCCAGAAGAAACCGCGTCTCAACGATACAAGGACTTTTGGCTGACCCTGAAAAAGGGTGAGTTTGTCGCGGGTCGATTTGAGCGCGTTGATAGTCGCGGTCAAACCGTATGGCTGGAGGCTACTTACAACCCGGTGTATGACACTGAAGGGACGCTGTGCAAAGTGGTCAAGTTTGCCACGGTAGTGACTGACCAGGTTGCCCGGGAAAAAGAGGTCAGTGATGCAGCCCGAACAGCATTTGAAATATCCCAGCAGACCGATGTCAGTGCTCAGCACGGAGCAGTCGTTGTAAACGACACAATGCATACCATGCGCAAGATCGCCGTGGATATGCAGGCTGCCTCTGGCGGAGTCGAAGCGCTCGGCAAACAGTCACTGTTGATCAGCTCGATCATTCAGACGATCAGTAGTATTGCTCAACAAACCAACTTGTTGGCGTTGAACGCTGCGATTGAAGCTGCCCGCGCAGGCGAGCAGGGCCGAGGCTTTGCCGTAGTCGCGGATGAAGTCAGGCAATTAGCTGGGCGCACCAGCAGCGCGACGGAAGAAATTGCCTCTGTCGTCATGCAGAACCAGAAATTGGTCGATGAAACCGTGGGTGAAATGGCGAACAGTAAGTCCCAAGCGGAGCAAGGCCTTGCACTGGCTACGCAGGCAGGCGAGGTGATAGTGGAGATCCAGGATGGCGCTAAAAGGGTAGTCGACGCGGTAGGCAAATTTGCTAATCAGTTAGGTTAAACCGCGAGGGCAGGCTCACTGGCCGCCAGCCTGCCAGTGCCTACTGATGCATCTCCGTCACCGACATAGTGAATACCAACCTGGATCTCCCCGCGTTGGAATAAGAATGGGGAACATCGGTTTTGGCCACTGCCGAGCTGCCCGCAGGGATGACCAACTCCGTTTCCCCTACCACGCATCTCAGCGTGCCTTTTTCCACATGAAACAGTTCAAGCGTGCCCTGAGGATGACCCTGTGAAGCGAAGGACTCGCCTGGGTGCATTTCCCAACGCCACAGCTCGATCATGTCGGGGCCGGACGTTCCAGCCAGAAGGCGCGCCGTTCCTCCCAGCTCCCCGTTCCAGAGCGTGGGGATGTCTTGACTGTTGATGATATGGGCGGATGGGGCTTCGGTCACATTGACAATGTCTGCAACGGACAAGCCAAGCGCGGCGGCGATTTTGCAAAGGATGCCGATACTGGGGTTCGCCGTACATTTCTCTATTTCGACGACCATCCCTTTGCTCACGCCTGCGCGTCGGGAAAGCTCATCCAGCGTAATCTTCTGTGCCTTGCGCGCCTGTTTGAGCGTGCGCGCGACGGCCAGGCTGACAGCTTGAGCATCAGCGCCAAGGGTAGTCGACAGGCTGGTATTCGTGGTCATTGATAAGGTTCACGCGGCAAAATGTGCCCGGATTTTCAGCCTTTATCAGCCGCTGCGTCAATCGGATCATCCGTTATAGTGGGTGATATTAGTCATTATATTGACTTTTCCGGTCGTCACTGACTAGCATGAAATGACATTCAGGTTGCTGGAGGTTTTGATGCTGTCCGTACTGCCGTTAATTGATCAAGCCGTTGCCGAGCTGGCCCCGGAGTTCCGGGCCCTGAGCATCGTGGTGGAAGCTGCGCCACTGACCCACCCTGAGGTGGCTCAGGCCGCACTGGACCGGGCTTTCAAGGCCGTGCAGGAAGGTGGGCCAAGCTGGGGAGAAGCCCATTTGGCCGCATGGGCCGAGACATTCCGAGCGTTCGGCGCCAAGCCGCAGCGCACGCCTTGTTCAGCCGAGGCACTGCGTAAACGGGTGTTACGCGACGGCAGCTTGCCGAGCCTGGACCCCATCGTCGACCTCTACAACGCAATCAGTATTGAGTACGCCATCCCGGTCGGCGGGGAAAATATTGATGCCTATGTGGGCTCCCCACGTCTGGCAATTGCAGATGGCACCGAACCTTTTGACACCATGAAAGAGGGCGCTCCTGCTTTCGAGTACCCAGACGCCGGCGAGGTTGTCTGGCGCGATGACAAAGGAGTGACCTGCCGTCGCTGGAATTGGCGACAAGGTGTCAGGACCCGTCTTGGTGCTGACGCCAAAAACATGTGGTTCATCCTGGAGAGTCTGCCGGCGATGCCGCTTGAGGCCTTGACGGAAGCGGGGGACAAACTGATCAAAGGGTTACAGCAAATGATGCCTGGCGTGCAGATCGAAAGCTCGCTGATTGGTCCTGGGGGCAATTAGTCGACAGGCCACTGCACAGCTAGACCTGTGGATTTTTAAATATGAAAAATTTTGCATATTACGCAGCGCTGCCAGATCTCATGACCCGCGAGGAGCTTGAAATGGCGTTTTCCGAGTTGTTGGATGAGTTCGAATCTAAAAAAACCGGTAGCGCGGAGCTTGTAAAGTCATTAGTGCAATTGAGTGATAGGCAGTGGCATACCTATAGTTTGTTAGACAACAGTCTTAGAGAACGAATTGAACATCGCGTGTTGTCTTTATGGGATGGTCATGATCTGGAACAGGCTGAACAGGTTATTAGCATCATGGCGAGCTTGGGGCTTGAGGCGATCAATACTTTCCTGGCCTCTCGCTCGCCTACCGACGTGTCACCGGAAGTTTTTAATGAGATTTCTCTCGCGCTCTCTGAGTTTGGTGACTCCGTATCCGACCCCTATAGTGGTGTGTCCTGAATAGCGGCGATACGGTTGCGAATAACTGCCTAGATTTCTAAGGATTATCAAGTTTTAAGTCCCTCCTGCTTGGTAGATCGGCGCAACTGAAGGCGTACTCAAGGTTGGTCAGGCGCCCGGTAACTCCCGGGTGTTCGACTTCACACCGTATTACGTTCCGGCACGCCATGACGCTGTGCCGGTCATTCAGGTGACTATGCTCGCAACAAGTTGCCAGACGGATTGATCGGAGTACAATTTTCGTCGAGCAAAAAACCTCCACGAAGCATCAGTGCAGAAGAAACTTCATGAAGATCATTAAGGTTGTAGATTCTGTCAGTTCTCCAAAGTATGAGCGTTGGAAAAGCCAATGGGCGGATCAGTCGGAGCTGGATGAGTTTTCTTATATTAGTGATGTTGTGCACCCTGAAGATGCCTTGATGTTTTGTAAAGTTTTATTCCCCGATTTTGTTTTTCACGAATCGGGTGTGTTTCTGGAAAGCAGTTTTACTTTTGAAGCATTCGCGAGTTGGATGGAAACTTGTAATAATGATGTGGTGGCCGTTGAGAAGGTTTTGAATCATCTGCATCTGTATGATGTTTTTGGAGGCTGCGGGAGTAGGGTGGAGGATGCTGTTTATGAACAGCTGTGCAGGATTGTTGCTCAGTCATGGAGGATGCTGTTGCTGAGTAAATTTCCAGAAAAGAAATTTTGTGTGCAAGCGATAGTGTCTGATCAGGAATATGGTCCAGTCGTTACTTTCTCTCAGGTCAGAGAGTAGGTTTTACCTTGCGCACGATCCAAGGTCGCATAGATCAGCACGTAGCGCGGTTACACCGCGGTCATGCGCAATGATCAGGCTGAACAGCCTGCCCGACGAAACCTATAGACTCTCAGATCGCCAAAAAAAATTTTGACTTGGCTCTAGGACGGTGGCGTGCAAATCGAAGGTTACGACCACGGTTTCCGTGTGGTTGTCGTGCGTCCGAATGATGAGCAATGGGCGCACAAAGTCCTGGAAGCCGTCGCCCGGGTGCAAGCGCAACTTGCCTGGCAACAGCGACCGCGCCGGCACAAGTTGCCTGCGCCGGTGTCTTCGGGATTCACCCTTAACGGCTGAGGGTTTCCAGGAACTGTGTGTGTTGCAGCACCTGAGAAAACATCGGCAGCGTGAATTGCTCGGCGGCCTGCTGCTGTTCGCTGGTGAAGGTTGCCGTGCAGTCGGACAAGGTGACCACGTTGTAGCCCTTCTCGTAGCCTGAACGCACCGTGCCTTCGACGCAGCAATTGGTCAGAAAACCTGCCACCACCAGGTTCTGGATGCCGTTGTTGCGCAGCACCAGGTCCAGTCCCGTCGTCGCAAAACCATCCAGCCCACGCTTGCCCTCCACTAGGATATCGCCGGCCTCGCGGCCCACACCCTCGGTGATCTCGGCCCCCCAACTGCCGGTGCGAAAAGCACTGCCATCAGCCACACCCTTCAATATTCCATAGTCGCGCGTGGTCAGCTCCGGGTAACCCTCGGCGAACTGGATCGGCAAATGGATGATCTTCACGCCCAGCTTGCGCGCCTGCTGCACCGTGGTTGCAGTGTTGGCCAGTATGTCGCCAATACGCATGACGTCTTTGACCGCATCATGAAACACCCCGCCGGGTGTGGTGAAGTCGTTCTGGAACTCGATCAGGACAAGGGCGGTGCTGTGTGGGTTCATCGTGGACCTCCGATCAATGGACCGATCAATGGATTAAAACACGTGGCTACCAGCCACCGGGAAACCATTGCCGGGCGAGCTGCACCGTTACGCGCAAGGTGTGCTGGCTTTGTTCGCACGCAAGCGCCTGTTCTTCAGGCAACGCCGGTTTGCTCCACTTTGGCTGGGTTGCCAAGCGCTGTGCATAGCTAGCTTTAAACGCAGGGCTGGCCTCGCCAGTCAGCCGCATCGCTTTAGCATAGTCCGCCTCGAGATCTTCGGGCAGCGAACCACAGGCCAGTTTGGCTTGCTGATAGCGCACGGCGTACATGAAGCCATCGGTGGGGGCTTCGTCGTAGGTGTAGCGGGAGGGTTCTGCGGCCATGGCAGTACCGGTGAGGAATAGGGCGATGAGGAGGGGGCGTCCGTGCATGGGCGGGGAAAGTCTCGGGTGGTTGACGGTGCGTTTGACCTAAACACGAGTTGTATAATATTGAACAGGTCACTCGTTAACTATACGTGCCCGGCTTGAATTGCAGCGACCAAGGCAATGGGCCATCATTGTTGGCCGCTACGAGCCATTGTTCGTATGCCGTTCGGATTTATAGGGTGTAAGAAATGTTTAGGCGTCTCATGGACTTGAGCAAGCGGTTGCGCAAGGATTTTACTGCTGTAGCGGTTTCCAAGGAACAGGTTCTGCACTCGATGGAGGTGGACCCTCAGGCAGGACCCGTCGGGAGTTTGCCCGCGAATGTGCTGGACTACTGGCACAGAGCGCTGATTGCCGATGACTTGGGTGGCCTGCAAGCCACCGATGTCCGCATCCCGGTGACAAATTTCGCGGGGCTGGCCTGGCCCAACTTCAATCTCGGTTTCGGCAAGCGTCGGGCGCTGGCACTGGGCATTCTCACTGAGCGTGCCGCAGAGGCCCGGCGAAAACAGCAAGCGCAGGCACTTGAGGCCTCAGAGGACGACGCAGAGGGTGCGCAGGAGGCGGACGAGCCGGATGACGATCCGCGTATTCCCATGGCGCTGGTGTTCCATCAAACCACCTCATCAAGCGATGAGGTCCAGGTCACGTGGCCCGACCCGGATAAAAAGCCTGCGCCGGGCGCGAAAAAAAACCGCCTCAAGCCCGACCGACTGAATATCGCGTTCTGGTTTCCTTTCGACCTGAACGACAAAAACCAAATATGCCTACCACGCGACCCCAACGATTGCCGGCCGCGTGTGGTCCGCCAATGGCTTGAACCGCAGCCACTGATGGCGGCCAACGACCTGCCGCCGGCCATTGGCCACTTCGATTGCTATCGCGACGAGCTCAAGCTATTTTTCGCGACGTTGAGCCAAAGCGCCAATTTGAGCAGTTATGTCGACGCCTGTTTTGCCTTGTTCGCCCACGTTCAAGCGGATGGGGTTGAGACGGGAATGGCGCCGATCACGGGGCAATGGGTCGCGGTGCCGCGACAGCCTGGCTATGCAACACGTGCGCTCGCCAACATCTATGAAGCGATCCCCAATGCGCCGTCCATCGGCGCACTGGAGCAGCTCATAGGCGCCGGACGACACCGTTCGGCTGTCCAGGCAGGCGGCATGGCAGCGCCGCAGGTGACGATCCGGCACGTGGCCATGGTCGATAAGGCCACACACCTCGACAAGCCAGACGTCAATCGCGGCGCAGACCCCTTGAACGAATCGCAGCGCCGCGCATTGCACGCCCTCGGCCGGTTGGGTGAGCAGGTCGGGGTGGTTGCGGTCAGTGGGCCGCCGGGCACTGGGAAGACGGCCATGCTGCGTGCGATGATCGCCAACCAATGGGTGTTGGCGGCTTACGATAATCGCGAACATTGCCCCGTCACGTTTGTGTGCGGGGCGACCAACCAGAGTGTCGAGAATGTGATGGGCACGTTCAATGGTGCCGTAGGCAGGAAGCATGCCCTGGCACGTCGTTGGTTGGACCCTACGGGCAAGCCACTATTGGGTTTCACCGCCAGCGCACCGTCCAAGGCCAAGGGGAAAACCCATCGCAGCAAGTTCACCACGCTTGAGATCCGGCAAAAGCAGTTGCGCATCTTGGGCGTCGGGTCCTCCAGCCTCAAGCAATCGTACGAAGACGGTGTTGCGGCAGCCCTTGCTTTGGCGCGGCACTTTGAAGATGCCTTCCGCGAGCTGCCAGAGTTGTTCAATGCGTTGTTTAGCGTTGAGCAGAAACATCAGGTCAGTGATGCCACGCGTTTTATCTATCTCATGCAGAAGAGTGCTTCGACAACGCCTACGGCGTCGACCCTCTGCGAGCACTTGAACACGCTGACCCAGGTATTGCGCAGTGGGTTGGCCTCGGCAATCGAGCGCCAGGCTGACATCGACGCGTTGATCGAGCCCGGTGAGCTGGCTGCGCGCTTTCCCAGTGAGGCATGGTCATCTTCCTGGGCCATCGACATCCTCGCGGATTTGCGTGTGGCCGCAACCCCTGAGGCGCGCCAGGCGCAGCAGCAGAAATTGCTGGACGTGGTGTGGCGGCCGATTATTTTCCAGTTGGCCGCGCGTTACTGGGAGACGCGTTGGCTGGCCAGTGTGATCGCAACCCCCGAGCCTGGCAGCCGAAAGAACGCACTCAGGCACGCAGCCATGCTGTTTCCGTGCATTGTCGCCACCTTGCATAGCGCCCCACGGTTACTGGGAGAGGGCCGTAGGCCGCTGTTCGCGTTCCTGGATTTGCTGATTATCGATGAGGCGGGGCAAGCTGCGCCGGAGCTGGGTGTGCCGGTGCTTAGCCTGGCTAAAAAAGCCGTGGTGGTCGGCGATATGAAGCAGCTCTCCCCCGTGTCTTCGGTAACACCCGAGGTCGATGCGCGCCAGGTGCAGGACCGTTGGGCCGATCCGTCGTCTTTGGGCGCCTTGCTCGTGCGTGGCGCGGACTCCGCCACGGGTTCAATCATGAAGCTTGCCGCAACCGGGGCATCGTTTGCCGAGGCCATGCCGGACGGACGGCTACGGGACGGGCTGCTCCTGCGGGAGCACTACCGTTGTGCAGAGTCGATCATCAATGTGTGTATCGATTTGCTGTACCACGATCACGACCGTGATGCCGAGGGCGGGTTGCTCAGCAAAGAGTTGGAACCCAAAGTGCCCAACCCGCTGGCAGGGCTGTTCGCGGATGCCGAGTTGCCCTTGCTCGAGGGCGAAGCTGAAATGCAGTTGCGCAAACGCATGAAGGCAACGTTTCCGCTACCGCCGCTCGGGTTCTATCAGACCGGTGGCCCGAACGATGAGCCCTGCAAAGGCGACTCATGGTCCAACCCTGGAGAAGCCAATGCCATCGTGGACTGGCTTAAAGAGCACGGACCGCGCCTGGCGAAGTGGGCCGCCAGGGTCGAAGGCCACCCGGAGCAGCCGATAGGGTTGGAAAAACTTGTCGCGGTCGTCACGCCATTTCGAGGCCAGGTCGAAGCGATAAAGCGTCGGGTGCGCGAAGAACTCGACCCGGATGACGCTGACCTGAGTGAGCGTTTGACCATCGGCACGGTTCATACCCTTCAAGGGGCGGAGAAACCTGTGGTGTTGTTCAGTGCCGTGAATCGGGAAAGCCGCGCCAGCCGTCGAACCGATACCAATCATCGTGAGCGGGTGTTTATCGATCGTGACGATGGGCGTCTGCTCAACGTAGCGATCAGTCGTGCGCAGAAAAGCTTCATTATGTTTGGCCATTCCGATCTGTTTTTTTCCCAGCAGGCGATGGACCCGAACAACGATTTGCCTTCTGCTGTGGTAGGACGATGCTTGGCCGGTGTGCGTGAGCCAGAGCATGAGCGGCTCACCTGCGCCCCGCGGGTGCCAGCGTGCAAGCTCGGTCCCGCCACGCTGATGGTTGTCGAATCCTTGCACAAGGCGAAAATCATCCAAGAGCTGGTACCTGGCGGTACTCAGGTGTTCGGTTGTGGCGGTCATATTCGTGACCTCCCAGGCCCCGGTGCGATCAGTTGGCGTGATGGGCTCAAACCGCACTGGCAATTGAGCGAGCGCGAGGGCAGTGACCTGGCGGCGTCCCTACGCAATACCGGCAGCCGTTTACTGCAATGCACTGAGCTGGTGTTGGGGACGGACGATGATGCCCAAGGCGAAGCGATCGCTTGGCACATGATCCAGGTACTCAAGGAAGCACCGTGGTTCATGCATATTCAGAGGGTGCGTCGGGTAAGGTTTCATGCATTGACCACCCCCGAAATGGCCCGATCATTTGAGGAGGGTCGGTGTGTACAGGTCGAGGGCGCTACCGCCGACGAGCGAGCTGGCAGCGCTTGCAGGGCCTTGAATATGGGCTTGGCATATGGAGCCATTGCCCAGCGGGTGCTGGACAACCTCATCGGCTCGGTCTACATGCGTCACGGTATTGTCGGAGGTGGACGGGTCAAGGGGCCCTTGCTCAGGGTACTGGCGGGCCATGGTGACTCCCCGGGGTTACCCGGTAAACGGTTGGGTGTCGCGATAAACCTGAACGTGAACGATACCCTCGTGCCGGCTCGCTTGATGGTGCGGCGCGGCAGCGAAGCCTGGCGCGCGTGGGGCAGTGACCGCACAGAGAGCGTTCACACCTTGATCGACCAACTGAGCGACGCGATGGTTTCACCGACACCTTGCCTGCTCGAGCATGAGGACTTGCTGCTGGCACCTGCTCAAAGCCTGGGCACTAACCTGGTCCTGCAAGAGGCGTTCAGGCGATTTGGCTGGATGCCGTCGAGCACCATGAGCACGTTGCAAAAACTGTATGAGATGCGCGAGGGGCAGGACGAGCCCGAGTCAGCACCGAACGACAATGGTTGGGCTGCATTGGATGCGCAGGGGCGCTTGTTCCTGACCGAGTCCGGACGGCGCCAGGCAGATAAGGTGCTGAACAACCCTTGGCTGAACACAATCAGCGCCAATGCGTTGTTGATGGCCTTCGACGATGCTCTGACTCACCTGTCCCAATTGCCGGATGCAGGGGAGGCGGACTACCTTGCGTTCGTGCACACCTGGGCGGCGCAGTTTGATGATCAGTGCGGCGCGCAGCCGGTTGCGGGCCCCCATGCACCAACGGTCGATGCGCAAGGCGCTGAGGTCGCGCTGTTTTCCCAGCAGCCCGCCGTCGAGCTGAATACGTGGGGCGCGCCTGCCGGTTCGCCTTCACCCGCTGAGGCCGAGCAGCACGACGATGATCCCGCGCCTGGCGCGCAAGCCCACCCGGTTTCGGACGGCGGCCGCAGCGGTGCCCACGGAGCACTGGTGCCTCTGGACATCAGCCTGGAGGGCGACAGCCCCAAGATGGCCGCGCTTACCCCGAGGCAGCGGCAACTTTACGACCTGATGTCCAAACTGATGTTGGCCTCTTCCCTGCGAGATGGACAGTTTCAGACTGTACGCCGGATTTACCCCCTGACGTGGCCGGGTAAACCGGCTGTCCGGCAGGTTGAAATTGGTGTCGAGGTGATAACGGGCAAGCCGGGCAGCTACCCAGGTTGGTTTGCGCTGGACCCCGATGGCCTGCACCAGCACACGCGCAATTGGGCGTCGGCAGAGATGGAGGCAGTGCTCGATGAGCAAAGTCCTCGCTTGCAAGTGGTAGTGCAAGACCACGGCATACGCACCCGCTCGCTGCTTGAGCCGACAGTCGATCATTTATTGGCGTGGATGCAAGCGCGTGGACACGGTAGGCCCTCGACGTTCGGCAAGCACATCGATGATCTGGTACGTGGCAATGCGTCGAACACGCGCGCGGAGGGCACTGCCGATGAATAGCAGTTTTGCCTCCATGACCCTGATGCGAAACGCCTATGAGGCCGCATTGCGCGACCCCTCGGACGCAGTTGCCCAGGCAGCGTTCGTCGCTGCGCACCAAGCGCAACAGCACACTTTCGTTGACTCATTCGACGTCGCGGGCATTACCTACCCGCGTACTGATGGGCACACACTGAGTGAGCGTGAAGCGCGCGAGGTGATTTCCAGAATCCTGTCCAACCCGGCGTACAGCGTATCGGACCTGCGGCCCAGCGTCATTGAAGCGGCCTACCCGCTACAGGCAGACGTGCTGCGTGCGGAAATCGAAGCCACGGTCGCGTTGGCCAATAAAATCAATGGGCTCGACTGGCGCACCGACGCGCTCGATGCGAGCACCAAGCAAGCGATGCGTGAACTGCTACGCATGCCCACCTTGGCGGGCGGCTACAAAATCATTTCCCAGGTCAAGTCCGCGGCCAACGCCCAGGTGTTGAATATCTACCGTGGCTACGATGCCGATCACTTGATCCCCGACAAGGCACTGCGTGGGTCACTGCACAGGGGGCAGTCTTTCAGCCTTGACCAGAGCTACGCGACGTTTATGCAGGATTCACAGAACAGAGGATCGCAGCATAAATTTGTGACGGACGCCCAGAAACACACACGCAAACGGCTGCGCGGCGATCCGACACTGCCCGCGAAAAACCCAACGACCGGCGAGTACCTGGAGCATGTGCTTGAGTGGATGACCCATGTGTATACCACCGCGGATCTGGGTGTGGATGTGGCCGTCAGGAACAGTGGCCTTGCCAACTCGGATGAATTCAAACGTTTCAACGTCAAAGGTTTTGCCTTGGCGCAGGCGGGGTTCATGACGTGGAATGAACGCAAAAGTGTCGGCCGCGCGGTCGCCATGGTGCTCCTGATTGAGGCGCGTGAGTTCTACACGGCGGCCGGCTGGCCCATGGACAGGGAGTTGCCTTTGTTCTACGACGTACCTTCTACAGTGACCCAACAACCGGTGCCAGTGACATGAGCGACAACATAAACCCATCAACACCCGCCCATCACGCCCGGCGCTACCAGCTTGCCGACCTGACAATGGCCGCCGGGGTGCCCTGGTTTGCCGTGCACGTGTCGGGCGAAAGCGGTCATACATCGTCCTGGATTATCAGGGGGGAACTGGACGGTGAGCATTTACGCCTGCAACCACAGGTTTGGGTGCCAGATGCCATCCAGGCCATCGTCAGTGATAGCGACGGCCAAGTCTGGGCGATCACTAGCGAAGATGAGCTGGTCACCAACACCGACCTTGGACAGGTGGCTGGATGGCGGCAGATTACGTCCCATCCACAGCTCAACGCGCGCGATGAGTGGTACTCCCGCACACTGGGTTATGTGGCCACGGATGGCCAGAACGTCGAGCTTGCTGAATGCCTGTGTTGGGCGAGCGATGGCTTGTTGATCGGTACTTTCAGCCGCCGGTTGTATCGTTGGACATCGGGCGATGTTGCT
Source organism: Pseudomonas sp. AMR01 (assembly GCF_041946035.1). Taxonomy (NCBI): domain Bacteria; kingdom Pseudomonadati; phylum Pseudomonadota; class Gammaproteobacteria; order Pseudomonadales; family Pseudomonadaceae; genus Pseudomonas; species Pseudomonas sp. AMR01. The sequence continues at coordinate 33,802 of NZ_JAUTYR010000001.1, forward strand.
CGCCTTGAACACGACGATCACGTTGTCGGAACGCTGGGTGGTGTCAACAACATTGTCCAGACGCAAGACGCAATATACGCGCTGGGGTATGCGGGCCTGATCCTGCGTCGGCCGGTGGGCGGGACCTGGCAGCGAATTGATGGACCATGGCCGACTGAGGCCAGCGCGTTCATCAATATGATCGCCGGTGTCGAAGGTCCGAGAGGGGAATTGTGGGCCATTGCGGCGGGCGGTTCGGTCGTCAGCGTTGCGGGTGACATGACCCGCACCATTGCACAAGTACCCGGTGAGCCTCTGGGCATCACCCGGTTCCAGCGCCAGTGGTTCGTGTCGACCCTCGACGGTTGCTACGAACTACCGGGGGATGGTGACACGGTCCTGATCAAGCGCGATATTTTGATGGGTAAATCGATTGATGCCGGGAACTGCCTGATTGCTGTCGATGCCGAGCCACAACACGCCGATCACGCGCAGGTCCACCTGTGGTTGCGCACCAGAAACCGCGATGCTTGGCTGCGCCCAATCATTTGCCGGGCCTGATTGAGGCGTTAAGGCGCAAGCGCGCGGGGATACGGGCCTGCTTTCGAGGCGCAAGCCCGTGGTTTCACCTGGTCGGCCAGGCAGGCTCAATTGGTTTGTGGGCCGCGCCCGCGATGCGCGGTGATGCGGCTGTAAATGTTGGGTGCAGTGACCTCCATTTCTTTGCTGATCTCCGGGACTGAGTAGCCTTTGTCATAGAGATGTTGCAAGAAAGCGTCTTGGTCTCGCCGGGCAAGCTGGCCGTAAAAGCCGCGACTTCTTTCTTTCTGGATGCCTGAAAAAAACCAAACATAGGCACCTCTGTATTCGACTCGCGTCATGTTGATGGTGTGAGGAGAAGGCGTGGCTTGGGCCGCTCCTTCTGTATGCAAGCCCCTTGTAAACCCCGGATTTTGAGTCTGAGTGAGCTAGCCGGTTGCAGGTTATTCACTCTGCTGCTTATCGGCCATCCCAACCTGGGTAGCATCCAGCATGGTGTGATTTATGCGAACGGACGAATACACGGATGACGAAGTCGAGACAAAGGACAAGTGGGACAAACTGTCCTGGATTGAGCTCGCTAAGCGCAAAGAGCGCTTGGTAACCGGGGATGCACACCGGATGCTTGTTCAATTGCATGATCAAATAGCCCAGGCCATCTATACCCCCGGCCAAGTAATGGATGAGCCCATCGAAGGCTTAAGGGGGGCTGCGATCCTTTTTGGACGCGTTTCAGTGGCAGTACGACCCGGCTGATGGGGTTGAAGACGAACACCAGGCTCAGCTGTTGCGGGACACGATGAATCGCTTCGAAAGCCAGATTGATGAAGTTTGGTCAAGGTTGCAGTTCACGCGGGGCTTCCGACTTGCCGACCTGGCCGTAGAAAACGAACTTGAGCTGATGTGGAATTGGTGGGTATTCATCAACTCTTCAGCCGGGCGTGAGGAAATGGGTATCACCACCGGAAAGTTCTCATACCATGGCAAGCAGAGCCGAATGGACGAGGACCATGAGCCGCCACGGATGATTGAGGTCCATAGGTTCTATAACCGCCCCGGGCAGTCTCCCATCCCTGTTTCCAATCGCAGTGTCAGGAGCTTCACCACTGACGTTGATGAAGTGATCATCAACGGCAAACGGGTCACCGATAGTGTAATTGTGGTGTTTGACTCCGAAACTCCAGCGCCATCCAGAAGGGAAATCGTGAACGCCGCTTATTCCGGCAGAGGAATGATTCGTGCACGGCGTATAGCGGATGCCCGTGCAAAAGGCGATTACGCCAGACTGCAAAGGTTGCTCGACGAACCGTCGCCGGCCACGGATTTTGTCGACTTATTCGAGCCTGTGCAGGCGCATAAATTGTTCAAGACACTCACCAGCGTTGCGCCGTTGATTCGAGGCTATTCGCCTGGGATCTTCACCATGACCAGGGACTCAGCAAAGCGCAGGCCTGCCGAGTTACGGCGGAAAAACTACCTGGAATGGGCACTACCCCACGCAGCGTCAACAATGCGCTTATCTCGGTGGGAGAAAAGATCAACGGCTACCAACCCGAGCAATTGCCTTGGATTTCTCAACGCCTTGGCGATTGAGGGTTCCGTCGCCGCAACCCGGTCGCGTTGAGCTATGCAGCGCCGTTTGAGCGCTGCAATACCCCACCAGCCGCACAGCCTGCCCGACGACCCCTAAAGACTCTCAGGATCGCCAAAAAACATCTGAATCCGCGACCGCAACCACCGCTCTCCCGGATCATTGTCCTGCGACCCGCGCCACGCCATGTGCAACTCGAACGAGCGCACGGGCAGCGGCGGGTCTTCAGCGCGCAAACCGCCTGCCGAGGTCAGCGCTTCCGCTGCGTAGTCCGGCACGGTGGCGAGGATGTCAGTGCCCGCCAGCAGCGTGCCGAGGCCATTGAACTGCGGCACGGCCAGCACCACGTGGCGTTTGCGGTCGAGTTTTTCCAACTCTTCATCAATAAACCCGCTCAGGTCACCCGCGAAGGACACCAGGGCGTGCGGGCGCGCGCAGAAGTCATCCAGGCTCAATGAACCCGGCACGCTGTCGGCGCGCAGCAGTTTGGGCAGGCTGCGGCGCAATACCTTGCGCTTGGCGTTGGCCGGAAGGTCGGCGGTGTAGCTGACGCCGATGGAGATTTCGCCGGAGGCCAGCAGGCCGGGCATCAGGATGTAGTTGACGCGGCGCACCACCAGCACGATGCCCGGGGACTCGGCGCGCAGGCGTTTGAGCAATTGCGGCAACAGGGCGAACTCGACATCGTCGGACAGGCCGATACGGAATACCGCGGTGCTGGTGGCCGGGTCGAATTCAGCTGCGCGGCTGACGGCGGTGGAGATCGAGTCCAGGGCCGGGGAGAGCAGGGCAAAGATTTCCACGGCGCGGGCGGACGGTTCCATGCTGCGCCCGGTGCGTACGAACAGCGGGTCATCAAACAACCCACGCAGGCGCGACAGGGCCGCGCTGATGGCTGGCTGGCCAAGGAACAACTTCTCGGCGGCGCGGGTCACACTGCGCTCGTGCATCAAGGTTTCGAATACGATCAAGAGGTTAAGGTCGACACGACGCAGGTCGTTACGGTTCATCTTGTGTCCTGGAAGAGTCAGCAAACTTGACGAGATCGGCCATATAGAAGCGATGACCAGCATGAATCTTACGGGGAAAGGCTGGTACTCTGCACAAGATAATTGAGTTTTCCTACAGCACTTGAGGTTTATCCCTCAGTTGCGGAATCAATGACATGCATGTCGACTATTAACGGCGACCGGTGGTCTTACCTGGAAAGCCCAGATAGAGTTCATGGCATTAGAGGTTACTTTGACGAGGTTTGCGATGTCCCGCACGATTCGTTTTCACAAGTTTGGTCCGGCCGAGGTGCTCAAGTGCGAAGAGCACGCAGCCGCGCAGCCTGCACCCGGCGAAGTGCAGGTGCGTGTCGATGCGATTGGCATCAGCTGGTACGACGTTCTGTGGCGCCAGAACCTGGCGTCCTCCCATGCACGCTTGCCCTCCGGCCTTGGCCATGAGATGGCCGGGGTGGTTATTGCCCTCGGCGACGGCGTGGATGACCTGGCAGTGGGCGATAAAGTGGCCAGTTTTCCGGCCGAGAGCCCTAATGATTACCCGGTGTATGGCGAACAAATCGTCCTGCCCCGTTCGGCCCTGACCCGTTATCCGGACGTCTTGAGCCCGATTCAGGCCAGCGTGCACTACACGCCGCTGTTGATTGCCTACTTTGCCTACATGGACCTGGCGCGGGTCAAACCCGGCCAGTTTGCGCTGGTGACCGACGCCAGTCACTGTGCCGGCCCCTCGTTCGTGCAACTGGGCAAAGCCCTGGGTGTGCGGGTGATTGCGGCTACCAAGGACGCCTCGGAGCGCGAGTACCTGCTGTCCCTGGGCGCGGAAAAGGTCATCGTCACCGAAGAGCAGGACCTGTTGATGCAAATCAACAAGTTCACCGACAACCGTGGCGTTGACGTGGTGTTCGATGGCTTGGGCGGCCCGCAGATGTCGTTGCTCGGTGACGTGCTGGCACCCCGTGGCAGTCTGGTGCTCTATGGTCTGCAAGGCGGTAACCAGACGCCATTTCCGGCCTGCGCGGCGTTCCAGAAGAATATTCAGTTCTTCGTGCACTGCATTGGTAACTTCACCGGTAAACCCGAACTGGGCATCATCCAGGATCAGGTGGCGATGCAACGTGCCCTGCGTGACATCAACCAACTGACGGCTGATGGCGTGCTGGTGCCGCTGAAAACCACGGTGTTTCCGTTCAGTCAGTTCGTCGAAGCGCACCGTTATATGGACGAATGCCCGTGCCGCGAGCGCGTTGCGTTGCAGGTTGAAGCTGTTTGAGATGTAGGAGTATTCGCAAACGGACCGTCCAACCCCTTGGCGCATGGGGTAAATGCGCCATTTGGCATGACTTAAACCGCGTGCCACCTCACGCGCAGAGTCATTCCTCAATCCTGTAAACGATACCTTCCTTCCAGACGCCGCCCTGAATCCCAGCGCGGCGTCTTTGTGCGCGTGTCATCCGTGCACTGCCTGATATTTATCTGAACTGGTTTTAGGCCGGCTTCTGTATCTGTTAATCATTATTGCAGCCCCGATAATTGGCACTTCATGTTCATCTCAAGGACTGAGAAATGATTGAGTGCTTGATAGTGCTGCAGGCAATTCCTGCCATCCACAGTAACTGCAATGCACGGCCCCGAGGACATGGGCGCCTTCAGAAAGGGTTTCAAGATAGAGGTGGGCGAGGAACACTGCGTCGCGTTTTTTATTTGTCGGAAGGATCTTATTGTTGCCAGTTAAATAGGTGTAGGAAGTTGTCAGAACGTTCCTAGGAAGGCATTCGCTACTGGCTTTAAGGCCCGTCGCAGAGCCTTCGTGCGCCGTGAGAATTCGGTGTTGGCCAAGTAAGCAGCCAATATCTTTTTGTTGCGGGATGCTAATGTTGACTTATCGCGATGACACTGCGCCTGAGCGACCTTTCTCACCGCCGTAATACAGCGAGCAAATACTCTCAGCAGTTGCTTGAAACTGATACTTCAACTCAGGTAGTAGAACAATGAGCGCTATTCACGACCAGGCTATGAATTATGTTTACCAGCAAGTTTTGCAACGGTTGGTCGGGCATTTCAATCGGACAGAACGCACTGCACTTCAACTGTTGATCCAGCGCATTGTTGTGGCGGCGGGCGGAATGGAGCAGATGGGCGATTACAAAATACTGGTGGCCCACGGCGGCGGTGAAGTCAGCAGCTACACCCTGGCGCTGCTGCGCGCCGCACAATTGACCATTGCCGCTCGGGCGCCGAGGACATTTCACCTGCGGGTGGCCACGTTGCGCCACGCCAGCATGACCCAAGGCACCCTCGATACGCTTCATCGTGGCTACAGCCGGCTGTTTTTCCATGATGATCCGCGTGTCGAGCTGCTGATGGTGGAATATGGCCAGGTGCTGCCTTTCAATCACCAGCGCCCACCGTCTACCACTGGCCGAGAAACCACGCAGCGCAACAGGCAGATGGTCGGCCACCTGACCTCCGGTGATATTCGCGCAACCCTGTGTAACGACACCTACCTGGCCCTTGGGGATTTTTACCAGCGCGTCACCGCCTGGAACGGCGGGGTGCATGCCGTGGTCAGCGGCGACTCTGTGCGCAAGCAAAGCCAGTTCCTTGCCTGGTTGAAAAAGACCGTCCAGACAACAGGCGTCGAGGTTACACAGGACCGGCCTGCTTCGCTCAATGGCGTGTTCACGCGCATGGATCAATGGAGCGACGACTTCTACCGTGGCCTGTACGGCGAACACTTCACCCCGAAGGCCGACAGCAGCCCCGGCGGTCACCGGCACTTGGCTTACATCGGGATCGCGGACCTGTTGAAGGGAATCGACCGCAACAACACGCCATTGCTCGCGGAGTTCATGGACTACGCCCCCGACCCGCTGGGCTTTCACTTCAGTCATCCGGCCTTTGCCAACCCGCTGTTGATGGCCCACCTTCGCGGCCTGCAAGCTGAATGCCTGCGAGCGCGGGACTATGAAGAGGGCGTCGAAGGCTTTCTTTTTCAGGCGTCGACCTACCTGCGCCAGCTGCACCTCCCGGACGACGCGATGACTCAGGCGGTCAGTCGTGAAGGGCGAGCATTGTCCGTAACGCGCGCCCAGGATTTTTTTGGCCTGGATCAAAGCCAGCTGATCTGCCTGTTGTTTTCACCCTTTATTCATCACGGCGAACGGCTGGAAGGCTACTTGCGCCAATGCTGCCCCGGCATGCTGGTAGCACTGCCCGAACTGCACAAGGTGCTGCAGGGCAAGCCGGCCGCCGAGATGCTGCAGCAGTGGCTGACCGACGCCAGTGGGTTGCCGTTGCCGTTGCTTCAGCACCTGTACCACAAACGGCCGATGAATCTTGACCCGGTGCGTGTCGCCCGTAGTGATCACGACTTAAGCTCAATGGGCGACGCAGACATGGCCTTCCAGCTGTCCGGACAATGATATCGCGCGGGGCGAGACAGGCAGGTTTCGCCTATCAGGCGGTGTATCGCTACATGATTAACCTGATAAACGAGGTCGGTACGCAGAACCGCGTAAAGCTGCCGTCTTTGCGCCAGTTATCTCAGCGGTTGAACGTATCGATTTCGACCATCCAGTACGCCTATTCGCTGCTGGAAAAAGAGGGTCGGGTGTATTCGGTGGCCAAGTCGGGCTATTACGCCTGGCCCCTCGCCGAGAGTCCCGAAGCGTTGCCGAGTGGGGACTTGCTCGAAGGCCTCTACCTCGCCGCTCGCCGGCCGGGCATGGTGGTGCTCAGCGGCGATGAACCGGCGTTGCTGGCGTCGCTTGACAGCACCTTGTTGCGATTGGAGCGGGAGTTGCTTCGCCAGTATCCGCACCCGGTGCAGCCGTGGTCCCAGCCTTGCGGTGTATGGGAGCTGCGGGCAGCGCTGGCGGCGCGCTACACCACCTCACCGACGCAGTGCTGGCACGCCGACGACGTCTACATCGGCGCCGACCTGCGCGGCGTGCTTGAAATGCTGATTGAGGTGCTGGGCCTCAAGGGCGCCTCGGTGATCGTCGAGTCGCCGTGCGACTGGCTGATCCTGCGCCTGTTGCAGGACGCCGGGGTAAAAATCATCGAGCTGGAACTGACGGCCGATGGCGGCCTGGATTTGATGCGGCTGGAAGGCTTGCTCCGTGATGAACCGGTGCAGGCGTTGCTGCTCTCACCCCTGATCTGCCTGCCGTCGGGGGTTGTGCCGCCTGCGTGCAACCCGCTGGAGGTGGCGCAACTGCTCGAGCGTTACGGCTGCTGGTTGCTGGAAAACGACAGCCGCAGTGAGTTGAATTTCAACCCGGCACACGTCGCGCTGCGCGACCTGGTTAACCCTGAGCGCTTGGTGGTGTTTTCCTCCTTCGAGAAAATTCTCGGGCCAGAAGCGCCCCACGGGTATGTGCTGTGCCGGCCCATGAGCAGTGAACTGCAGCGCCAGTTCCTGCTGCGCTCGTTCCGGTTGTCGTCGATTCGCCAGCGCGCCATCGCGCGTCTTTATCACAGCGGGCGAATCGACCAGCACTTGCGTGCCCTGCGCCAACGGTTGCGTGAGCAGGCCGAAACTGTAGGCGAGCGGCTCGACCAGCACCTGGCGGGCCTGGTCAGCTATACCATGCCCACCGGCGGGGCAACGTTCTGGCTGAAGTCCACCCGCACCGTGGACATGCGCCAGGTATTCCAGCATTTGCTGGCCCGGCAGGTGGTCGTAGCGCCCGGCGAACTGTTCAGCATCAGCGGCCTGCATCGCCAGCACCTGCGCGTGAGCCATGGGTTTCAGGGGCAGCCGGAGCTGGACAGGGCACTGGCGGCGGTGGGCGAGGCGCTGCGTCAGGCGCAGTTAGGCTGAGCGCCTGAAATTTCTCTATCTGCTGTAGGATCGATACCGTCGCGCAGCAGTCCAACTCTCAGTAAACTGGTTCTTTTTTTCCAAATCCTTCTTTTCGAGGTTTATGCATGACAATCAGTCCTTTTGCGGGCAAGCCGGCGCCAGCTCAGTTGCTGGTGGATATCCCGCGACTGGTGACGGCCTATTACACCGGCCAGCCTGATGCAGCGATCTCCACCCAACGCGTGGCCTTTGGTACGTCCGGGCACCGTGGCAGCTCGTTCGAGCTGAGCTTCAACGAATGGCACGTGCTCGCCATCAGCCAGGCCATCTGCCTGTACCGTGAAGCCCAAGGTATCAACGGCCCATTGTTCGTCGGCCTGGACACCCATGCGCTGTCGACACCCGCCGGTGCGAGCGCCCTGGAAGTGCTGGCCGCCAACGGTGTGCACGTGATGCTGGCCGAAGGCGATGAATACACGCCGACCCCGGCGATTTCCCACGCCATCATTTGCTACAACCGTGGCCGTACCAGCGGCCTGGCGGACGGCATTGTCATCACGCCGTCGCACAACCCGCCACAAAGCGGCGGCTACAAGTACAACCCACCCAACGGTGGCCCGGCCGACACCCACGTCACCAAGTGGATCGAAGCCAAGGCCAACGAACTGCTGGCGAACAAGCTGGCCGGGGTCAAGCGCATCACCCATTCCCAGGCGCTCAAGGCAGACACTACCCACCGTCATGACTACCTCAACACTTATGTGGCAGACCTGGGCAATGTGATCGACATGGACATCATCCGCAGCGCTGACCTGCGCCTGGGCGTTGATCCGCTGGGCGGAGCAGGGGTGCGCTACTGGTCGGCCATTGCCGAACATTACCGTTTGAACCTGGACGTGGTGAACACCGAAGTCGACTCCACTTTCCGCTTCATGAGCGTGGATTGGGACGGCCAGATTCGCATGGACCCGTCTTCCAGCTATGCCATGCAAGGGTTGATCGGCCTCAAGGACCGTTACGACGTGGCCTTCGCCTGTGACCCGGATCACGACCGCCACGGCATCGTGACCCCGTCCGGCGGCCTGTTGGCGCCGAACAATTACTTGGCAGTGTCCATCGATTACCTGTTCCAGAACCGCCCGCAATGGCGCGCCGACGCGGCCGTGGGCAAGACCGTGGTCAGCAGCGGCCTGATCGACCGCGTCGCTGCGCGTATCGGTCGTCGCCTGTTTGAAGTGCCGGTTGGCTTCAAATGGTTTGCGGACGGTTTGTTTGAAGGTTCACTGGGCTTTGGCGGTGAAGAAAGCGCCGGTGCCTCGTTCCTGCGTAAAGACGGCAGCGTCTGGAGCACCGACAAGGACGGCCTGATCCCGGCCTTGCTCGCAGCCGAAATGACCTCGCGCAAAGGCCAGGACCCAAGCCAGATCTACCGTGGCCTGACCGATGCCCTGGGCGAGCCGTTCGCGATTCGCGTAGATGCCAAAGCCACACCCGCGCAGAAAGCCTTGCTGGGCAAGCTGTCGCCGGAGCAGGTCACCAACACGCAACTGGCCGGGGAAAGCATCCAGCAAATCCTCAGCCACGCGCCGGGCAACAACCAGGCGATTGGCGGCTTGAAAGTGATGACCGAAAACGGCTGGTTCGCCGCACGGCCTTCCGGTACCGAAGACATCTACAAGATCTACGCCGAGAGCTTTATGGGTGAAGATCACCTCAAGCAACTGGTGGAAGAGGCGCAAGTGCTGGTAGACGGCGCAATCAGCGCCAACTGACCCTAAAAACGACGTTTGAAATGTGGGAGCTGGCTTGCCTGCGATGGTGGCACCTCGGTATTACAGACATACCGTGGTGCCACCCTCGCAGGCAAGTCAGCTCCCACAGATTGATTGGGGCAAGGCTACAGCTCAGGCCAAATCGACCAACACGATCTCGCTGTCTTCAACCGCCGTCACCCGCAACACGCGCTCATCCTCAACCGCCACGCCGTCTCGCGCTTGCGCACGCAAGCCATTAACTTCAATCACCCCCGTCGCCGGCACCAAATACGCCCGACGCCCGCTGTCCAGCCGATACTCGGCACTTTCCCCGGCTTTCAAATTAGCCGCCACCAGGCGTGCATCTGCCCGAATGCGCAGGCTTTCGCTGTCACCGGCCTTGCCGCTGGCCAGGGTCACAAAACCCTCGCGATCACCTTTTGGAAACGGCTTGGCACCCCAGGAAGGCGGCAACCCGGCTTCATTCGGGATAATCCAGATTTGAAAGATTTTGGTTGGCGTGGCCTCCAGGTTGTACTCACTGTGAGCAATCCCGGTGCCTGCGCTCATCACCTGAACGTCGCCGGCTTCAGTGCGGCCTTTATTGCCCAGGTTATCGGCGTGGCTGATAGCGCCTTCACGCACATAGGTGATGATTTCCATGTCGCGGTGCGGGTGCTGCGGAAAACCGGTGCCGGGCGCGATAATGTCGTCGTTCCACACCCGCAGGTTGCCCCAATGCATGCGCTTGGGGTCGTGGTACTCGGCGAACGATAAGTGGTGATGGGCGTCAAGCCAGCCGTGATGGGCGCCGCCCAAGGTGTTGAAAGGTCGAAGTTCAAGCATGATCGTCTCCTGTGGATGGTGACCATGATCCAGCAGTGCAAGATCGATAAAAAGCGTAAAAAATGCCGGGTTACTATCCAGTAATTCGATTGGTAAGTAGCGTTTTGACTTTCACTTCATCGCCTAACTGTATGACGCGAAAGTAATTGGCTGGAACTTGGCGTCGATTCCGGCGACCATGGCGCATTCGCCAAAACCATCCTCATCGCTGGAGTCCGCGTGTCGCAACACAACTCTGAACTGCCTCCCGAATTGCGCCCACTGGCAGAAATGCCGCTGTTAAAACGGCTGGCCGCTCGCCTGTTTGGCCACGGTCTGACGCGTTTGCGCGCCCAGCACCGGTTTTCCTGGTTGCATGGTCAGGCTGACGGCTTTCGCAGCGGGCACGAAGCAGGCGTTGAGTATGGCTATCAAGAGGGCAAGGCTGACGGCATCGAGGAAGGCCGGCAGGTGTTGCTGATCCGCGACTTCCGCCCGGACGAGCACCGCGCGCCGGGGGTGGATGACAGCCTGTTCGATGATTGGCGCCTGCCGCTGAGCGCCGACGTGAAAAAGCGCATGAAGGCTGACGTGGCGCGTTTGCTGCCAGCCCATGCCCAGCCCAGCGCCGCGCAATGGAAGATGATCTTCAGCGACACGCCTTCGACCTCAGTCATTGCCGGCGCCGGTGCCGGTAAATCGACCTCGCTGGTGCTGCGTATCCTGCTGCTGACCCATTACCTGGGCTTTGAACTCAGCTCGATGACCGTGGTGACCTTCACCCGCGAGTCGCGCAAAGACTTCATCAACAAGCTCATGAAGATTCTCGGCCTGTGGGGCCAACCCCTTGGTTTCAAAGAAGCCCAAGCCGTGGTGCGTACCTTTCACTCACGCATTCTGCCCATGGTGCGTAGCCTGCCTGGGTTCGAGCGGCTGCAAGCCTTTGAAAACCTCGGCAGCGGTGTGGAAGACGCGGACAGCAACCCGTTCGACCTGCGCATCAGCGATGCTCAGCGCCAACTCATGAACGCCTGCTATCACCGGCTGCATGGTCGCCATGCGCGTTTTCGCGAACTGATCACGCCTCTGGCCCGCCATGGCCTGCAACTCAAGGAGTTGGAACGCGACCATCCGGACGTACAGAAGCGCATCGCAGTGACCGAACTGGCCGCCAAGCGCGACGAAGAACTGTGCGATGTGATCGAAGACCTGTGGTTGCGCGCCGGTGCCTGGCCGATCAAGGGCATTGAGCCCAGCCGCCAGACCTTCGAAATCAACGGCGCGCAGTTTCACTGCCATGGCTATGTCCCTGAACTGGATGCCTGGGTGGTCCTGGGCTTCGACCCTCGGGAAAACCCCCAGATCAGTCGGCCGAACTCGAAACTGTCGGTGCGCGCAGAATGGGCGGTCAAGCGCACCCTGTTTCAAGCTTTCTGTCGTAAGCCATTGATATGGATAGATAGTTACGAGTCATCAAAACGTCTTTTAAGCAGCCTGGCGGGCGAGGCCGCTGCCGGGCCTGGCTTTGATTACAAGGTTAAAGGCGAACTGACGTCGGCGCCGTTGCTGGACAGTTTCGTGATGGCTGCGGGGTTTATCGAAAACCTCGGGCTGGATGTGCCGACGGCTGTTGGCCAAATGAGCTTCGCCAAGGACGACCCGGACCGCTACTACTTTGAAGCCTTGAGTATTTTCTGGAAGGCGCTGGAGGACCATTTGCTCGACCAGTCGCCGCCGGTCATGACCTACAACCGAATGTTCTCGCTGTTCGGCGAAAACACCCCGGAAAACCTCAAGCTGCTCAGCGACCCGTTGCTGCGGCCAATGTCGCACTTGATGATCGATGAATTCCAGGACGTCTCGCCGCAGATCGTCTCGTGGGTTCGCGCCAGCCTGCGTGAAATCCGCAGCCGTGGCCCGGCGATGCACGTGGGCCGAGGTGCGCAGCGGTCATCCCTGCTGTGCGTGGGGGACGACTGGCAGTCGATTTACGGTTGGCGCGGCAGTTCGCCCAAGTACTTCATGGAATTCAACAAGGAGTTCGTGTCGCCGAGCACCACACGCGTGATGCTGAGCGAGAACTACCGCAGTCACCAGCACATCATTGACGCCGCCGAACATATCGTGCGCGCGGCCCCGGCGATTACCGGCAAGAAGGCCAAGGCCAGTGGAGTACCCAAGGCGTTGGTGCCGGTTACGGTACTTGAGCGGGACGATGCCGCGCTGGGTCGCCAACTGCTGGAGCACTATCAGAAGGGTGATTCGGTGTTAATGCTGTATCGAAAAAGTAGCGATAAGCTGTTGATCCAAGAGCATATACAGTCAGTAGTTAATGTGGATTCCAGCTTGCCGCCACAGTCCCGCAGGTTGAAACAACTGACGTATCACAGTGCCAAGGGTCTGCAGGCGGACGCGGTTTTTCTGCTGGGCGATTGTCAGCACCTCACCAGCTCGCCTTACAAGAACCAGGCCTACCGCATGGCTGGCCTGGGCAACAGCGGCGACAGCGAACCGTACGACACGGCCCAAAAAGACGAAGTGCTGCGCCTGGCCTACGTCGGGATAACCCGGGCCGTGAGCCATTGCTATTGGTATGTGGAAAAGCCGGAAGGTCAGGGCGTGAATGTGCCCAGGGCGTCGGAGCGGGTCGATGGCAAGAAGCCGTTCTTCGACGATCGGCGCCGCTAGAAAGCGAACGCAGTACCCCTGTGGGAGCGGCGTTGTGTGGGAGCTGGCTTGCCTGCGATAGCATCAACCGGGTGAGGCTGATACACCGAGGTGCCTGCATCGCAGGCAAGCCAGCTCCCACACAAGCCCGCTCCCACATTTAGAGAGTTGTTGCCAGACTAATTTGCAATTAGGCCCGCAACGACAGCGGCGGCACAAAACACTCCAGCTCATCTTCCACCGCCTCGATGATCCGCTCTACATCGGCGGCGTTCATCACGGTGGCGCAAGGGATGCCGGCGATGGCAATCAGCGTCTCGCCGCTGGCGCGGTCAAACAGGCGGGCAACCATGCTGCCGGGGGCGTCCATACTCCCCTCGAAGCCCATCGGATGAAAATGCCAGCGCATCAGCTGGCAAGCGTTGGGAAATGTGACTTTATTCATGTTGCCCACCTGTTTCATTGAGCGCTTCCTTTGGCTCGCGGCAGGGCCAGACCTTCACTGGTCATGGCGTCGACAAAGTTCAAAATAGCACCCGATCCTGCGCCAGCGGTGGGTTTTTTCGCTCCGTTGGGCGGTTCTTTTCCAGTGCCTTGATGTGAGTCATATCCTGAGCAAATTCAGGCAAAAGGCCATGTGCGTGACGGGCTGATCTGGCGAGTTAATGAATACGCATTGCTGGTGCACGAACAGCCGACCCAGACAATGCGCCCTACGTGCACTACGCCAACGGCAACAGCGCAGCCGACAGCCTGGGGGGCCCGAGCCCGGAAATGATGGGCAAGCTGTTTGCACTGGAGGCGATGCCGTTGAATGTCGACCGTATTCGCACGCGGGTGTGGAACACCATTCGGACCGGCAGATAGGCGTAACACCGAACTCATGTGGGAGCTGAGTTGCTGTGGCGAGTGAGCTTTTTATGGCAAGTGAGCTTGTTGTGGCCAGCGGCCTTGTTGTGGCGAGCGGGCTTGCCCCGCGTTGGGCTGCGAAGCAGCCCCAATCAGACTGAACGCGGTGTATCAGGTTGTACTCCATCGCCTGGTTTCAGGGCCGCTTCGCGCCCCAACGCGGGGCAAGCCCGCTCGCCACAACAAGCCCGTTCGCCACAACAAGCCGCTCACCACAACAGATCCACTTGCCACAACAAGCCCGTCTGCCACAAGAAGCCTGTTTGCCACAACAACCCCGCTTTGCACCGTTGTTGCATACCCCAAATCAGATAGGACTATGTCCCGGAAATAGGGGTCAAGTTTAATAACTAGTGTAAATAGTGGCTCTTTAATGTTGCCAATGACACCGTGACAATACATTGGATCCATTATCTAAGTGCGCCGCCCAACAACGGCGGCTTCAGCGCTATTTAATATTTAAATATCAGTGCGCAGAATTCTTTCGACCAAAACCAGTTACCCCCAATAAACATTGCGCGCGACTTCCTCAAGTTGAATCCACGTCACATTTTCAGCACGGAAATATGTGTAGACGAAAGATTTCAAGTTGTGTCAGTTTCGATACGCCTTCAAAAGAGGCGAGTGATAGGACGATCTCGCCCGCGAGGTTCCTATCGATCAAAGACTGATGCACTTGCAAACAAGGAAGTACGTTTATGTCAAAAGTAAAAGACAAAGCTATTGTTTCTGCTGCGCAAGCCAGCACTGCTTACTCGCAAATCGATAGCTTCAGCCATCTGTACGACCGTGGCGGTAACCTCACGGTCAATGGCAAGCCGTCCTACACCGTGGACCAGGCAGCGACCCAGCTGCTGCGTGATGGCGCCGCGTTTCGGGACGCTGATGGCAACGGCAAGATCGATCTGACCTACACCTTCCTGACCTCGGCGTCCTCGGCCACCATGAACAAACATGGCATCTCCGGGTTCAGCCAGTTCAACACCCAGCAGAAAGCACAGGCCGCGCTGGCCATGCAATCCTGGGCGGATGTCGCCAAAGTGACCTTTACCGAAAAGGCCACCGGCGGTGACGGGCACATGACCTTCGGCAACTACAGCAGTGGCCAGGACGGCGCGGCGGCCTTCGCCTACCTGCCCGGCACCGGTGCAGGCTACGACGGCACGTCGTGGTACCTGACCAACAACAGCTACACGCCGAACAAAACCCCGGACCTGAACAACTATGGCCGCCAGACCCTGACCCACGAAATCGGCCACACCCTGGGCCTGGCTCACCCTGGCGACTACAACGCCGGGAATGGCAACCCAACCTACAACGACGCGACCTATGGACAGGACACGCGCGGCTACAGCCTCATGAGCTACTGGAGCGAGAGCAACACCAACCAGAACTTCAGCAAAGGCGGGGTTGAGGCTTACGCTTCCGGCCCGCTGATCGACGACATTGCCGCGATCCAGAAGCTCTACGGTGCCAACTACGCCACCCGCGCCAGCGACACCACCTACGGGTTCAACTCCAACACCGGGCGTGATTTCCTCAGCGCCACCTCCAACGCCGACAAACTGGTGTTCTCGGTGTGGGACGGTGGCGGCAACGACACCCTGGACTTCTCCGGTTTCACCCAGAACCAGAAGATCAACCTCAATGAGACCTCGTTCTCCGACGTTGGCGGCTTGGTGGGCAACGTGTCCATCGCCAAAGGCGTGACCATCGAGAACGCCTTCGGGGGTGCGGGTAACGACCTGATCATCGGCAACAACGCCGCCAACCTGATCAAAGGCGGGGCCGGCAACGACCTCATCTACGGCGGTGGCGGTGCGGACCAACTGTGGGGCGGCGCCGGCAGCGACACCTTCGTGTACGGTGCCAGCTCCGACTCCAAGCCGGGTGCAGCCGACAAGATCTTTGACTTCACCTCGGGTTCGGACAAGATCGACCTGTCCGGTATCACCAAGGGTGCAGGCCTGACCTTCGTCAATGCGTTCACCGGGCATGCCGGCGATGCTGTGCTGAGCTATGCCTCGGGTACCAACCTGGGCACCTTGGCTGTCGACTTCTCGGGTCACGGCGTGGCGGATTTCCTCGTCACTACCGTCGGCCAGGCAGCCGTCAGCGACATCGTGGCGTAATGTAAAACGCGCGGCGCTCCGGCGCCGCGCTACGGGATGGAGCCCCAAATGCCGCGTTTTTCTCATTTGATCGCCTGTGTTACACAGGTGTTGTTCGTGTCGGCAGGAGCCCAAGCAATGGCGAGCAGTCTCGTATTACCCACTACCGCCCAATTGGCCGGGCACTGGGAGTTGAAGCAACAGGGTCAGGTCTGCGCGCTCGACCTGCTGGAGCAGGCAAACGCCTTGGCCGGCGATGTGGCCTGCGTCGAACAATGGCTGGGCGATAAGCCCCTGACGTGGTCGCCCACCCCGGACGGCATCTGGTTGATGAATGCCGAAGGCAGCGGCATTACCCATTTAAATCGCCAGAAAGAAGGCGAATATAAGGGCCGCACGCCGTCAGGCACAGAAGTTGTACTGCAACGAACGCCCTGATTAACAGTTATAACCTTATAACTTGATTTATTAGTTGGCCGTCCCTTATTCAGGGGCTTGGGCAACTATTGCGCGTCATTCGCTTCAAGGAAGAAAAAAACATATGGCGAAGTCCCGTGCCGTCGCGCCCTTATTCAAGGCGTTGGGTGAATACAAGAGCATTTTGATCAGTGTTGGCTGCTTCACGGCATTAATTAACCTGCTGATGCTGGTGCCGTCCATTTACATGCTGCAAGTGTATGACCGTGTGCTGTCCTCCCAGAATGAAACCACCCTGGTGATGTTGACGCTGATGGTCGTGGGCTTCTTTGCCTTTATCGGCACGCTGGAAGTCGTTCGCAGTTTTATCGTGATCCGTATCGGCAGCCAGTTGGAGCGGCGTTTCAACTTGCGCGTGTACAAGGCCGCCTTTGAACGTAATTTGAAAAGTGGGCAAGGGCACGCTGGGCAATCCCTGGGCGACCTGACTCATATCCGCCAATTCATCACCGGCCCGGCGCTGTTCGCGTTTTTCGATGCGCCGTGGTTTCCGATCTATTTGTTCGTGATTTTCCTGTTCAACATGTGGCTCGGGGTGTTGGCGACGGCGGGGGCGGTGCTGTTGATCGCACTGGCATGCCTCAACGAATACCTGACCAAAAAGCCGTTGGGCGAGGCCAGCGGTTTTTCCCAGCAGTCCACACAGTTGGCCACCAGCCACTTGCACAACGCCGAGACCATTCAGGCCATGGGCATGCTTGGCGCGCTGCGCACACGCTGGTTTGCCGTGCATTCGCAATTTCTCGGTTTGCAGAACACGGCGAGTGACACCGGTTCGGTGATCACATCGCTGAGCAAGAGCCTGCGCCTGTGCTTGCAGTCTTTGGTGTTGGGCTTGGGTGCCTTTCTGGTGATCAAGGGCGAAATGACCGCCGGGATGATGATTGCCGGTTCCATTCTCATGGGCCGTGTGCTCAGCCCCATCGACCAACTGATTGCCGTGTGGAAGCAGTGGAGTTCGGCCAAGCTGGCGTACCAGCGGCTTGACGAATTACTGCGCGAATTCCCGCCTGAAGCCGAGCAGATGGCATTGCCGGCGCCACAGGGCCACGTGAGTTTCGAGCAAGTCAGCGCGGGCCCGCCGGGCAAGCGTATGGCGACGTTGCATCAGGTGAGCTTCAACCTCGGCGCGGGCGAAGTGCTCGGCGTGCTGGGCGCCTCGGGCTCGGGCAAATCAACCCTGGCCCGTGTGCTGGTGGGCGTGTGGCCAACACTGGGCGGTACCGTGCGGCTGGACGGCGCCGATATCCATCGCTGGGACCGCGATGACCTCGGCCCGCATATCGGCTACCTGCCCCAGGACATCGAACTGTTCAGCGGCAGCATTGCCGACAACATCGCGCGCTTTCGTGATGCCGACCCTGCGCGGGTCGTGCAGGCGGCGCAACAAGCTGGCGTGCATGAACTGATCCTGCGCCTGCCTCAAGGTTACGACACCGTGCTGGGCGACAACGGCGGCGGCCTGTCGGGCGGCCAGAAACAACGGGTTGCCCTGGCCCGCGCGCTGTATGGCGGGCCGCGCCTGATCGTGCTGGATGAACCCAACTCCAACCTCGACACCGTCGGCGAGGCCGCGCTGGCCAGCGCCATCATGCAGATGAAAGCCCAGGGCAGCAGTGTGGTGTTGGTCACCCACCGTTCCTCGGCGTTGGCCCAGGCTGACAAGTTGCTGGTGCTGAACGAAGGCCGTTTGCAGGCGTTCGGGCCAAGCCAGGAAGTGCTGCGCGCGTTGTCCGGGCAACAAGAAGCCCCTCGAGAAAAGGCTGGCGTGAGCCTTAGCCGTCAGTATTCAGCCGGAAGGAATCCAGGCGCATGAACAGCCTTACTTTTGAACAGCGTGACGCCGGGTTTTTCGTAAAAATGGGCTGGCTGCTGACGATCGTCGGCGCCGGTGGCTTCTTCCTCTGGGCCAGCCTGGCGCCCCTGGACCAGGGCATCCCGGTGCAGGGCACGGTGGTGGTGTCCGGCAAGCGCAAGGCCGTACAAACCTTCAGCCCCGGCGTGGTCAGCCGGATTCTGGTGAAGGAGGGCGAGTTGGTAAAGCAAGGCCAGCCGCTGTTTCGTCTGGACCAGACCCAGAACAAGGCCGACGTGCAGTCCCTGCAAGCCCAGTACCGCATGGCCTGGGCCAGCGTGGCACGCTGGCAGAGCGAGCGTGACAACCTTTCCAGCATCACCTTTCCCGCCGAGTTGAGCGCCAACCCAGACCCTGCGCTTGCGCTGGTACTGGAAGGCCAGCGCCAACTGTTCAGCAGCCGCCGCGAAGCTTTTGCCCGTGAACAGGCGGGGATCCGCGCGAACATCGAAGGCGCCACCTCGCAACTGGGCGGCATGCGCCGCGCTCGCAGTGATTTGTCGAACCAGGCCCAATCCCTGCGTGATCAGTTGGCCAACCTGCAGCCCTTGGCCGACAACGGCTATATCCCGCGCAATCGCTTGCTTGATTACCAGCGTCAACTGTCCCAGGTGCAACAAGACCTGGCGCAGAACGCTGGCGAGAGCGGCCGAGTGGAGCAGGGCATTCTGGAATCACGCCTGAAGTTGCAACAGCACGGCGAGGAATATCAGAAGGAAGTGCGCAGCCAACTGGCCGACGCGCAACTGCGCAGCCTGACCCTGGAGCAGCAACTCACCTCAGCGGGCTTTGACCTGCAACACAGCGAAATCAACGCGCCGGCCGACGGTATTGCGGTCAACCTGGGCGTGCACACCGAAGGCGCCGTGGTGCGTGCCGGTGAAACCCTGCTGGAAATCGTGCCCCAGGGCACACGCCTGGAAGTCGAAGGGCATCTGCCGGTGCACCTGGTGGATAAGGTCGGCGCACATTTGCCGGTAGATATCCTGTTTACCGCCTTCAACCAGAGCCGCACGCCACGCGTGCCGGGTGAAGTCAGCCTGATTTCCGCCGACCAGATGCTCGACGAAAAAACCGGCCAGCCGTATTACGTACTGCGCACCACCGTCAGCGAGGACGCGCTGGCCAAACTCCACGGCCTGGTGATCAAACCCGGCATGCCCGCCGAGATGTTCGTGCGCACCGGCGAGCGCTCCTTGCTCAATTACCTGTTCAAGCCGCTGCTCGATCGCGCCGGCTCCGCGTTGACCGAGGAATGAGCATGAAGTCAGTGTTCATTTCCCTGCTGTTGGCATGTGGCAGTGCCCAAGCGGCCATGGGCCCATTCGATGTGTACGAGCAAGCCTTGCGCAACGATCCGGTGTTTCTGGGCGCCATCAAGGAACGCGACGCGGGCCTGGAAAACCGCACCATCGGCCGCGCCGGGTTGCTGCCCAAGCTGTCGTACAACTACAACAAGGGCCGCAACAATTCCGAAGCGCACCTGCCGGACGGGCGCGGTGGCAGCTATCGGGATGACCGTAATTACAACAGCTACGGTTCAACCTTCAGCCTGCAACAGCCGCTGTTCGATTACGAAGCCTATGCCAACTACCGCAAGGGCGTGGCGCAGGCGCTGTTTGCCGATGAAAGCTTTCGCGACAAGAGCCAGGCGTTGCTGGTGCGGGTGTTGAGCTATTACACCCAGGCGCTGTTTGCTCAGGACCAGATCGACATCGCCCGCGCCAAGAAGAAGGCTTACGAGCAGCAATTCCAGCAAAACCAGCACCTGTTCAAGCAGGGCGAGGGCACGCGGACCGACATTCTGGAGGCCGAATCGCGTTATGAACTGGCCACCGCCGAAGAGATCCAGGCGCTGGATGAACAGGATGCGTCCTTGCGGGAATTGGGCGCGCTGATCGGCGTGCAAAGCGTCAACATCAACGACCTCGCGCCGCTGAACCAGAGCTTTGCCGCCTTCACCCTGACCCCGGCCAATTACGACACCTGGCATGAATTGGCGATCAGCAATAACCCGACCCTCGCGTCCCAGCGTCAGGCCGTGGAAATAGCGCGGTATGAGGTCGAGCGCAATCGCTCCGGGCACCTGCCCAAAATCACCGCCTACGCCAGCTCGCGCAAACAAGAGTCGGACAGCGGCAACACCTATAACCAGCGCTACGACACCAACACCATCGGCATCGAAGTCAGCATGGCGCTGTATGCCGGTGGCGGTATCTCGGCCTCCACCCGCCAGGCCAGCCGTGGCATGGAACAGGCCGAGTACGAGCTGGAAGGCAAGACCCGCGAAACCCTGATCGAGCTGCGTCGCCAATTCAGCGCCTGCCTGTCGGGCGTGAGCAAGCTGCGCGCCTACCAAAAAGCCCTGACCTCCGCCGAAGCGCTGGTGGTGTCGACCAAGCAAAGCATCCTCGGCGGCGAGCGCGTCAACCTCGATGCGCTGAACGCCGAGCAGCAGCTTTACAGCACCCGCCGCGACCTGGCGCAGGCGCGTTATGACTACCTGATGGCCTGGACCAAATTGCACTACTACGCGGGCAACTTGCGCGACACCGAGCTGGCCAAGGTGGATGAGGCTTTCGGCCCGGTGAAATGAGCCCGTATAAAAACAATAAGGATGGTTTAAATGATCACCGATTCACCACGCTTCAAACCCTTCACCGCAGGCTCGTTGCTGCTGTTGTCCGTTGCGGCACAGGCGGCTTACACCGAGACCGGCCAGCCGGGTAACCCCGCCAGCTGGCGTTCCGCCGAGTTCCAGAGTGACTGGGGCCTGGGTCGCATGAAGGCAGATGAAGCCTACGCCGCCGGCATCACTGGCAGTGGTGTCAAAATCGGCGCCCTGGATTCGGGCTTTGATCCCACGCACCCGGAAGCCTCCAAAGAGCGTTTTCACGCGGTCACCGCCACTGGCACTTATGTCGATGGCAGCGCTTTCAGCACCACCGGAGCACTGAACCCCAACAACGACTCCCACGGCACCCACGTCACCGGCACCATGGGCGCGGCGCGCGACGGCGTGGGCATGCATGGCGTGGCCTACAACGCGCAAGTCTATGTGGGCAATACCAACGCCAACGACAGCTTCCTGTTTGGCCCGACGCCGGACCCCAAATACTTCAAGACGGTGTACAGCGCCCTGGTGGATTCCGGCGTGCGTGCGATCAACAACAGTTGGGGCAGCCAGCCGCCGAATGTCAGCTACCAGACCCTCGGCGACCTGCACGCGGCCTATGCCCAGCATTACAACAAAGGCACCTGGCTGGATGCGGCGGCGGACGTGGCCAAGGCGGGCGTAATCAACGTATTCAGCGCCGGCAACAGTGGTTACGCCAACGCCAGCGTGCGTTCGGCGCTGCCGTATTTTCAGCCGGAGCTGGAGGGCCACTGGCTCGCCGTGTCGGGGCTGGACAAGGCCAATAACCAGAAATACAACAAGTGCGGCATCGCCAAGTACTGGTGCATTTCCACCCCCGGTGCGCTGATCAACAGCACCATTCCTGGCGGTGGCTATGGCGTGAAATCCGGCACCTCAATGTCGGCGCCCCATGCTACCGGCGCGCTGGCGCTGGTGATGGAGCGCTACCCGTACATGACCAACGAGCAAGCGTTGCAGGTGCTGTTGACCACCGCGACCCAGCTCGACGGCTCGATCACTCAGGCGCCGAATGCCATTGTTGGTTGGGGCGTGCCGGACCTGGGCCGCGCAATGCGCGGGCCGGGGCAATTGCTCGGTGCCATGAACGTGAATCTGGCCGCAGGGCAGGGCGATGTGTGGAGCAATGGCATCACCGATCAGGCCTTGATTCAGCGCCAGGCAGAAGACCGCGCCGAGCACGCCGCGTGGCAGCAAACGCTGATCGACAAGGGTTGGCAAAACGGCGTGGGCGCGGCTGCCAGCCAGCAGGATCAAACCGATTACGCCGTCGGCACGGCGCGTGACTTGGCTGGCGCGAGCCGCGTGTATGAAGGCAGCCTGATCAAATCCGGCGCGGGCAGTTTGGTGTTGAGCGGCGACAGCACCTATCGCGGCGCCACCACTGTTAACGGCGGCTTATTGGCCGTGAACGGCTCGCTGACCTCGGCGGTGACCGTGAACAACAGCGGCACCCTCGGTGGCGCCGGGCGTATTGGCGCGTTGACGGTGAACAACGGCGGCACCGTGGCGCCGGGCAATTCAGTGGGCACCTTGCAGGTGGCGGGTGATGTAAATCTGGGCGCAGGGTCCACTTATGCCGTGGAACTCACGCCTGCCAGCAGCGACCGGATTATTGCAGGCGGCAAGGCAGTTCTGGGCGGTGGCACCGTGACCCTGGCGCTGGAAAACAGCCCGACCTTGCTCAGCCAAAGCCAGGCCCAAAGCCTGATCGGCCGCCAATACAGCATCCTGCAAGCGGCGGGCGGCATTCAGGGGCAGTTCGGGCAAGTGCTGCCTGACTACCTGTTCATCGGCGGCTCGCTCGACTACGCGGCCAATGGCGTGCAGCTCAATGTGGGGCGCAACGACACCGCCTTCGCCAGCGTCGCCGCCAATCGTAACCAGCGCAATGTCGCAGCCGCCGCCGAGCAATTGGGCGCGGGCAACCCGGTGTACGAAAGCGTGCTGCAGTCGGATTCCATCGCCACCGCGCAACAGGGTTTACAGCAGCTCTCCGGTGAAATCTATCCGGCGATTGGCGCGATGCTGATCAACGACAGCCTGCAATTGCGCGATGCCGTGGGCGAACGCCTGCGTCATGTGCCGGTCACCGGTGAAAGCAACCTGTGGCTCAAGGCGCTCGGCGCGTGGGGCAAGGCCGACAGCCGCAGCGAGACGGCAGGTTCCACCACCTCCATCGGCGGCCTGCTGGCCGGTGTGGACGGCGCGCTGGACGAGCAAACCCGCGTGGGTGTGGTCGCCGGCTACAGCGACAGCTCACTGAACATGGGCAGCGGCACGCATTCGTCGGCCTCCGTCGACAGCTACCACTTCGGCGCGTACGCCGGGCGTGAACTGGGCGACTGGCGCGTCAGCGTCGGCGGTGCCTACAGCTGGCATCGCGGCGACGTGAAACGTGACCTGCAATACGGCGAAGTCAGCGGCAAGCAAAAAGCCAAACTGGACGCGCGCACGGCGCAGTTGTTTACCGAGGCCGCTTACCGCATTCACCTGCAACCCCTGGCGCTGGAACCGTTCGCCAACCTCGCTTACGTGCACCTGGACAGTGATTCGTTCCACGAAAAAGGCGATGCCGCCGCGCTGGAACGCGGCAGCGATCGACGTGATGCGCTGCTCGGCACCCTCGGTGTACGGGCGATGAAAACCCTTCCCTTGAATGACCACCAGCGGCTGGAACTGTCCGGCTCGCTGGGCTGGCAGCACAGCCTGACCGCTGTTGAGTCCGAGGAGCACCTGGGGTTTGTCGCGGGCGGGCCGTCGTTTGCGGTGCGCAGTACGCCGTTGCTGCGTGATGCCGCGCTGGTGGGTCTGCAGGCCAGCCTGGCGCTCAGCCCGAGCACCCGGGTGAACCTGGATTACAACGGCCAGTTGGGTGGCCGCGAGAAAACCCAAGGCGTGGGCTTGAGCCTGAACTGGCAGTTCTAAATCCAACACGATCGTTCCCACGCTCTGCGTGGGAATGCCTCTTGTGACGCTCTGCGTCACGCTTTGGACGCGGAGCGTCCTGGGCTGCATTCCCACGCGGAGCGTGGGAACGATCATGAACGAGATGATTTTCAAATAAGTGCAATAAGAAAACTAAGGAAGGTCACCGTGAACAAACGCAAGTCAGGGTTAACTATCGCCACTCACACAGGCCCGGGCTACCCGCTCAAGGCCTTGAGCTGCGTGCCATACGGCGCGCTGCTGTGCTGCCTGGCAAGCCTGGGGACCGCCCAGGCCGCACCCTATGTGGAAACCGGAAAACTGGGCGACGCCGCCAGTTGGCGCAGCAACGAGTTCAAGGCCGATTGGGGCCTGGGCGCGGTGCATGCAGACGACGCCTACGCTGCCGGCTACACCGGCAAGGACGTGAAGCTGGGTATCTTCGACCAGCCGGTGTACGCCCAGCACCCGGAATTCGCCAGCCCAAACAAAGTGGTGACGGTGGTCACCGAGGGCATTCGCCAATACACCGACCCGTACATCCCGGTGAAGGCGGGCGATGCGTTCCGGTATGACGGCACGCCGTCCAAAGACTCCAACGGCAAGTTGGGTAACCACGGCACTCACGTCGGCGGTATTGCCGCCGGTAACCGCGATGGCGGGCCGATGCACGGCGTGGCGTTCAACGCGCAAATCATCACCGCAGAAAACGGCGACCCGGGGCCGGAAGACGGGATCATCCTTGGCAACGACGGTGCGGTGTACAAGGCCGGCTGGGACGGGCTGGTCGCCAACGGCGCGCGGATTATCAACAACAGCTGGGGCATCGGCATCGGCGATCAGTATGCCAAGGGCGGTCGCGATCCGGCCTTTCCGAACTTCACGGTGAATGAAGCACAGGCCCAGTTCAACGTCATCCGGCCGCTCCTCGGCACCCTCGCCGGCGGTGCTTATCAGGGGGCAATCGATGCGGCGCGCAGTGGCGTGCTGACCATTTTTGCGGCGGGCAACGACTACAACCTGAACAACCCGGATGCGATGTCGGGCCTGGCGTACTTTGTGCCGGAGATCGCGCCGAACTGGCTGTCGGTCGCAGCCTTGCAGCAAAACCCGAACACCGCGAGCCCTGATCCCTACGTGATCAGCACGTTCTCTACGCGCTGTGGTTATGCGGCAAGCTTTTGCGTGTCGGCGCCGGGCACCAAAATCTTCAGCTCGATCATCAACGGCACCGACCTGAACAACCTCACCAATGACTGGGCCAACAAGAACGGCACGTCCATGGCCGCGCCCCATGTGGCCGGCGCTGCGGCAGTGCTGATGGAGCGCTTCCCGTACATGAGCGGCGACCAGATCTCCACGCTGCTCAAAACCACTGCCACCGACCTCGGCGCGCCGGGCATTGATTCGCTGTACGGCTGGGGCATGATCAACCTGGGCAAGGCGGTCAACGGGCCGGGAATGTTCGTCACCGCTGAAGATATCCCGGCCGAGTTCCGCATCGACGGTGCGTATGGCAGTGGGCAGTTTGTCGCCGACTTGCCAGGGGTTGGCGCTGTGGTGGACGCCGGCAAGCCGACTCAGCGCCTGTGCACCGACGTGCATTGCGGGCGCGATGTGTGGAGCAATAACATCGCCGGGCACGGCGGCCTGACCAAGCAAGGTATTGGCACGCTGGTGCTGACCGGCACCAACACCTACAGCGGTCCGACCCTGGTCAACCAGGGCTTGCTGGCGATTAACGGGTCGCTCACCTCCGACGTTACCGTCAGCCAGAGTGGCGTGCTGGGCGGCTCCGGGCGCATCGGTTCACTGAGCGCGAAAAGCGGCGGCACCGTGGCGCCGGGCAACTCCATCGGCACGCTGAATGTGGCGGGCAACGTCACCTTCGACGCGGGCTCGACCTACGCGGTGGAATTGTCGCCGACAAGCAGCGACCGCATCGTCGCGGGCGGAACCGCCACGCTCAACGGCGGCACCGTGACCCTGGCCCTGGAAAACAGCCCGACGCTGTTGACCAATGCCCAGGCGCAGAGCCTGATCGGTCGTCAGTACAGCATCCTGCAAGCAGCGGGCGGGGTGACCGGCAGCTTTGCGGCGGTGGTGCCGAACTACCTGTTTGTGGGGGGCACGTTGAACTACGCGCCGACCGGCGTGCAGCTGGATGTGGTGCGTACCAACAGCTTTGCCAGTGTGGCCACCACGCCAAACCAGCGTGCCGTGGCAGCGGCTGCCGACCAGTTGGGCGCAGGTAACGCGGTGTATGAAAGCCTGCTGCTGGCGCCGACGGCGGCCTCGGCACAAGGGGCCTTCCAGCAACTCTCCGGTGAAGTTTACCCGGCGCTGGAAAGCGCGCTGGTCAACGACAGCCGCTACGTGCGTGAAGCCGTGGGCGAGCGCCTGCGCAATGGCGAGATGGGCGCGAGCAGCCAAACTGTCGACAGCCGTGGCAACGTCTGGGTCAAGGCGTTGGGCGCCTGGGGCAAGACCGATAGCCGCAGCGACACGGCGGGCTACACCACGTCCATCGGCGGCATGCTCGCGGGTGTGGACGGTGCGCTCGACGAGTCAACGCGCATTGGTCTCGTGGCGGGTTACAGCGATACGTCGCTGAACATGGGCAGTGACACCCACAGCCGCGCCTCGGTGGACAGCTACCACTTTGGCGCGTACGCCGGCCATGAAATCGGCGCCTTGCGTTTGAGTGGTGGCGCGACCTACAGCTGGCACCGCGCTGACGTAAAACGTGACCTGCAATACGGCAACGTCGCCGGCAAGCAGAAAGCCAAAGTCGACGCGACCAGCACTCAGGTGTTTGGTGAAGCGGCGTACCGCGTGAACCTGCAACCGCTGGCACTGGAACCGTTCGCCAACCTGGCTTACGTGCACCTGAACACCGATGGTTTCACCGAGAAGGGTGATGCTGCCGCGCTCAAAGGCCACGACGATACCCGCGATGTGGTGCTGAGCACCTTGGGTGTGCGCGCCCTGAAAACCTTCAATGTGAATGACCATCAGCAGCTTGAAGTGTCCGGCACCCTGGGCTGGCAGCACAACCTGAGCAGCACCGATTCGGAGCAGCACCTGGCGTTTGCCTCGGGCGGGCCGTCGTTTGCGGTGGAAAGTGCGCCGATGGTGCGTGATGCGGCGTTGGTCGGTGCACGGGTGAGCCTGGCGTTGAGCAAAGACGCACGGCTGAACTTTGACTACAACGGTTTGCTCGCAAGCAAGGACAAGGTGCACGGGGTGGGGTTGAGCCTCGACTGGGCGTTCTAAAAAAACTGTGTGTGGGAGCTGGCCAGCTCCCACACACGTCCTGTTCCCAAACAAGCTAATCAGTGTTTTCGCTTTCTCTACAAATCCAACAAAAGAGAGGCACTACCATGGGTATCTTTGACTATAAAAACCTCGGAACCGAGGGCTCAAAAGCGTTGTTCGCCGATGCCATGGCGATCACGTTGTATTCCTACCACAACCTGGATAACGGCTTTGCCGTAGGCTATCAGCACAACGGCCTGGGGCTTGGCTTGCCGGCCACGCTGGTGGGTGCGCTGCTTGGCAGTACGGATTCACAAGGTGTGATTCCCGGCATTCCCTGGAACCCCAACTCGGAAAAAGCCGCGCTTGATGCGGTGCACAAAGCCGGGTGGACGCCGATCAGTGCCAGCACCCTGGGCTACGGCGGCAAGGTGGATGCGCGGGGGACGTTCTTTGGCGAAAAAGCCGGCTACACCACGGCGCAGGTCGAGGTGCTGGGCAAATACGACGGTGCGGGCACGTTGCTGGAAATCGGCATCGGCTTTCGCGGTACTTCGGGACCTCGGGAAACCCTGATCAGCGACTCCATCGGCGACCTGATCAGCGATTTGCTCGCGGCCCTGGGGCCTAAGGATTATGCGAAAAACTATTCCGGTGAAGCGTTTGGCGGCTTGCTCAAAAACGTCGCTGACTATGCCAGCGCTCACGGTCTGAGCGGCAAGGACGTGGTGGTCAGTGGCCACAGCCTGGGCGGGCTGGCGGTCAACAGCATGGCGGACTTGAGTAGCCAAAAATGGTCGGGCTTCTACAAGGATGCCAACTACGTGGCCTATGCCTCGCCGACCCAAAGCGCCAGCGACAAGGTGCTGAACATCGGCTACGAGAACGACCCGGTGTTCCGCGCGCTGGACGGCTCATCCGTTAATCTGTCGTCGCTGGGCGTGCACGACAAAGCCCATGAGTCGACCACCGACAATATCGTCAATTTCAACGACCACTACGCCTCGACGCTGTGGAATGCGCTGCCGTTTTCCATCGTCAACCTGCCAACCTGGGTCTCGCACTTGCCCACCGGCTATGGCGACGGCATGACGCGGATTCTCGAATCGGGCTTCTACGACCAGATGACCCGTGACTCCACGGTGATCGTCGCCAACCTGTCCGATCCGGCGCGGGGCAACACCTGGGTGCAGGACCTCAACCGCAACGCCGAGCCTCACAAGGGCAACACCTTCATCATCGGCAGCAACGGCAATGACCTGATCCAGGGCGGCAAGGGCGCCGACTTTATCGAAGGCGGCAAAGGCAACGACACGATCCGCGACAACAGTGGGCATAACACCTTTCTGTTCAGCGGCCACTTCGGCAATGACCGCGTGATTGGCTACCAGGCCAGCGACAAGCTGGTGTTCAAGGATGTAGAGGGGAGCACTGCGCTGCGTGACCACGCGAAAGTGGTCGGCGCCGATACAGTGCTCACCTTTGGCGCCGACTCGGTGACGCTGGTGGGCGTCGGGCAGGGCGGCTTGTGGGCGGATGGGATTTCCATCAGCTGATAAAACCCGCAGCCCCTACCAGCCGCGGTGCCAGTACGGCCGGTGGGGGTAGCCATAACCATATCCGTAGACGTGATGCGGGTAGTAATAAGGCCGTGGCGCGTAGCCCCAATGCCCGTAATACACGGGCGGCGGGCCTTGCACCACGACCACCCGTGGCGGCTCGCGAATGATGATGGTGTCGGCAAACGCCGGCGCGCTCGCCAGCGCTGCCAGGGTCAGGGGGATCAGAAAAAGGGCGCGTAGTGCTCGGGGCATGCGTGCCATGGCAGTGGTTCTCCGTTCTGCGCCTTCAGAGATGAAGGCGGCTTGACGGTTAAACGGCGCAGCGCAGGAAATCCTTCGGTAAATAAAACTTCACTGAACACGGCGACGGATTGCAGCGGCTCAGACGTTCAATCACTAACCGCGAGAGGGTTCGCGCGTCATGTGAGGAGCTGAATATGTCCCGACTTCGATTACTGCTGTGCGCCCTGGTACTGCTGGGGCTCGGTGGATGTGCGGTGTACCCGGCCTACCCAGGCCCGTGCTGCTACCGCCCGTACTACCATTCGTACTATTACCATCCCTACTATCACCCGTATTACCGTTATTGAGCGACAGCCTGGGTAGAACAGGCAATAAGCCCCCCCCCTGTGGCGAGCGGGCTTGCCCCGCGTTGGGCTGCGAAGCAGCCCCAAAAGGAAGAATGCGGTGAGTCAGGCATTCTTCGGCTACTGGTTTTGGGGCTGCTTCGCAGCCCAACGCGGGGCAAGCCCGCTCGCCACAGGGGTAGTCTTCGGGCTCAACGAGTTATACCGCCGATTTAGCGACCCAAAAAAAAGCCCCGCATTTGCGGGGCTCTTTCGTTGTCAGTCTTCTTTGCGTACCGTCGCCACGTCATCGGCCTTGATGCGTAAGTGCTTGCCAGCGATGTCAGTGAATTCGTAAAAGCCATCAGCTGTTTTGGTCTTCGGCGAATCCTTGGTCAAATACTGCGTGCCGTTTTGCAACGTCACCACGGTTTGCGTCGAGCAACCGGCCAATACCAGAAAAGTGAGTGCAACCAGTGGCAGACCCAAATTCTTCATGTTCATAACCCTTACCTTTAACCCTGGATAGTCCTGCAGCCAAAGGCTGCAAGCAGCAAATGTTACGTGATCAACCCACACATCTGATCACTTTTATACGGAAAGTTGCGTGCGCCACTTATCTATTACCGATTGCAACAAGGCGGTTGCAACGGCACTCTGTATGCATAACCAGTATTTGAACAGCGCGCGACATGGCCAACCCACTCGACGATCCCCTGTATTACCTGCATAACTTCCGCCAAGTGCTGTCGTGGCTGGGGCAGCGTTATGCCGATTTGCTTGATGCGGACGAATCGCGATTTATTCAGCAATTTGACAGGTTGCCTCAGGCCTCCCAGGCGTTGCTGGTGCGCATGGTGATGCGCAAGGGCGCGCATTTTCGCGCGAGCAAACTCAATTACCTTGAAATTGGCTGCACCCGCACGGCCGCGCTGGCGTTGCTGGAACTGGGTTGGGTCGATGACAGAAGCCTGCTCACGTTTGACGAGCTGTTTACGCTGTTGCAGAAAGGCGAAATTCTCGGAACGTTCAAACCCTGGATTGACCAGCCCAAGGGCAAAAAGGCGGATTGGCTGGAGGCGCTGGCAACACAATTTCCTGACCGCCGCAGTTTCGCCCAATGGTGCCCGCAGTTGAGTGATGCGTTGTACAGCCTCACCGTGATGGACCTGTGTGACCGACTGCGCCTGATGTTCTTCGGCAACCTTTATCAGGACTGGTCGGAGTTCGTACTGGCTGACTTGGGCATCTACACCTACGAAAAAGTCGAGTTCTGCGCCGAGTCCCGTGGCCTGCGTAACCGCGATGACGTGCACGGGTTTCTGTTCCTGCACGGGTGCCAGCAGGCGTATGAGGCGGGTGAAGCGCTGGAGGGCGTGCTGGCGCAAATCGCCACGTTGCACACCGACAACCCCTGGCTGGAAAAACGTCGCGCCAAACTGTTGTTTCAGGTCGGCCAATATTGCGAGCGAAGTGCCGAGCTGGATCTGGCGCAGCAGATTTACCGCCAGTGTGCCTACCCCGGCGCGCGCTCGCGGCTGATCCGCGTGCTGGAACGCCAGGAACACTATGCCCAGGCCATGGCCCTGGCGTGCACCGCGCAACAGGCTCCGGAAAGCGCCGCCGAAGCACAGC
Organism: Pseudomonas sp. AMR01; assembly: GCF_041946035.1. NCBI lineage: Bacteria > Pseudomonadati > Pseudomonadota > Gammaproteobacteria > Pseudomonadales > Pseudomonadaceae > Pseudomonas > Pseudomonas sp. AMR01. The sequence goes on from NZ_JAUTYR010000001.1 coordinate 64,932, forward strand.
ATGTGTTGCGCGTGTTGCCCCGCCTGCGGCGTAAATTGGGCGAGCCGGCGCTGCCAAAGACCAAGCCCCGGGAGGTCACGCGCCTGGATCTGGCGCTGGCGATACCTGAGCCGCTGATGTCGGTGGAATACTGCGTAAAGGCGCACTTGAGTGAGCCGGATGCGCCCGTGCATTACGTCGAAAACGGGCTAATCAATTCACTGTTTGGCCTGCTGTGCTGGGAAGCGATTTTCGCGCCGCTGCCGGGCGCGTTTTTCCACCCGTTCCAGCGCGGGCCGGTGGACCTGCACAGTGAGGATTTCCATCAGCGCCGCGCCGACCTGTTCGCAGCGTGCTTCGAGCAACTGCAGGATGAGCGCTACAAGGTCACCATCCGCCAACGCTACGCGGACAAATGGGGCATCCAGTCGCCGTTCGTGTTCTGGAACCTGTTGGGCGAAGAGTTGCTGGAGCAAGCCTTGGAGTGCCTGCCCGCCGAACACCTGCGCTATTGGTTTGAACGGCTGCTGCTGGACATTCGCGCCAACCGCACCGGCATGCCGGACCTGATCCAGTTCTGGCCCGCGCAAAAGACCTACCGCATGATCGAGGTCAAAGGCCCCGGCGACCGCTTGCAAGACAACCAACTGCGCTGGCTCGAGTTCTGTGGTGAATACCAGATGCCGGTCACCGTGTGTTACGTGCGCTGGGCAGAAACCGCTTGAGTTACAGCGTTGCCGTGCGCGAGTTGTGTGAGTTCACGGCCAAGGTCGGCGACCTCGACCTGCGCTTTACGCCGTCACCCAGCGCCCAGGAAGGCATCGTCGGGCACCGCACGGTCGCGTCCCGGCGCAGCGCGCATTATCAGAACGAGGTGGCCCTGGAAGGTGAGTACCAGCAGCTCAAAGTGCGGGGCAGGGCGGACGGCTACGACCCGGACAGCAACCGCCTGGAGGAAGTGAAAACCTATCGCGGCGACCTCGACGCCCAGCCGGCCAACCACCGCCAATTGCACTGGGCGCAGGTCAAAGTGTACGGCTGGCTGATGTGCCAGAAGCTGGGGCTCAGTGAAATCGACCTGGCGTTGGTGTATTTCGACATCGTCGGCGAGGGTGAAACCTTACTGAACCAGCGCTTTCAGGCGGCGCAGCTGGAACTGTTTTTTAATCAGCAATGCGCGCTGTTTCTCGGCTGGGCCGAACGAGAAATGCAACACCGCGACGCGCGAAATGCCGCCGCCCAAGGCCTGGCGTTCCCCCATGCCGCGTTTCGCCCCGGCCAGCGCTCGTTGGCCGAAACCGTCTACAAGGCCGTCAGCACCGGCCGCTGCCTGATGGCCCAGGCGCCGACCGGCATCGGCAAAACCGTCGGCACGATTTTCCCGATGCTCAAGGCCCTGGCGCCCCAGCAGTTGGACAAATTGTTTTTCCTCACTGCCAAGACCCCCGGCCGCAAATTGGCGCTGGATGCCGCCCAAGTGCTGTACGACAGCAGCCCCGATTTGCCGCTGCGCGTGCTCGAACTCGTCGCACGGGACAAGGCGTGTGAACACCTGGATAAAGCCTGCCACGGCGACTCCTGCCCGTTGGCCAAAGGCTTTTACGACCGCCTGCCCGCCGCTCGCACAGCCGCTTCCAGCGTCAGGTTGCTCGACCAGCGCAACCTGCGCGACGTGGCCCTGGCCCATGACGTGTGCCCGTATTACCTGAGCCAGGAAATGGCGCGCTGGAGCGATCTGGTGGTCGCCGACTACAACTATTATTTCGACTTTGGTGCCATGCTGTTCGGCCTCGGCCAGCTCAACGGGTGGCGCGCCGCGGTGCTGGTGGACGAGGCGCATAACCTGGTGGAACGTGCGCGCTCGATGTACAGCGCGAGCCTCGATCAATACCGCCTCAAGACCCTGCGCGACGCCGCGCCCGAGCCGCTGAAGAAACCCCTGAAACGCCTGAACCGCGAATGGAATGCCCTGCACAAGGACCAGCTCGCGCCGTATCAGGCTTACGCTACTCGGCCGGAAAAACTGCTGCAGGCCTTGAGCCTGTGCGCCAGCGCCATGGGCGATTATTTCAACGACCACCCCGAAGCCCTCAGCGGCGACCTGCAAGCCTTCTATTTCGACGCGCTGCAATTCGCCAAAGTGGCCGAGCTGTTCAATGAACACTTCATCTTTGATATCAGCAAGCGCGAGTTCGGCGGCAAGCGCAGCGCGTCAACCCTGTGCCTGCGCAACGTGGTGCCCGCCGAATTCATCCGCCCCAGGCTGACCGCCGCGCGCAGCAGCGTGCTGTTTTCCGCCACCTTGAGCCCGCGCCATTATTACGCCGACTTGCTCGGCCTGCCGGCCGACACCGCATGGGTGGATGTGGAGTCGCCCTTCAAGGCCGAGCAACTGCAGGTGCGCATCGTCGATGAAATCTCCACGCGTTTTGTGCATCGTCAGGCCTCGCTGGAGCCCATCGTTGAACTGATCGCCCGGCAATTTGCACAACGGCCCGGCAACTACCTGGCGTTTTTCAGCAGCTTCGATTACCTGCAACAGGTGGCGCAATTGATGGCCGAGCGGCACCCGCAGGTGGCGCTGTGGCTGCAATCACGCGGCATGGCCGAGGCTGAGCGCCAGGCGTTTCTCGACCAGTTTACCCAGCACAGCCAGGGCATCGGCTTTGCGGTGCTGGGCGGTGCGTTTGGTGAAGGCATCGACTTGCCCGGCGCTCGCTTGATCGGCGCGTTCATCGCCACCCTGGGATTACCGCAACTGAACCCGGTGAATGAGCAGATGAAAGCCCGCATGGGCATGATTTTCGGCTCTGGCTACGACTACACCTACCTGTATCCCGGTATTCAAAAAGTCGTGCAGGCGGCGGGCAGGGTGATCCGCAGTCAGCAGGACGAGGGCGTGGTGATGCTGATCGATGACCGCTTTGGCGAGTCGCGCGTGCGCCAGCTATTGCCTCGGTGGTGGGCGGTAGACTGAGTTATTCCTGCCATCAATGATGCTGGCTGCGCCACGCGCAATCCTGCACGCTGCTTGAAACCCTCAGAAAGGCTATGCCCATGAGCCCCTTGATCGAGCAAAAGATTGCCGTCAACGGCATTGAATTGAGTGTCCACATTGCCGGCCCTGAAGACGGTAAACCGATCTGGCTGCTGCATGGTTTTCCTGAATGCTGGCATTCCTGGCGTCAACAGATTCCCGCGCTGGCCGCAGCGGGCCATCGTGTCTTCGCCCCGCAAATGCGGGGTTATGGCCAATCGAGTTCACCCGCTGCGGTCGCCGATTACGAAGTGCTGACCCTGTGCGCCGATATCCAGCAGGCCATGGATTATTTCGGCCATGAACACGTGGTGATGGTCGGCCACGATTGGGGGGCCGTGATCGCCTGGCACTTGGCGTTGCTGGAGCCTGCGCGCGTAATGCGCTTGGTGACGATGTCGGTGCCGTTTGCCGGACGCGCCCGCAGGCCGGTGATTGAAATCATGCGTGAGCTGTACGCCGACCGGTTCAATTACATCCTGTATTTCCAGGAACCCGGTGTGGCCGAGCAGGAGTTGAACGCTGATATCGAACGCACATTGCGGCTGTTCATGAGTGATCAGGACGTGTTTTTACAAAACAAGCCGCCCACCGCCACACTGCTCGAAGGCGTCACGGCGTCTGGGGCGTTGCCGGGTTGGTGCAGCCAGGAGGACCTGGACGTCTATGTGCAAACCTTCACCGAACATGGTTTTCGCGGCCCACTGAACTGGTACCGCAACTTCGAGCGCAACTGGCAGCGCAGCGAATTTCTGGCTGGCCGGCAGGTCCTGCAACCCACGCTGTTCCTGATCGGTGACCGTGACCCGGTCGGCGTGTTCGAGGCGCACACGCTTAAACGCATGCCCGACGTGGTGCCTCAACTGGAACAGCATGTATTGGCCAACTGCGGCCACTGGATCCAGAACGAGCAGGCGCAGCAGGTCAACGCGCTGATGCTCGGGTTTCTAGGCAAAAGCTGAACGTTGCGCCATGGCCTGGGCGGTCCACCAGCTGGATGCTGCGCCCGTGCAATTGCAGGATGCGGTGCACGATGCGCAGGCCGAGGCCGCCATCGCGGCGCGCGCCGCCAATGGTAAAGGCGCGCAGGAACAAACCTTCGCGCAACTCGGCGTCGATGCCGGGGCCGTTGTCGCTGACCGTTACGGTCACGGCATTGGCGGCGGGTGCGAGGATCACCTCGACTTCACCGTTGATCGGCGTGTGGCGCAAGGCGTTGTCCAGCAGGTTGGTCAGCACCCGTTCAATCAGCCCCAGATCAGCCAGCACCGTCGGCACCTGCGGTGGCAGGGTGGCGGTAAGGGTGATGCCACGGGCTTCGGCGGTCAGTTCGAATTTCTGAAAGATGTCTTGCACCAGGTCCGGCAGCGAGAAGCCTTCGATCACGGGCTGCACAAAACCGTGTTCCAGGCGTACCAGTTCGAGCAATGACTGGGCCAGGCCGCCGACCTTGCGGCTTTGGTCCAGGGCGATGCCGAGGTAACGGCGGCGCTCTTGCGGGGTGAGGCTGGCGTCCTTGAGGGACAGGGTTTCCAGGTAACCGTGCAACGAGGCGAGCGGCGTGCGCAGGTCGTGGGAAATATTTGCGACCATCTCCCGGCGTTCCTGGTCCTGATGGGTGATGGCCCGCCATTGTTCGCCCAGACGGTTTTGCATTTGCACAAAGGCGTGGTCGAGCACGGCGATTTCATCGCTGCTGTCGAGGGCGGGCGTTTGGGTTTGCGCGGGTTTTGGCGCGCCGTTGATGTCGAACTCGCCGACCTTGTCGGTCAACTGGCGCAGCGGCCGGGTGATCCAGGCAAAGGCGATCAGGCCGGCCATCAGGCACAGCAACGCCACCAGGCCAATGGACCACAGGGCGATTTTCAGCGCCATGCCGGTGGCGTCCTTGGCGTCGTACACGTCGTGCGCTTCGCCCAACAGCACCACGTACAAAAAGCCGGTTTGCTGGCCGTTGGCTTTAAGCGGCGCGGCGCTGAACACCTTGCGCCCATCGACGCTGCGCGGGTCGTCACCGAGAATCGGCAACATGGCGCCGCTCAAGAAGCGCCGGACCGGCGCGAGATCGACCTGGTCACGCAGCAAGTGCCCGCTGGGCGCGGCGTTGCCGACCACGCGGCCATTGATATCGAGCAGGTACACCTCGACGCTCGGGTTCACCAGCATCAATTGGCTGAACAGGTTGCGCACTGCATCGGGCTTGAGGCCGTCGGCGTCCATCAATTGGGTGTCGCGGGCAATGTGCGCGGCCAGGTCGCGGGACAGGCCTTGCACCACTTCCAGCTCGTGCATGTGGTTGGAGCGCACCTGCAACCAGGCCGAGGTCCCGCTGCAAATCAGCAGCAACACCGCGAACACCAGCGACAGGCGTTGGGTCAGGGTCAGTCTCATGGCGGGCTCTCGGCAAACTTGTAGCCACGGCCCCACACCGTGAGGATGCGCGCCGGGTTGGCCGGGTCGGCCTCAACCTTGGCGCGCAGGCGGTTGATGTGGGTGTTCACGGTGTGTTCATACCCTTCGTGGCTGTAGCCCCACACAGCGTTCAGCAGGTCCATGCGTGAAAACACTTTGCCTGGCTGGCGTGCAAAGAAGTACAGCAGGTCGAACTCGCGCGGGGTGAGGTCCAGGCGCTGGCCTTGCAGGGTGACGTCGCGGGTCAGCGGGTTGATGAACAGCTGGCCCAGGTCGAGGCTGCCGGCGTCCATTTTCAGGTTGCGCGCCATGGCGTCGACCCGGCGCAGCAGGGCCTTGACCCGTGCCACCAGCTCCGGCATCGAGAACGGTTTGGCCAGGTAATCGTCAGCGCCCAGCTCCAGGCCGAGGATGCGGTGCAATTCGCTGGAGCGGGCGCTGGTGATGATGATCGGCGTGTAGCGCGTCATGGCGCGGGCGCGACGGCAGATTTCCAGGCCGTCAACGCCCGGCAGCATCAGGTCAAGGATCAGCGCATCCCAGCCGCCTTGCTCCAGCAGGCGCAAACCTTCGTTGCCGTCGGCGCTGTGCACCACTTCAAATTGCTCGTCGCGCAGGTGCAGGCAGATCAAGTCGGCGATGTGCGCATCGTCCTCGACCACCAGGACACGTTTGGGCTGATCCATAGAGAAACCTTCACTTGTAGTCCGCGCATTGTGCGGGTTTTGCAGCCGTGTAGTTATCACGAATTGTTTAACTCTGCGTGAGGATTTCGCGACCGCCAAACGCGCAGGATGGGTTATCGCAGGCAGTGAATTGCTGTGTGTGGGCTAGCGGGCTTCCGTGGCGAGCGAGCTTGCTCGCGTTGGGCTGCGTAGCGGCCCCAAAAAAAGCGGGAGCGCTGCGCACTCCAACGCGAGCAAGCTCGCTCGCCACAGAAGCTCGCTCGCCACACAAGCTCGCTCGCCACACAAGCTCGCTCGCCACAGAAGGTTCGCTGCCAGTCATCCAATTTTGGGTTGAGGAGAAACATATGTACTCACGTCGACAAATACTGCTGGCCGGTGGCGGCCCGGCACCCACTGGCCTGCGCTACTGCATGAACGGCGCAGCCATGACGTTTACGGCGGCTTAAGCCGATGAATTTTTATTTGTATAAGGGAAGATCCCATGTGGCTTCTGGTTCTCGCGTATTTGGGCGGCGTGCTGACAATCGTCAGCCCGTGCATCCTGCCTGTTCTGCCTTTTGTCTTCGCTCGCACCGGGCAGCCGTTTATGCGCAGTGGCTTGCCGCTGTTAGCGGGGATGGCGGTGACGTTCGCCCTGGTCGCCTCGCTGGCGGCGGTGGGCGGCGGTTGGGTGGTGCAAGTCAATCAGTACGGGCGTTGGCTCGCGTTGCTGTGCGTTGCCCTGTTCGGACTCACGCTGTTGCTGCCGCAACTGTCGGAGCGCCTGACACGTCCGCTGGTAGCCGCCGGCAGTCGCCTGTCGGAAGCCGCCGGGGCCGATGCCAAACCGCGTCCGGGCGCTTCGTTCCTGATCGGCGTGGCCACCGGTTTGCTGTGGGCGCCGTGCGCCGGGCCGATTCTGGGCCTGGTGCTGACCGGCGCCGCGCTGCAGGGCGCCAGCATCGGCACTACCTTGCTGCTGCTGGCCTACGCCGCCGGTGCTGCTACGTCCCTGGCCCTGGCCCTGTTGGTCGGCGGTAAAGTCTTTGGCTTCATGAAAAAATCCCTCGGCGCCGGTGAATGGCTGCGCCGTGGCCTCGGTGCGCTGATGCTGGCCGGTGTGGCTGCCATCGCGCTGGGCCTGGACACGGGCGTGCTGTCACGCTTGTCGACCGCCTCCACGGGTGGCCTGGAACAACGCTTGGTCGACCAGTTGAACGCCAAGCCCGAGCAGAAGGGCGGCGCGATGATGGCGGCCGCCAACCACGGCGACACGCTGCCGATTGAAGGCGCGTTGCCGCCACTCGACGGCGCGGTGCAATGGCTCAACAGCCCGCCGCTGACTGCCGAAGCGCTCAAAGGCAAAGTTGTGCTGGTGGATTTCTGGACCTACTCCTGCATCAACTGCCTGCGCACCTTGCCGTATGTCAAAGCCTGGGCCGAGAAGTACCACGATCAAGGCCTGGTCGTGATTGGCGTGCACGCCCCGGAGTTTGCGTTTGAGCGCGACGTCAGCAATGTGACCAAGGCCATGAAAGACCTGGGCATCACCTACCCGGTGGCGATCGACAACAATTACAAAATCTGGCGCGCCTTCAATAACCAGTACTGGCCGGCGCATTACTTCGCCGATGCCAAGGGCCAGATCCGTTACCACCACTTTGGCGAAGGCGATTACGCCGAGTCGGAGCGGGTGATCCAACAACTGCTGCGTGAAGCCGGCGCCAAAAACGTTGCCGGTGGTTTGATCGAAGCCGACGCCAAAGGTGTGCAACAGGCGCCGGACAGCAATGAAGTGCAGTCGCCGGAAACCTACCTGGGCTTTCAGCGCGCCGAGAACTTCGTCACCACCGGCACCCTGGGTACCGACAAGGTGGTGAACTACCCGGCGGCCGGCAAGCTGGCCTTGAACAACTGGACCCTGGAAGGCCAATGGAACGTCGGCGGCCAGCAGGCGACCCTTGAGGGTGCCGGCGGGCGCATCGTCTACCGCTTCCACGCCCGTGACCTGCACCTGGTGCTGGGCCCTGGGGCAGATGGCACGCCGGTGCGCTTCAAAGTCAGCATCGACGGCCAGGCCCCGGGCGATGCCCACGGCACCGACGTGGCGCCGGACGGCAGCGGCACGGTGACCGAGCAGCGCTTGTACCAGTTGGTGCGTCAGCCGGGTGCTGTGCAGGACCGAACCTTCAGTATCGAATTTCTCGACCCGAACGTGGCGGCCTACGCCTTCACCTTCGGCTAACCCGATTTCCTGACCTGGCAACCCAATCACTGTGGGAGCTGGCTTGTCTGCGATAGCGGCGGGTCAGCCAGCTTATCGGGTGCTGACACACTGCCATCGCAGGCAAGCCAGCTCCCACAGTCGACCGCGCACTGGAGTGACATTGATGAAACTACTCAAAATTTTGCCCGCTCTTGCCTTCGCTGCCTTCGTCGGCCAAAGCTCGGCGTTCTCTTTCGGTGGCGCTGAAGACGCGGTGATGATCGCACCGCCCGCCATGGACCTGCCCGCCGAGTCCGGCAACCTGCAAACCGCCGTTTTCGCCGGCGGCTGCTTCTGGGGCGTGCAGGGCGTGTTCCAACACGTGCAGGGCGTCAAAAACGCCGTCTCCGGCTACGATGGCGGCGCCGCGAACACCGCCCAATACGAATCCGTCAGCGAGGGCGATACCGGCCACGCCGAATCCGTCTCGGTGACCTACGACCCGAAAGAAGTCAGCTACGGCAAACTCCTGCAGATCTACTTCTCCGTGGCCCACAACCCCACCGAGCTGAACCGCCAGGGCCCGGACAGCGGCACGCAGTACCGCTCGGAAATCTTCGCGCAGAATGCCGAGCAGCAAAAAGTCGCTCAGGCCTATATCGCGCAGCTGGATGCGGCCAAAGCGTTCGATAAACCGATTGTGACCAAGGTGGAAATGGGCAAGTCGTTCTTCCCGGCGGAGTCCTATCATCAGGACTTCCTGACCGAAAACCCGTCCTACCCGTACATCGTGATCAACGACCTGCCGAAGGTGGCGCAGCTGAAAAAACTCTTCCCCGACCAATACCGCGCCGAACCGGTGCTGGTGAAAAACCAATAACCACCACACATCAAATGTGGGAGGGGGCTTGCTCCCGATTGCGGTGGTTCAGTCATGAATAGGTCGACTGACACCCCGCTATCGGGAGCAAGCCCCCACCCACATTAGAGCTCCACTAGGCTTGGGATTTGGTCTTGGCCAGAAAAGGCGCCAAGCGCCGCCCCATTTACTCACCCAACGCTTCAGACCATTTCCAGGTACGAGCTTTGAATCGCCCGTGCCAGTTCGCGCACATTGTCGATAAAGTCCGTCAGGCGACTGTGCAGGCCTTCTTCCAGGATTTCGTCGATACCTGTGTAGCGCAGCCGCGCCTCGAACTCAGCCGCCAGGCGCTGGGCGGTGCGCCCGTAACTGCCGGGCAGGTCTGCGAGGATATGGCTCAGTTCCTCGATGCACGCGTGCAATGAACGCGGCACGTCACTGCGCAACAGCAGCAATTCAGACACGGAGCGCGCATTCAGCGCATTCGGGTACAGCTCGGTATACGCCTCGAACGATGACAATGCGCGGAGCAGGGCGCTCCACTGGTAATAACCACGGGCCGACAAGTCGCTGACTTCTTCCGACTCCTCGCCAAACATCTCATAACGCGCATCCAGCAAGCGCAAGGTGTTGTCTGCGCGCTCGACAAAGGTGCCCAGACGAATGAATCGGTAGGCGTCATTGCGCATGATGGTGCCCGAGGTCGCGCCACGGAACAGGTGCGAGCGCTGCTTGACCCAGTCACAGAAGTGGCTGATGCCATGGCGCGCCAGGCCGCCGGCGGCGATGCTGCGCATTTCCAGCCAGGTGGCGTTGAGGTTTTCCCACATGTCGGCGGTAATGCGCCCGCGTACCGCGTGGGCATTGCCGCGGGCGGCGCGCAGGCAGTTGTAGATGCTCGCCGGGTTTTCTTCGTCAAGGGCGAAAAAGTGCAGCATACGCTCGGCGTCCAGCTGCTTGTGGCGTTCGCGGTAGCTATCGAGGGTGCCGCTGCTGAGCAACGACATTGCCAGTTCGTCCAGGCCATCGCTGCGCCCGGCCTGGGGCATCAACGACAGCGAGTAACTCACTTCGAGCATGCGCGCCAGGTTCTCGGCGCACTCCAGGTAACGGGACATCCAGTACAGATCTGCGGCGGTTCTACTCAACATACTCAGCCCTCCACCACCCAGGTGTCCTTGGTTCCGCCGCCTTGCGACGAGTTGACGATCAACGAGCCTTCCTTCAGCGCTACGCGGGTCAGGCCGCCGGGCACCAGGCGAGTTTCCTTGCCCGAGAGCACGAACGGCCGCAGGTCAATATGCCGGGGCGCGATGCCGCTTTCGACAAAGGTGGGGCAGGTGGACAGGCTCAGGGTCGGTTGGGCGATATACGCGTGCGGCCGCGCCTTGATGCGCTGGCGGAAGTCCTCGATCTCGGCGGCAGTTGAAGCCGGCCCCACGAGCATGCCGTAGCCGCCGGAGCCTTGGGTTTCCTTGACCACCAGTTCCGGCAGGTGCGCCAGTACGTGGGACAGTTCATCGGGTTTGCGGCACTGGAAGGTCGGCACGTTTTGCAGTACAGGCTCTTCGTCGAGGTAGAAACGGATCATCTCCGGCACATACGGGTAAATCGATTTGTCATCCGCCACGCCGGTGCCGATGGCGTTGGCCAGTACCACATTGCCCGCGCAATAGGCGGCCACCAGGCCGGGAACGCCGAGCATTGAATCCTTGTTGAAGGCTTTGGGGTCGAGGAAGGCGTCGTCGATGCGCCGGTAAATCACGTCCACCGGCTTGGGGCCGTCGGTGGTGCGCATGAACACCTTGAGGTCGTGCACGAACAGGTCGGCGCCTTCCACCAGTTCCACGCCCATCTCGCGGGCGAGGAACGCGTGCTCAAAGAACGCGCTGTTGAAGCGGCCCGGCGTCAGCACCACCACGTTGGGGTTGTCGAGGCGGCTGGAGCTTTTCAGGGTCTTGAGCAACAGGTTGGGGTAGTGGTCAACCGGCGCGATGCGCTGTTTGGCGAACACTTCGGGGAACAGGCGCATCATCATCTTGCGGTCTTCGAGCATGTAGCTCACGCCGCTGGGAGTGCGCAGGTTGTCTTCAAGCACGTAGTAAGTGCCGTCGCCGTCGCGCACCAGGTCCACGCCGGAAATATGCGAGTAGATGCCACGGTGCAAGTCGAGCCCGACCATCGCCTTCTGGTAACCCTCGTTGCCCAGCACCTGTTCGGCGGGAATGATGCCGGCCTTGATAATGCGCTGGTCGTGGTAGATGTCGGCGAGGAACATGTTCAGCGCGTTCACGCGCTGGATGCAGCCGCGTTCGATCACGGCCCATTCACTGGCGGGGATGCTGCGCGGGATGATGTCGAAGGGGATCAGGCGCTCGGTGTCCTGTTCGTCACCGTAGAGGGTGAAGGTGATCCCGGCCCGGTGGAACAGCAAATCGGCTTCGCGACGCCGTTGGGCCAACAGTTCCGGCGGCGTGTTGGCCAGCCAGCGGGAGAAATCCTGATAGTGCGCACGGCACGCGCCGTCTGCGTCATTCATTTCATCAAAGAAAGATCGAGCCATTCCAGTACCTTGTCAGTGCCCAGCGTTGCATGGGTGGCACTGCCGCTAAAAAAAACGCATTTTTTTATGAGCCCGTAGCGCAGGGTGCCACTGGGCCTGGTCCTTACTTTCTTATGGGGGTCGGCTCTGGGTGGAGGGGTAACGAATGCTCCTGAATCCGGGCAGATGAATGGATAAAGCAATGCTTGTGCCGGAACGGCAGATGGGCTGCCGAAAAACCTGTGGTGAGCGAGCTTATTGTGGTCAGAAGGTGTGGTTGTGGCGAGCGGGCTTGCCCCGCGTTGGAGTGCGCAGCGCTCCCGCTTTTTTTGGGGCCGCTGCGCAGCCCAACGCGGGGCAAGCCCGCTCGCCACAGTAAGCCCGCTGGTCACACAAGCCAACTCAACACAGGAGGCTCGCTCGCCACAGGTGCGTGCTGTGTTCCAAATTGGTGCATGAACAAACTGAACTTCACTCCCCCGCGATTCTTCTAACGTGACTCGTTCCCGTATGGAGCACCGTCGTGCCCAGAATCATCTCCCCAGACACCCCCGAGTCGGCTGTGAACGACCACAGCGAGCACACCGCGAAGATCTTCGGCTCGCCCAAAGACCGTCTCGACTTCTATCGCCGCGAAATCCAGTACGAAACCACCATCCTGGCCAACCGTACCGACGCCTACCTCACCGCGCAGTCGTTCCTGGTCATCGCCTTTGTCTCGGGCATGGGCAATCTCAACCCGGAGTGGGGCAAGCTGTTCACCGTAGTGGTGCCGGTAATCCTCGCGGCGCTGGGGATTCTCAGCTCGCTGAACGCCTGGCCGGGTATCCGCGCAGCGTACGACATCATTGACCACTGGCACTTCAAGCAAAGCGAATTGCTGCGCAGCGAGCCTGTCATGGGCATGGCTTATGACGAGTCGCCGCTGTTTTCCGAGGTTGAGTCCTCGCACAAGGGCTACCGCAAGTCCCTGCTGTTTTCAGTGCGCACGCCCTGGATTTTCATGGTGTTCTGGGTAGTGCTCGGCGCCTATGCGTTTTATATCCAGGTGGATAACCCAGGCTCGTAAGTGTTTTGAACTTCACGCCAACGCACGCGACCTTAACCTTACGCAGCACACGTTTTCAGACGCTGCGAAGAGGTGACCCATGAGCACAGACAACGATCCCCAAGTCAGCGGTCGCAACGACCCGGCCATCGACGGCGGCGAGCCGGCCCCCGGTACTGCTGCCGATGCGCCAAAAGACCCGACGCCTGCGCCCGACCCCAAGGCCGAGGAAAACGACTACAGCCCGGACTTTGAGCCTGAGCCTGAGGCCAAGCCGCAAACCGATGCCGATATCGATACCCAAGGCGGTTAGAGGAGACGGACATGTCAAAAGAACTGGATGACGAACTCAACGACCCGGGCAACGAAGACCCAGGCTCGCTGATGGACGATGCTGAAGTGCCGCTCAATGATCTGGATGAAGCGGCTGACGTTGGTAATACCGAAAATCAGGACTGACCTTTCACCCCGGCGCGTCGTTCATACCAGGCCAGCATGGGCTGGGTACTCAACCCATGAACGACGACGCTCAGGGCAATCACCGACAAGGTGAGATTCACCGCCACTGCGCTGCTGGTGCCAATCAGCCCGTGGTTAAGTGCGTAAAACAGGTAGTAAATGCTGCCGATCCCACGGATGCCGAACCAGCCCATCAACCCGCGTTGTTGCCGATTGATCAGGCTGCCCCAAGGCATGGCGAACACGCTGATCGGGCGAATCACGCAAAACAGCAACGCTGCCACTGCCAAGGCACGCCAATCCCAGTGGCTGGCCAGGACGATTCCCAGCACCGTCACCAGAAACACTTCCATCGAGCGTTCCACCAAACCACCGAATGCGAGCATGTCGCCCATCATCACCCCGGCCGCAATTTGCGTGTCGGCCAGGTGAGCAGTGTCGCCCTGCAGGGCATTTTTCGGCTCGATTTCCAGGTGGCCCACCACGGGCAATGCCAGATGTTCGGAGGGGATTTCAGCTTTGCCGCTGGACTTGAACTCGGCCTGTCGCAGGCCCAAGCCGGCGGCGAATACCGACAGAAAGCCGTAGCCACCCACGGCCTCGGCGACCACATAGGCCAGGGCAATCAGCGCCAGCGTGAGGTAGTCGTTGGGTGACAACGTGCTGTCGGCATTGGTGATGCGCATCCACAAGGTCACGCGGCCAATGCCGCGGCCCATCCAGTAACCAATCAACAACCCAGCCGGTACCGCCCACAGCAGGTTTTTCAGGACCCAGCCGCCGAGCCAGTCGCCGTCGAACCCACCGTGCTGCATAAACAGCAGGGCGAAGATCACAAAGGGAAAGGCGGTGCCATCGTTCAAGCCGGCTTCACCGGACAGGCCAAAGCGCAGCGCGTCATAGTCCTGCGCGTTGTTGACTTGCACCAGGCCCGCCAGTACCGGGTCGGTGGGCGCAAGCAGAGCGCCGACCAGCAGCGACACACCCCACGACAGTTCAAACAGGTAATGCAGCGCCAGGCAGGTGCCCAGAATGGTCAGCAGCATCACCGGCCCAGCCATGCCAAAGGCGATGCGCCATGTGCGATGGCGCAACGGCAGGCGCAGCTTCAAGCCGCTGACGAACAGCGAAAACAGCACCGCGACTTCGGTCAAGTGCTCCATCCAGCGTGCGGAGTCTTTGATATCCAGGTGCAACAGGTCCACACCGAGCGGGCCGATGGCCACGCCGAGCAGCAGGCACACCGCTGAGGTGGTCACTGGCATCCAGCGCAGGTACGAGGAGGTGAGGGCGAGGGTCAGCAATACGGCGCCGAGTACGGCCATCCATAGAATAAACGTCATCGAGCATGTACCGGGGGCCGTGGTCTATCCGCCTTGGAGGCCAGCCGCCGGGCACAGGTTCAATGTGTTTCCATTCGTTGCTGGTCGATGGTTTTGCGGCGAATCATGTCGATCAGTTGACGCAAGCCCGGCTGACCCCTACAGACGATAAGTACCCCGTGGCGAGCGGGCTTGTCGAATCGTCGCACCGCCCGCGTTGGGCTGCGAAGCAGCCCCATAATCAGCGGCCGAGGAGTACCTGACCCAGCGCATTCTTGCTTTTTAGGGTCGCTTCGCAACCCAACGCGGGGCAAGCCCGCTCGCCACAGGATAATTATCGTTTGTTCTGGCTGAAGACCTTGAAAGGGCAGGCTCCAAGCCTTCCTGAACCTGACTCGGACTGACCTGCGATCACGCTGATTTTCCAGGGTGAACCCGCTCCCACAGTTGGACGTCCTACACCCGATGAATTTCATTCACGACCTGTCTGGAACGCTCAATAACTCGGTAAGTGCATGTGCAGAAACAAGGTTGCGGCTGAAGTTAACCGGGGATTGCAGTTATCTCGAAAAAATATAAAGAACTGTTATTCCTGACAGGTGTGGCACCTCAGTCAAACAGATACGTTAGTTGAACGCAGCCTGCCACGCGCCTGCTGCGGATTAAGTTGACGCTTCAAATCGATTGCCGCACCCGTAGATACCACGGTGGGTTGTGACGATGAGGCCGTCCGCTAACTCACTGTTGCTGGCTTAAATAAAGGGAATTGTTATGTATAAGCTTGACACCACCACCTATCGCTCCGTTAAAGGATTTAACAGTCGAATTCGCTTTCTCTTACTGCATTACACCGCTTGCAATTTGCCGACCGCGGCAGCCGCACTTACTGGAGGCCAAGTGAGCGCGCATTACCTGGTGCCAGACCCCACCGAACAAACCTACGTTGACGCAGGATTCAACGGCATGACTATTTTTGGCCTGGTCGACGAAAAAGAACGGGCGTGGCATGCGGGCGTCAGCAGTTGGGCCGGACGCAGTAACCTTAACGACACCTCCATTGGCGTCGAGATCGTTAGTTTGGCTGTTGATAATAAAGGGGTATTTACGTTCCCGCCTTATGACCCCGTACAGGTGAATTCAGTGATAGAACTGGCAACAGACATTCTTTCCCGCTACACCGATATCACCCCCACCCAAATACTCGGACACAGTGATGTTTCGGCGGGAAGGAAATCCGACCCGGGTGCTGAGTTTCCGTGGAAAAAACTGCATGACGCTGGAGTTGGAGCCTGGTACGACGAGGCAACGAAGCAAAGTTACACCATGCGATTTGAAAATGTCCTGCCGACGAACGCGGAGGTCTTGGCTAAAATGAGCCGATACGGGTATGACGTTTCTGGAGCAAGCGTTCAACAAAACTGCACTAATCTGATACGCGCCTTTCAACTTCATTTTCGCCCTAAAAAGTACGATGGCGTTCTGGACGCTGAAACAGCTGCCATTCTTTACGCGCTGGTCGAGAAGTATTTTCCATGAAACGAGCTCGCAGCATTTGGGTGAAAGTGGGCGACCTCAAGGTGTCTGCCCTGCAGCCGGTGCTGGCGCTGATCAGCCGCACTAGGCGCTTGAGTGCTGCCCATCGCGGCTCGATCTAAGCCTGCGCGCGACTATTTCACGGCCCTTTGAGACGCTCCAGTAACAGGCGTTCCAGGGTTGTGACGGGCAACGGTCGACTGAACAGATAGCCCTGAATCTGATCGCAGCCGGCCTCTTTCAAAAAGGCGAGTTGCTCCTGGGTTTCCACGCCTTCGGCCACCGCTCGCAGGTTGAGGCTGTGGGCCAGTTCGATGATGGTACGGGCGATGGCCGCGTCCTGCGGGTTGGTGGTGACTTCACGAATAAACGCGATATCGATCTTTAGCGTATCGATAGGGAAACGCCGCAGGTACGCCAGGCTTGAATAGCCGGTGCCGAAGTCGTCGATGGAGATTTTCACGCCCATGGCGCGCAGCCGCTGCAGGCTGTCGATGGTGTGCTGGGTGTTCTCCATCAGCGAACCTTCGGTCAGCTCGACCTCCAGCCAATGCGCCTCAACCCCGGTTTGCGCGAGGATGCGCGAAATATCCGAAATCAGGTCGCCCTCGATCAATTGATAGCCGGAGACGTTCACCGAGACTTCAACCGGGCCAATCTCGCCACGCTGCCACTCGGCAATTTGTTCGCACACGGTTTTGATGACCCAGCGGCCCACGGTGACAATCAGCCCGAGGCTCTCCAGTATCGGCACAAACACCGCCGGGGACACCGCGCCGTAGCCTGGGCGCTCCCAGCGCAGCAAGGCTTCAAGGGCACATATCTGGCCGCCCGCCAGTTCAAGTTTGGGCTGGTAATGCACGGTGAAATCACCCTGGTCAACGGCCAGGCGCAGCGCCGCCTCCAGGTCCTTGCGGGCGAGGTCATGCACGTTCATGCCCGTCATTGCGCCGGTGTTTTGTTGCAGTTGTTGCTCCAGCATCAGGCTGTGGTTTTTCAGTTGATCGCCGCGCGCCTTCAGCCTTAGCAGGTTGCGCACGCGCAGCCATAGCTCGACACGCTCCACCGGTTTGCTGAGAAATTCCTCCGCGCCGGTTTCCAGCCCGCTGACACGCGCGCTGGCCTCGCTCAGCGCTGACAGCATGATGATCGGGATGTTCGCCGTGGCTTCATCACTTTTCAGCTGGCTGGCGACTTCGTAGCCGTCCATGCCTGGCATCATGATGTCCAGCAGGATCAGGTCGGGCGGCTGTTGCGCCACCAACAGCAAGGCTTCTTCGCCGCTGCCCGCAGTCAGGGTCAGGTAGCCCTCATGTTGCAACAAGGTTTCCAATAACTTGCGAACCTGGGGTTCATCATCAACGATTAATAACGTTGCGGGTTGGCTGGCCATGGAGAGAACTCATGTGAGAGGGCTGATGTTCGTTTGCAGCAAGGTGTCGATCACCTGATACAGCTCTTTGTAGCGCAGCGGTTTGATGATGTAGGCATCGCAACCGGCCAGTCGGGTCTTCTCGCGGTCTTCCTTCATGGCCATCGCAGTCAGGGCAATCACCGGAATGTGCGCGGTGAGCGGGTCCTGCTTGAGCAACAAAGTGGCCGCCAGGCCGTCCATCCCCGGCAGTTGAATGTCCATCAGGATCAGTGCCGGTTGCTTGTCCCGGGCCAGGGTCAGGCCCGTCTCGGCATCGGCGGCCCACAGCACGCTGTGGCCGGCATTGACCAGCAGCAAGCGCGCCAGGCGCATGTTGGCCTCGTTGTCTTCGACGATCAGGATTTCGGCCATGGGGCCTCCGTGAGTGGCGCGCGACGCAACGGCAACCACACCACGAAGCGCGCGCCCAAACCTTCGCGACTGGCTACGGCAACGCTACCGCCATGCAGGTCGGTCAGTTGCTTGACCATCGCCAGCCCCAGGCCGGTGCCTTCGAATTTGCGCGCCAGGCTGCTGTCGATCTGGCTGAACGCCTTGAACAGCTTGCCCATGTCATCTGCGGCAATGCCGATGCCCGTGTCGCTGACGCTTAACTCCAGAAAGCGCTGGTGCGTACTGGGTTGCAGTGCAAAGCCGTGGGCCGGCCAGTCTGCGGGAATCTGCCCGACCTGCTCGCGGTCCACTTCGCGCACCGCCAGGGTCACGCTGCTGCCGTGTGCGCTGAACTTCACCGCATTTGCCAGCAGGTTGTAGACGATTTGCTTGGTCTTGCGCTGGTCCAGTTCCAGGCTGCCGACATCGTCTGCGTATTCGAGCTTGAGCTGGATGCGCTGCAGGGCGGCCTTTTCGCGCACGATCAACAGGCTGTTGGCCAACAGCCCCGCGAGTTCCACTGGCTCCAGTTCCAGCTCCATCATGCCGGCCTCGACCTTGGACAGGTCGAGGATGTCGTTGATCAGCGACAACAAATGCTGGCCGCTGGTGAAGATGTCGCCAATGTATTCGCGTTGAGTGTCGCTCATGTCGCCGACCAGGCCATCCTTGAGCGCCTCGGAAAACCCGATCACCGCGTTCAGTGGCGTGCGCAGCTCATGGGACATGGTGGCGAGGAATTCCGACTTCATGCGGCTGGCGTGTTCGAGCTCCAGGTTCTTTTCTTCCAGCGCACGTTCGAAGCCTTTGCGCTCGGCTTCTTCCTGTTTGCGCGCGGTGTTGTCGGTGCCGATCAGCAGGTAGCCGATGATCGTGTCATGCCGGTTGCGCAAGGCGGTCACCGAGACCATCGCCGACAGTCGACTGCCGTCCTTGCGGATATAGGTCAGTTCGTAAATGTCTTCGATGCCCCGAGAGGCCTTGAACACCAGCGCTTCGAAACCTGGGGTGATAGGCGTGTCGAGTTCCAGGCTGAGGGCGTCGGCGCGGGTGATCAATTCAACAGGGTCGGAAATATCGGCAGGGGTGATGCGGTTGACTACGTCGGCGGCGGCATAGCCGAGCATGCGTTCGGCGCCGACGTTGAAAATTTGAATAACGCCTTTTTCATCGGTCGCAATGCTGGAGAAGTACGCGCTGTTGAAAATCGCGTCTTGCAGGGCACCGGTCTTGAGCAGGGTTTTCTGGCGTTTGAATTCGACTATTTTTTCAGCCCGCGACTGCGGTTCGGGCGGTTGGTCGGTTGAGCGTGTATCCATCGCAAGACATCCGTGAACTTCAGGCCCGCCATCGTCAACAGAGGATGGCGCAGAGCATGCTCACAGAAGGTCGCGCGAGCGCGACGAGGAGGAGATGAGGTCTTTGGACAATAGCAGACATTGTGGCGTTTAGAGCATTGAAGGTGTCCATCTGCCAGCTTAATCCACGGTCATTTATGATTCTTTGCGCGCAGGGACAGATTTTTCGCCCTTGCGACTTAATCGCATGATGAAACGTTTCATCAAACGATAAACGGCGCACGCAAGCGCTTGCGTAAGGAAATGTAACTGACTAGAGTCGGCGGCACTCGACTACAAAAATAATAATGCCAGGAGCTCATCCATGAGCCTTGAACCCTTGCTTGAGATGCAGGGCATCAGCAAAACCTTTAACGGTTTGCGCGTGCTCAAAAATGTTGGCCTGAAGGTCTACCCCGGTGAAATACACGCCTTGATGGGTGAGAACGGCGCCGGCAAATCGACTTTAATGAAAATCCTCTCCGGCGCTTACCAGGCCGACCCCGGCGGTGAAATCCGCATTGACGGCCAGCCCGTCGCCACCTTCAACCCCGCCACCGCCAAAGCCCTCGGCATCGCCGTGATCTATCAGGAACTGAGCCTGTGCCCGAACCTGAGTGTGGCCGAAAATATCTATTTGGGCCGTGAACTGCGGCGCGGCTGGACCATCGACCGCAAGGGCATGCAGGCCGGTTGCGAGGAAGTGCTACAACGCCTGGGCGCTGAATTCAAGCCCGCGACACGGGTCAGCAGCCTGTCGATTGCCGAGCGCCAGCTGGTCGAAATTGCCCGTGCCCTGCATGGCCACGCCAAAATCCTGGTGATGGACGAGCCGACCACGCCGCTGTCATCGCGCGAAACCGACCGCCTGTTTGCATTGATCAAACAACTGCGCAGCCAGGGCCTGGCGATCATCTACATCAGCCATCGCATGGCCGAGATTTATGAGTTGTCCGACCGGGTTTCGGTGCTGCGCGACGGCCAATACATCGGCGAGCTGACCCGCGATGCGTTGTCGGCCGAAGTGCTGGTGAAAATGATGGTGGGCCGCGACCTCTCCGGCTTCTACAAAAAGGAGCACGCCGCCTACAACCCCGGAAACGTGGTGATGCGCGTGCGTGACATGGCCGACGGCAAGCGCGTGCGCAACTGCAGTTTCGACCTGCACGCCGGTGAAGTGCTGGGCATTGCCGGGTTGGTGGGGGCAGGGCGTACCGAGCTTGCGCGGTTGATTTTTGCGGCCGACCCGCGCACCAGCGGCACCCTTGAAGTGGTCGGCAAGACCGTGACCCAACTACGCACCCCGGCGGACGCGATTCGCGCCGGCGTGGTGTACCTCACCGAAGACCGCAAGGCCCAGGGCCTGTTTCTCGACATGAGCGTGGCGGACAACATCAATGTCTGCGCCTGCGTGCCGGATGCACATGCCGGTGGTGTGCTTGACCGTGGCCACGCCTTGCAGCGTTCGACTGACGCGATCAAGTCGCTGTCGATTCGCGTGGCGTCGGGCAAGGTCAGCGTCGGCGCGTTATCCGGTGGCAATCAACAGAAGGTGCTGCTCGCGCGCTTGCTGGAGGTGAAGCCACACGTGCTGATTCTCGACGAACCCACACGCGGCGTGGACATAGGCTCCAAGTCCGAGATCTACCGCATCATCAATCAACTGGCGCTGGCCGGTGTGGGCATCGTGGTTATTTCCAGCGAGCTGCCGGAAATCATCGGCACCTGTGACCGTGTGCTGATCATGCGCGAAGGCCAGTTGGTCGCCGAAGTCGGCGGGGCGTCCGGCCACGTTATTTCCCAGGAACGTATTATTGACCTCGCCACCGGTGGCGATCAGGTGGTTGCCAATGGCTGAATTGAATGTTGCAACAGTAGGTAAAGCTGAGCGGGTTCGCGAGCTCATGCGCACGGTCGGCATGCTGCCGGTGTTGATCCTGCTGCTGGTGGGTTTTGCCCTGGCCAGCGAGAACTTCCTGACCATGCAGAACCTGTCGATCATCACCCAACAGGCCTCGGTCAATGTGGTGCTGGCGGCGGGCATGACCTTCGTGATCCTCACGGCGGGCATCGACCTGTCGGTGGGCGCGATTCTGGCGGCGTCGGCGGTGGTGGCCCTGCAAGCCTCGATGTCGCCGCAGTTCGGCATGTTCGGGATTGCCGCCGGTATCGGCTTCGGCCTGTTGCTCGGCCTGGTCAATGGCGGCTTGATCGCCTTCATGCGCCTGCCGCCGTTTATCGTTACCCTTGGCGCACTCACCGCCATGCGCGGTCTGGCGCGCTTGCTGGCCGATGACAAAACCGTGTTCAACCCCGACCTGCCGTTCGCGTTTATTGGCAATGATTCTGTGCTCGGCGTGCCCTGGCTGGTGATCATCGCCGTGGCCGTGGTGGCGCTGTCGTGGTTCATCCTGCGGCGCACGGTGATGGGCGTGCAGATTTATTCGGTGGGCGGCAACCCCGAAGCCGCGCGGCTGTCGGGGATCAAGGTGTGGAAGGTGTTGCTGTTCGTCTACGCCATGTCCGGTGCCCTCGCCGGGCTCGGCGCGGTGATGAGCGCATCACGCCTGTTCGCCGCCAACGGCCTGCAACTCGGGCAATCCTATGAGCTGGATGCGATTGCTGCGGTGATCCTCGGCGGCACCAGTTTCACCGGCGGCGTCGGCACCATCGGCGGCACGCTGATTGGCGCGCTGATTATCGCGGTACTCACCAATGGCTTGGTATTGCTGGGCGTATCGGATATCTGGCAGTACATCATCAAAGGCATCGTGATCATTGGCGCGGTGGCGCTGGATCGTTATCGCCAGTCCGGTGCGCGGACCTGAATTCACTCAAACAACAATCACAAGAGAGACCCGCATGAACGTCAAACGCCTGTTTCCCGTTATCGCCCTGGCTGCCCTGATGTCCCAAGCCGTCGAGGCCCGTGAATTGAAAGCCCTGGGTATCAGCATGGGCTCGCTCGGCAACCCGTACTTCGTGACCCTGGCCGACGGCGCCACGGCCCGCGCCAAGGAGCTGAACCCCAACGTCAAAGTGACCTCGGTGTCGGCTGACTATGACCTGAGCAAGCAGTTTTCGCAGATCGATAACTTCATCTCGTCCAAGGTCGACCTGATCCTGATCAACGCGGTCGACCCCTCGGCCATGGCCTCGGCGATCAAGAAAGCCCGCGACGCCGGTATCGTCGTCGTTGCTGTGGATGTAGACGCCAAAGGCGTCAACGCCACGGTGCAAACCGACAACGTCGAAGCCGGCAAACTGGCCTGCCAGTTCCTGGTGGACAAGCTCTCGGGCAAAGGCAACGTAATCATCCAGAACGGCCCGCAAGTGACCGCCGTGACCGACCGCGTCAAAGGCTGCAAGGCCGCACTGGCCGGTGCGCCGGGCATCAAGGTGCTGTCCGATGATCAAGACGGCAAAGGCTCGCGCGAAGGCGGCTTGAACGTGATGCAGGGCTACCTCACACGCTTCCCGAAAATCGACGGCCTGTTTGCAATCAACGACCCGCAAGCCATCGGCAGCGACCTGGCGGCCAAGCAGCTTAAACGCAGCGGCATCATCATTACCTCGGTGGACGGTGCGCCCGACATCGAGAATGCGCTGAAGACCGACACGCAGATTCAGGCCTCCGCCAGCCAGGACCCGTGGGCCATGGCGCAAACGGCCGTGAACGTGGGCAATGACATTCTCAATGACAAAGCCCCGGCCGAAGCGGTGACCCTGCTTGCGCCAAAACTGATCACCCGTGACAACGTGGGCACCTACAGCGGCTGGTCGAGTAAACATTGATCTACTGAAAAAGGAGCAGTGCCGTGGTCACCACTGAGGACGTGGCAATCCGTGCAAGGGTGTCGACCTCAACGGTGTCGCATGTGTTGAACGGCACGCGCAAAGTCAGCCCGGCCACGGTGCAGGCGGTTCAGCGCGCGATTCAGGAACTGGGTTACATCCCCAACACCCTGGCGCGCTCGCTGGCACGCTCCAGCACCAGCACGATCGGTGTGGCGATTTCGGCACTGTCCAACCATTACTTCAGCGAAACCGTGCACGCCATCGAAACCGAATGCGCCAAGCACGGCTACATGATGCTGTTTGTGGACACACACGACGACCCGGAGCAGGAGCTGCGGGTGGTCACGGCGCTACATCACCGGCGCGTTGACGGGATTTTACTGGCGCCGTCCACCGGCTCATTGGCCCTGGAGTATTTGCAGGCCAACGAGATGCCGACGGTGCTGGTGGACCGCATGACGAGCGAGGAATTTGATCAGGTCGGCGTGGAGAATACCCAGTCCACCCAGGCGCTGGTCGCGCATTTGATTGAACACGGGCACCGTCGCATCGGTTTTATCGCCGGGCGTGCGGGGCTGGGCACTACCGATGAACGCGTGGCCGGTTACTGCGCCGCGTTGCAGGCGGCAGGCCTGGCATTCGACGCGCAGTTGTTGGTCAACGGCGGCTCCAACAGCCAGCCGGCGCGAGTTGCAACCGCACAGCTGTTGGCGTTGCCGGTGCCGCCCACGGCGATCATGGCGGGCAATAACCTGATGACATTGGGCGCCATGCATGCCCTGCGTGATGCGCACATTGAGGTGCCAGGGCAGATGTGCCTGGTCGGTTTTGATGATTTTGACTGGGCGGACTTTTTCGTGCCGCGCCTGACTCTGATCGCCCAGCCAGTCAAGGAACTGGGCGCTCGCGCGGTGCAGATGCTGTTGCAGCGCATGGCAACGCCGCACGCACCGACCCAAAGCGTGCGCCTGGCGCCGAACCTGCAACGGCGTAACTCATGTGGCTGTATCTGATTGGAAGACTTGCGTATGAACAGCCCCGTTTCCCTTGGCATTGACCTCGGCACTTCTGAACTCAAGGCGATCCTGATGGACGCCAGCGGCGCCGTGCTGACCCACGCCGGTGTACGCCTGAACGTCTCGCGGCGCCAAAGTGGTTGGTCCGAACAAACTCCCGAAGACTGGTGGCAAGCCTGTTTGCAGGCACTTCACGTGTTGCGCGCCCATGAGGCTTTCAGCCGGGTGGCGTGCATTGGCCTGTCCGGCCAGATGCACGGCGCGGTATTGCTCGGCGCCGATAATCGTGTGTTGTACCCGGCGATTTTGTGGGATGACTCACGCGCCGTCGCCGAAGCCGAACGGCTTGGATCAGGCTTTGCCGACGTCACCGGCAGCCTGCCCATGGCGGGCCTGACCGCGCCGAAACTGCTGTGGCTACAAGCGCATGAGCCTGACGTGTTCAAGGCGATTGATTGCGTGCTGTCGCCCAAGGATTACCTGCGGCTGCGCCTGAGTGGCGAGCGCATCAGCGAGATGTCGGACGCTGCCGGCACGCTGTGGCTGGATGTGGCGCGGCGCGAGTGGTTCACGCCGATGCTGCGGGCCACCGGGCTGACACCTGCGCAGATGCCGAGGCTGATAGAAGGCGGCGCGGCCAGTGGGATTTTAACCGCCACCGGGTTGGGTTTGTCGCCTGAGGTAGTCATTGCGGGCGGTGGTGGCGATAACCCGGTGGCCGCCGTGGGCATCGGCGCAATCAACGCCGGTGACGGTTTTATCACCCTTGGCACCAGCGCCGCGATTGTGGCGATCACCGATCACGCCGCCGGCAACCCGGCCAGCGCCGTGCACAGTTTTTGCCATGCGTTGCCAGACCGCTGGTACACCATGGGCGCCATGCTCGCCGGCGCCAGTTGTTTACGCTGGGTGACACGGCTCACCGGCACGGCGGATGAACACACGTTGTTGGACCAGGTGCAGGCGCATTTGCCAATCACCCAACCCGTGCCGTTGGACACGCCGTTGTTTTTGCCGTACCTCGCCGGGGAACGCACGCCGCACAACGATCCCTTGTTGCGCGGCGGCTTCATGAGCCTCGGCCACGACTGCACACCGGCGATGCTCGGGTATGCGGTAATGGAAGGCGTGGGTTTCGGCCTGCTCGACGCGCTGCACGCGGTGCAATCGGCGGGCGCCGACGTAGGGGCTTGCGCCCTGGTTGGCGGCGGAGCGCGCAGTGAATACTGGGCGCAGTTGCTGGCGAATATCCTGCAGCGAGAGATTTTCACGCTGCACGGCAGTGAACTGAGCGCGTGCATTGGCGCGGCGAAGCTGGGGTTTGTATCGATCGGGCAGGGTGCGGAGTTGCTGCAAGCGGGGCTGCCGGTCAAGGCTCGGTACTGGCCGGATGTTACGCAACAGCCAGTGCTGCAAGCGCGGTACCGCAAGTTTCGGGGGTTGTTGGCGGCGGCCGCAGGGCTGCATGACTGAGGCGCTGGCGAGCGGGCCTGCCGTCGCAAAAGGCCCTGTTGTGAGGGCCTGTTGTGACGAGCGAGCTTGTTGTGGCGAGCGGGCTTGCCCCGCGTTGGGCTGCGAAGCAGCCCCAAAACAGTCACCGCGTTCTTCCAGGCATATTTCATCGTCAGGTTTGGGGCCGCTCGGCAGCCCAACGCGGGGCAAGCCCGCTCGCCACAGAAGGCCCACCTGTCACAACAAGCCCGCCAGCCACAAAATCGAGCTCACCCACAAAACCGGGGTTTATAACCAGGCTGCATCCCACAACGGGTAATCGCCGATGTGCTCAACCAATCCCGCCCGCAGTGGGTTGGCGACGACGTAGCGGGCCATTTTGAGAACATCCTCATCTGCCCGCACGGCGCGGTCGTGGTAACCACGCTGCCAGAACTTCTCCTGGCTGCCCCGCGCTCGGTTGATGCTCAGCGTGCTGCGCGATTTGGTTTGGCGCATCACGTCAGGCAGCGTGGATTCTTTCAAATCGAATAACCAGTGAACGTGATCCGGCATTACCACCCACGCCAGTGAGTTGACCAAGCCTGTGTCATGCACGCGTTTGAGTTCGGCAACCAATAACCGGCCTAGTTGAAAATTGCGGAACAAAGGCTGGCGCTGATGGACTACTGCGGTGACCAGATAAGCCCGGCCGGGTTCTGAATATCGACCACGACGTAGCTGGTGAGAGTTGGGTTGCAGAGGCATTCCGTTGCACCTTGGTGTGAATAGGGAGTTTTCACGCTAGCCAAGGTTGTGGGCCGGAGGTGTTGAGTTGGGTGTCCCCATGTTTCAGCGCAGGTGATTTCTATGGCGAGCGGATGAAGGATTTATTGTGGCGAGCGGGCCTGTTGTGGCGAGCGGGCTTGCCCCGCGTTGGGCTGCGGAGCAGCCCCAAAATAGTCACCGCGTTTTTCCAGACATATTTCATAGACAGGTTTGGGGCCGCTGCGCAGCCCAACGCGGGGCAAGCCCGCTCGCCACAGAAAGCCCGCTCGCCACAACGGGACCACTTGTCACAACAAGCCCGGTCTCCCTTGTAAGCCAGCTCGCCAGCGAATCACTCATCCGCCAACGGTGGCAACCGGCGCTTTACCGGGGTTTTCTTGACGATGGCGGTGTTGGTTTCGGCGTAGGCATTGAGGCGGTCGAGCAGGGTGTCCAACTGTTCCATGGTGCGCACGTGCAGGCGCGCGATGAAGCAGTCCTCGCCGGTGACCTTGTCGCACTCGGTGAACTGCGGGATCGCCTGGATCTGGCGTTCCACTTCCTGCAATTTGCCGGGCAATGGCCGAATACGCACGATGGCTTGCAGCAGGTAACCGAAGTGCCTGGGGTCGATGTCGACGGTGTAGTGGGTCAAAACGCCGCGCTCTTCAAGGCGGCGCAGGCGTTCGCCGACGCTGGGCGAGGACAGCCCGGTAATGCCTGCCAACGCCTTGAGCGACAAGCGCGAGTCGTCCATCAGGGCTGCGATGAGTTGCCTGTCGATAGTGTCAATCATGCTGTATGCCTAATAAGAAAAGGTATTTGCCGGGTTTTGCCTTTTTTTGTCGCTGGAGCCGGCTGTGTGCAGATTGCCATAATTGAGCCTCACTTGAGGAGCATAAAACGTGGACACATCTATCCGTCGCGGGTCGTGGGAAATGGTCGCCGCCATGCTGATCTCGGGCACCATCGGCTGGTTTGTGCTGGTGTCGGGTGTGTCGGTGATCGAAGTGGTGTTCTGGCG
The DNA here is from genome assembly GCF_041946035.1 of Pseudomonas sp. AMR01. Lineage (NCBI taxonomy): Bacteria > Pseudomonadati > Pseudomonadota > Gammaproteobacteria > Pseudomonadales > Pseudomonadaceae > Pseudomonas > Pseudomonas sp. AMR01. Next base: position 92,181 of record NZ_JAUTYR010000001.1, read on the forward strand.
TTGCGTAATTGGCGGGCTGACGCTGCTGCTGGTGTGCGCGGTGCTGGGTTACCTGCGGCTGGACCTGTTGACCTGGGCCAGGTTCGGCCTGGCCATGCTCAGCGGCGTGGCCATTGTCGGCAACTGGCTGTTGCTGTTCGAATCCTATTCCCATGCCTCGATTGCCATCAGCACGGCGGTGTACAACGTGCAGCCGTTCATGTTGGTGTTGCTGGCGGCGGTGTTCCTGGGTGAACGGATCACCGTGCAGAAAATGGCCTGGTTGAGTGTCGCGTTCCTGGGCATGTTGGCGATTGTCACCGCCCACGGCCAGGCGCAAAGCAGTGGCGAGAATTACCTGGTGGGTATCGCGCTGGCACTGGGCGCGGCGTTTTTGTACGCGATTGCCGCGCTGATCATCAAGCGCTTGAAGGATGTACCGCCGCATTTGATGGCATTGATCCAGGTGACCACTGGCGCGCTGTTGCTGGCGCCGCTGGTGCCCTGGAACAGCCTGACTGCCTCGACGAATGCCTGGGCGGCGCTGGTCACGCTGGGGGTGGTGCACACCGGTTTGATGTACGTGTTGCTGTATGGCGCGATCCAGAAGTTGCCAACGGCTATCACCGGCGCGCTGTCGTTTATCTACCCCATCGCCGCCATCTTCGTCGACTGGTTTGCCTTTGGTCATCGCCTGGGCTGGCTGCAATGGCTGGGGGTGGCGGCGATTCTGCTGGCGGCGGCCGGGTTGCAGCGGGGCTGGTGGTGGCCCCGCTCCCGGCGGGTTAGTGCGTGCCCTGGAAGATAATATTTTCCGGGTTGAAATGCTCCACAGCGCTGCCCGGCTGCGGCAGCCCGAGGATATGCCCCTTGATCTTGCCGACCACGTGCATTTCGCAAGGCTTGCAGTCGAACTTCAGGGTCAGCACTTCATCGCCGTGGATCAACTGCATCGGCGCCACTTTGGTTTTCACGCCGGTCACGCCCTTGGCCTGTTTGGGGCACAGGTTGAATGAGAAACGCAGGCAGTGCTTGGTGATCATCACGGGCACTTCGCCGGTTTCTTCGTGGGCTTCGAAGGCCGCGTCGATCAGTTTCACGCCGTGACGGTGGTAGAAGTCACGCGCTTTCTGGTTGTAGACGTTGGCCAGGAACGACAAGTGCGCTTCCGGGTACACCGGCGGCGGTGAGGTTTCGGCTTTACGCCCGCCACGGGGGTGAGCGGCGACGCGGGCGGCGGTCAGCGCTTCGATCACTTCGCGGCGCAAGGCCTTGAGCTGCGAGTTGGGGATGAAGAACGCTTGCGGCGCATCCAGCGCGATGCCGGTGGCGTGGTACTCGGTGGTGCCGAGTTGGCCGAGCAGGTCGCGCAAGGTGTCCAGCGCTTGTTCGGGCTTGTTGGCCACGCCGAACGGGCCGGCCAGGGTGACGCTGGCGCTGATGCCTTCTTCGCTGGTCGCGGTCACGTCCAGGCCTTCTTCACGCAGGCGTACCGCCCAGGACAGGCCAATGCGGCGCTCTGCCGAAGTCTTCTGCAAGGCCTGTTGCCAGTTATGGTCCAGGTTGCGGTTCAGCGGATGGTTGGGGCGCAATTGATGCAGGCCGGCCGGCATTTCGTTGGGCTCGACGCGGTAGCGGTAGCGCTTCTCGCCGTCTTCCTCAAACTCGCCTTTAGGCTCGGCAATGTTGGCGCGGAAGCCGACGACTTCGCGTTTGACCAACACATTCAGGCCGTCGCCGTTGGACAGCGGCTCGTGGGTCACCACCTGCAGGTCGCGCTTGCCGGCTTTTTCCACCACGCCTACCGGCAAGCCGGTAAAGGTCGGGGTGTCAAAGGCGCCGATGTCGATCTTGCGGTCGCTGACAAAGTAGTCGGTGCTGCCCCGGTGGAAGGTTTTTTCCGGGTCCGGCAGGAAGAAATGCGCGGTACGGCCGCTGGAAGCGCGGGCCAGGTCCGGGCGGTCTTCGAGGATTTCGTCGAGGCGCTGGCGGTAATAGGCGGTGATGTTTTTCACATAGCCCATGTCCTTGTAGCGACCTTCGATCTTGAACGAACGCACGCCGGCTTCAACCAGTGCACGCAAGTTGGCGCTCTGGTTGTTGTCTTTCATCGACAGCAGGTGCTTTTCAAAGGCCACGACGCGGCCCTGGTCATCTTTCAACGTATACGGCAGGCGGCACGCCTGGGAGCAGTCGCCACGGTTGGCGCTGCGGCCATTTTGCGCGTGGGAGATATTGCACTGCCCGGAAAACGCCACGCACAGCGCGCCGTGGATGAAGAACTCGACGGCGGCCTCGGTTTCATCGGCAATCGCGCGGATTTCCTGCAGGTTCAGCTCGCGGGCCAAGACCAACTGCGAGAAACCGGCCTGGTCGAGAAATTTTGCGCGGCCCAGGGTGCGAATGTCGGTCTGGGTACTGGCGTGCAGCTCGATGGGCGGAATATCCAGCTCCATCACGCCCAGGTCTTGCACGATCAATGCGTCAACGCCGGCGTCGTACAGCTGATGGATCAGCTTGCGCACGGGTTCCAGCTCGTTGTCATGCAGGATGGTGTTGATGGTGGTGAACACCCGGGCGTGGTAACGGCGCGCGAATTCGACCAATTGAGCGATATCGCTCACCTCGTTACAGGCGTTATGACGGGCGCCAAAGCTTGGGCCGCCAATGTAGATGGCGTCGGCGCCATGCAAGATAGCCTCGCGCGCGATGGCAACATCACGGGCCGGGCTGAGCAATTCCAGGTGGTGCTTGGGCAAGGACATAGTTTTTTTAGTCAGGCTTGTCACGGTTGAGGCGCGCATTGTAGCTGTGAAACGCTGGGCGGGCACCTACCGCAGGACAGCCGGGTCGCGCGCCCCGCGTGCGCACTGCTTTTGGAGTGCAAACCCAATCAACTGTGGGAGCGGGCTTGCTCGCGAAGGCGGTGGGTCAGCGAAAAATTCATTGACTGATTCGCCGCCTTCGCGAGCAAGCCCGCTCCCACATTTAGCCTGCGTTGCGGGTGAGTACTCAGGCCTTGGCGGCCATCGCAGTGACTTCCACGCGCATGCCTTCCACGGCCAATGCAGCCACACCCACGGCTGCACGCACCGGCCATGGTTTGGCGAAAAAGCGCTTGTAGACGTCGTTGAACGCGGCGCGATCGGCCATGTCGGTGAGGTAAATGGTCAGGTGCATCACACGGTCCATCGAACTGCCGGCCTTTTCCAGTGCGACTTTCAGCGCCTGCAGGGTGCATTCGCTTTGCAGGGTGATGTCGCCCAGTTCCAGGCTGCCGTCGGCGCGCGTCGGGATTTGGGTAGAGACCAGAATACCGTTGAAGCCGATGACGTCGGAGGAGATCGAGTCGGCATCCGGATCGGGCGTGAAGGACAGGTCGTGGTTGGCCATGGGCGCCTCTTGTTTACAGGAACAGAAAGGCGCCCATGGTCCGCGAAAATCACAGCAGGGGCAAACCGCCGGTCACAGCAGGGTGAACGGGTAGTCGACGATCAATCGCAGCTCATTGAGTTTGCCGTCGCCCTGATCGGCGTTCGATGAAATCATGGCGTCACGCACACGGAACGAAAGGTTCTTCGCCGGGCCGCTTTGCAGCACATATTTGGCCTCCACATCCGTCTCGTGGTGGTCGCCATCGGCGCCGTAATCGCCGACATACGCGCTGTTGGCCGGGGTGTGGGTGCCGTTGATGTCCGAGCCATTCACGTAGCGGGTCATGAAGCTCAAGCCCGGCACGCCGTAGCTCGCCATGTTCAGGTCATAGCGCACGCCCCAGGACTGTTCGCCCGGGCCATTGAAGTCGCCCCACTGGATCGAGTTGGCCAGCAGCACCGAATCGCCGCCTTCACCCGCGCCGTTGTTGCCGGTGCCGATGTAGTCGAACGGTGTGTTGCCGTGCACTTTCTGGAACGACAGCGTCAGGGTGTGAGCGGCCAGGAACGAGTAGGCCGCCGCGACCGAGTAAGTGGTGTTGTTGATCGCACCGGCCTTGGCGCTGCCGGTGTCGAGGGTGCGGTACAGGTTGCCGTCCAGTGCCAGCGACTGGTCATGGCCCATCGGGATGACGTAGTTGAGGTTGGTGTAGTACTGGCGCCAGATGTCTTCCAGTTCGCCGGCATACACCGTTGCACTCAGGGACGGCGTAAAGGTGTACTTGCCGCCGACGAAACTTGCGCTGTTGGCCGCCACATTGGCGTAGGTCGCGTAGATATCGTGGTCATGGTTGCTGGTCATGCCGCTGTTGGTGCTGGTGAAGTGCCCGGCCTCCAGGTCCAGCCCGGCGATTTCGCTGCTGGTCAGGTCAAAACCGGTGGCGGTCTGCGGCAAAATACGCGTGCCGCCAGTGGCGAACACCGGGGCCGTGGGCTGCATGTCACCGAATTTCAGTTGTGTCTTGGAGACCTTGATCTTCACCGCAGCGCCGACGGAGCCGTAGCCATCTTTGGGGTCGCCGTTGCGGTCGGTCGGCAGGTTGCCGGTGTTGTTGTCTTCGTGGGTAGCGTCCAGCTTCATCGCGCCGTAAGCGTAGGCATCCACGCCAAAACCGATGGTGCCCTGGGTGAAACCCGAGGCGTAATTGAGCATTGCGCCCTGGGTCCAGTCACGGTTGTCGGCCTTGCCGCTCTGCCGGTCCCGGTCAAAATAGTAATTACGCAACAACCCGGTGACACTGCTGCCTTCAATAAAACCCTTGGAATCCGCCTGGTCGGCGATGGCGTCGGCGAGGGCGACTTGGCTGATACCGGCGCACACCGCCAGTGTTAACAGGCTCCACTGTTTGATCATGTTTTTACTTCCCCGGAATAATTAACGCGCGCACAGAAACACCGCACTTTATTTGGACAATGCATCGGTTTTTTGGGCAGGGTTTTGAAGTGAGGCGTTGCCGTTTTTATTGTGGTCGGCGTGTTTGCCGTGGCTGATTCTAAGCACAGTTTGCGCGGCCTGCAGCCGTGAAATTAATTAAACTCGATTAATTAAACTTCACGTTTTTTAATCGGCCGCCGGTGTAGCGTTGATAGGGTCTTAGCCGCTCTGCTTCGACAAAAACCTTTGGTTTGCCGCCGCAGCGCCTGCGGCGGATTTTTTAAGCCAAGTTAAACTAACCTGACTAAAAGTTCATACATGGCGATACTGTTCAGTAGTGGCAGTGTGACTCTACTGATGTCAATTGTTCGCGTGTAACAAGACTGTTGCACTTGCCGTCCAATAATCCTTCTCCCATACCCAAACAGGAGAAAGGTTATGCAGGTGAAACCGGTCGACAGCACGCCAAAAGCGGGCAGCAACCCTAACTGGAACACAGCGGTTTCCAGAGCGGTGGACAATCAGGCCGGTGACAACCCTCTAGGGCCGGATACAAAGCGCCCTCAGGGCGACTTTCGCAGCGCGCAGCAGATTATTGATGAAAACCCCCTGTTGAAAAACCTCGGTAACCAGAGTGGCGTGAAAGACAAGCTGCGTGACCGTGTGGGCGATTTCGAGCATGACCCGGACGCTGCCTACCGCGCGAGCCGGGTGCTGGAACACATCGAAAAGCTCGACGAAAACGGTAAAACTCCGCTTAAGCGGGCCGAACTCAACGACGCTGGCAACGGCAAGGTCGACGGTTTCACCAAAGGCGGCGACGCTCGCCACGGTACCGAAGCCGGGCGCCTGCAGGATTTCGGCAAGTACGGCTGGGACACGCTCAAAGGCGATTTGCCGGTCAGCAAGCCCAAGACCCCACCCAAAGGCGATGCACCGTCCAATCACCTGCCTTTGCCCGGCGAAGGGCGCCCGGTGGGCGACACGCGCAGCGCGCAACAGATCATCGACGACAACCCGTTGTTGAAGAACCTCGGCAACCAGAGTGGCGTAAAAGACGCGCTGCGCGAGCGCGTCGGTGACTTTGAGCACGACCCGGACGCCGCCTGGCGCGCAGCCCAGGTGCTCAATTACGTGGAAAACTACGACGAAACCGGCAAGCACATTGACGGTGGCGATGTGGGCAATGGGCGCATCGACGGCTTCACCAAAAGTGGCGAAGCGCGCCACGGCACGGAAGCGGGGCGCCTCCAGGATTTTGGCAAGTACGGCTACGACAACCTCAAGGGCCTGGACGGCAACAGCGCCGACGACCAGATCAAGGACCTCAACGCCAAGGCCACCGAAGACGCCGTGAAGGCCGCTGGCGGCGACGCCGCCAAGGTCGGTGCCGACTATTTCGTCAGCGGCGACAGCAGCGCCAGCGGCGCGGATAAAACTGCCGCAATCATCCAGCTGTCCACCGGGCTGGCCAACTACAAGGCGGGTGCCGACGCGTTCGCCCATCAGGGGCCAGACGCCGCCAACGAGTGGTCGGGTGACGGCACGTCGCCGGGCCAGCAACGTGAAGATTTCATCAATGACGTGCAAAGCCGCATCGACAAGCTGAGCAAGGACCCGGACGTCCAGCAGTTCCTCAACACCCAGGGCACCGAGCAACTGCAGAAAATGGTCGCCGCCGACCCGTCACTGAAAGCCGAGATGGAACGCCGCCTGGCAGCGTCCTCCAGCACCGACGCCCTGGAAAGCGCGTTTGCGGTCAAGGGCGCGAGCACCACGGACGCGTTGTCGAGCTTTATCAAGTACCCCGACTTTTACGCCCAGGCGCTTGGCAAGCAGCCGGACTACAAAAAAGCCCTGGAAAACGCCCCGCAAGACATCAAGGACAAGGTCAAGGCCGAGTACCAAAACATCACCTCCGGCAAGCAAATGAACGACCTGATCGCCAGCGGCGTGCCGGCGGACAAAGCGGTGATTCAGTCCGGGGTCAACAAGGCAGTTTTCGACGCCGTGCTGGACGACCAAACCGTGCAAGCGGGCAGCTCAAGCTTCAATGACGCCGCCGCCAAGCTGGGCCGCGAAGACTTGCTCAAGGGCCAGTCCATCGACGACTTCTACCGTGGCCTGGGCGTCACCGGCGCCAACGACCCGCGCCTTGAGCAAGTCATCAACGACAACATCGCCGCCTTTACAGCCCCCGGTGAAGCACCGCCAAAGACCGCCGATATCATCAGCGGCATTCGCGCGGTGGACGACGCCATGCGCGGCGGCGCCAAGTTCGACGACGCAATCAAGAAAGTGCAAAGCACCTGGGGCGGCAAGCTGCCATCCGGGGTGAGTGCGGCGTACAAGGCCGGGGTGATGCACGGCGTGTCCGGCGTGCTGCTGGCGGGTGCCATTGGCACGCGGATCGCCAGCGGCAAGGGCGGCAGTACGGCACAGACCGTGGGCCAGTCGTTTCAGGCGGCCGGCTTGTTCATGGAAGGCGGCGCCAAGTTCGTCCAGGACCAGTTCGACCGCACCAAGCAAGGCACGTACAAGTTTGATGCACCGAAATTTGTGAAGGATGTGGAGAACGTCGGCAAGAGCCTCGGCGGTGTTGCGGGTAACGTGCTGGGCTTGGTCACCGGGGCGATTTCTGCGAAGAACTCGGCGCAGAGTGGTGACAAGGTCGCAGCGGGCTTCCAGGGGACGTTTGCGGGCCTGAATGGCTTGTCTGCCGTGGCCGGTGCCGTGGAAGTCGCCACTTACGTGGTGCCGCGTATTACCACTGTGGCAGCCGGTGTGGCCGAGGCGGCGGGTGTGATTGGCGGTGCGGCCGGTGCGTTGGCCGGCGCCGTGGGCGGGATTGCGGCGGTGGGTGGGCTGATCTACGCGATTATTGCCGACATCAAGGCCGACAACGCGCGCAAAAAACAGCAGGAGGATTGGTACAAGGGGCTGACGGAGCAGCTCAATGGTTTCGGCGTCACGCCGCCGCCATTAGACGTGATTATCGCGCCGAAAAACGGCTACGTGGACGTAGGCAACCCCAGCGCGAACTACTGATCGCGCTTGACCTGCGTATCGAAGTGTCTGGCGGGCAGGAAATCTGATGGCGCACCTTTTTGGTTCGGCATCAGCCGGCTATCAACCACAGCACCGCGCAGCCGCCGAGGGTACACAGCGAAAAGGCAATCGCCAGTCGCGCTTGCCATTCAAGGGATAACACGCCGTTGCAGTCGGGGTTTTCAATCGAATCAAGCGGCTGTGAACGCCGGTTGAAGACGTGGTCGTTGGCAAAAAACAAACTGTGCATGGCCTCTACCCCTGGGTCGTTTGTGCTCAAGTCTGACTACACACGAGCAAACGGCATGCCACCTCATGCTGGGCGGCGTTCCTGGAGGGCTTTAAAATCGCTCAACGTAATATCGGGAATATTGAACGTCGAGGACTGTGCAACGGGGGAGAGGCCAGCCCTGCAATTCAGCGAATTGCAGGGCGAATGCGCAGAGGGAGACTTACTCTTTGACGTCCATGAACTCTTGCGCCCAGGCCACGTAACTTTCCGGCCGCGTGTAGGTATGCGTCAGCTCCGTGGCACCCAGGTTGTCGGTGCTGTGGGTCAGTTTGCGCTGGGCGCGCAGGCTGTCGTAGGTGGCTTTGATCGACGCAAAGTAGGCGCCATGGCCGGCTACCACAATGCGCACGCCAAGTTTGGCCAGGCGCTCGCTGTCGTTGAGTTTCGGATTGCCGTAGGTCACCAGCATCAGCGGCACGGTGAGGTTTTCGGCGATCTGCTCGAGGTGGTCGAAGTCTTTGACGCCAACCATGCAGATGCCATCGGCGCCGGCTTGTTCGTAGGCCCTGGTTCGCTCAATCACTTCTTCGGTCGGCAACACGCCGGCGTTGGTACGAGCGATGATCGACAGCTCAGGGTCGACACGCGCTTCGAGTGCCGCCTTGACCTTGCCAATGCCTTCTTCGATCGAGATCAGGTCAGTGGATTTGCGGCCAAATTGCGCCGGCAACAACGTGTCTTCGATCGTCAGCGCTGCCACTCCGGCGCGCTCAAGCTCTTCGACGGTGCGCATCACGTTGAGGGCGTTGCCGTAGCCGTGGTCGGCGTCGGCAATAAACGGCAGCTGGGCGACGCGGCCGATGCGGGTGGCCTGCTCAACGAACTCACTCAATGTAATCAGCGCAAAATCCGGGGCTGCGAGTACCTGCAAGGAGGCGACGGAACCACCGAGAATCCCGACTTCAAAGCCCAGGTCGGCGGCGATGCGCGCGGACATGGGGTCAAAGACGGAGGCGGTTTCAACGCAGATGGGCTTTGCAAGCAGTTCACGGAAATTGCGGCGCAATGCTGAGTGAGAGATTTTCGGCATGTTCTTTCCTGGCTCTGGTCATCGTCGAGTGACGATCAATGTCTATTCGTGGTGGCGCGAGGTTACCACGCAGACAGGCCGGGCATTATGACGTTTGAGCATGAGGTATGCGTCAGCCACATTGATCTTCGGTTCACCGTCAGGGCATTCAAGCGCTCAAATATCTTTCTATCAGTGCCAGCAGCCGACCATTGTCCACGGTTTGCATTACGTTGATCGGGCGGCCGGTGGGCTGCGCTATGCCGACATCGAGGCGCAATGGCTGTTTGTAGCGCCAGGTTTTACCGCGTGCGCGGCCTTCGCGCAGCTCCACTTCGGTAAAGTAGGCACCTGCCGTGGCAACCTTGGGGTCGAGCAGCCAGGCGATCACCAGCGCATCGTGAATCCAACAACCGGGCAGGCCACGAGTAGTCATTGAATAGTCGATCCACGGCCGGAAAGTTTCGCAGATAAATTCGGCAAGTGGTGTGCCCAGCGCAGCGATGCGGTCGAGGTCGGTGTGGGTCATCAGGGTTTGGGTGGTGACGTCCAGCGGCACCAGGGTGATGTTCGCGCCGCAGGTGAGCACCTGATGGGCGGCTTCGGGGTCGAAGCCGAAGTTGGTGTCCTTGATGTAGTCGTCGAGGGCAAACACGCCGCCCATGATGACGATCTGGCTGACGGCGGTGGCCATGGCTGGGTAGCGTTGCAGCGCTAGCGCAACGTTGGTCAAGGGGCCGATGGCCACGAGGGTGATGTCGCCGGGGTTGGCGCAGATCAGTTGGCCGATTGCGTCTGCCGCGTGCAAGGCGGGTGGCTGAAAGGCTTGCGGGGCGCGTACGTCTTGCCACAGATGTGCGAGCTGGCGTTTGTGCACGCTGTTGTCCAGTGCATCGCGCCACGGGGCGTCGGGTTCTTGCAGTGCCTGGGTGCTGCCTTGTACGACGGGAATCGCGCGGCCGACGCGGGCCATCAGGTCTTTGGCGACGTTGTAGCCCACGGCGCTTGGCGTGTTGCCTGCGACGGTGGTGACCAGCTCAAGGCACAGTTCGGGCGCCGCCAATGCCAGCGCCAGTGCCAGGCCATCGTCAACATTTGCCCCTGCAATCCCGTTGCCGGGGTCGCAATCAATGATTAAACGCTTCATTTCACCTTCTTGTTTTCAGGCTCGCGGTGTTTTTACCGGCGTGCATCCGCAGGATTCGCCGAGTACCAGGCGATGGGAAAATTCCTGCAACTTCACGTCGCCATCCCAGGCGAGCAGCATGGAAATGGCAGCTTTGGCCATGTCTTTGACGGGCTGGCACACGGTGGTCAATGACGGGGTGCAGAACGCCGAGGCTTCGGTGCCGTTGAAGCACACCAGCGCGATGTCTTCGGGCACCTTGAGGTGGTGTTCCGACAGTGCCCGCACGCAGCCGATGGCTTGCGCTTCGTTGGAGCAGAACAGCGCGCGGGGAGGGCGGCCGTTGGCCAACATCTGTTGGGTGGCGTCATACCCGCCCTGGCGGGTGTAGCTGGCGGGGAAGATCCACTCGGGGTGTTCTTCAAGTGCGGCGTCGGCCAATGCGTCGCGCCAGCCGTTGAGACGGTCCTGGGCGTTGAGCATTTCCGGTTCGCCACTGATGATGCCAATGTCGCGGTAGCCGTGGCTGAGCAGGTGCGCGGTGACTTGCCGGGCTGCGGCGCGCTCGTCCACGCGCAGCATGTTCACGTGCAGTTCGGGGTCGACGCGGTCGAGCATTACGAACGGTGTGCCGCTGGCCTGGATCAGGTCGATATGCGGGTGGCGGTCGACGCTGGTGTAGAACAGGCCGTCGACGCGCTGGCTGAGCAGGCTGTTGATCAGGCTCAGCTCGCGGGTGCGGCAGTCGCCCGAATCGCCCAGCAGGATCACCAGACCGTTGTCCAGCGCCTCTTGTTGCAGGGCATGGGCAAAGGAGGCGATGAAGGTGTTGGAGATGTTCGGGACGATCAGCCCGTAAGTTTTGGTCTTGCCGGAGGCCAGCGCCTGGGCCACGCCGTTAGGGCGGTAACCGGTGGCTTTGATGGCGTCCAGTACGCGTTGCCGTGTGGCTTTGGCGACGGGCCTGGGGCCGTTGTTGACCACGTAGCTGACGACCGCCACTGAGGTACCGGCTTCACGGGCGACATCGTCGCGTGTGGCGCGGCTTGCGTGTTGTTTGGTCAAAGTGACCTTCCCGTTTAGCAGCGTTTGGCGAGGGGTCTACCCGCGTAGACCCGTGCGTTAAAAAAATAGAAAAGGGCTTGGAGGTGAAGCGTAAAACCGGCTTTTCATAAACGACATTATCCCTTCGGTTTTATTGCAGTTTGATGACCGGCGATTCGTTTACGTGATCACCCGCAGCCTTTTTTCAGAAGATCGCGTAGGTGTAGCTGAAGACCACGCGGGCCTGATCAACCGCGCCGACGTTGGGGATGCCGCTGCGGAAACTGCCTTCGCGCAGGGACGCGCCCAGGCCTTTGAGGGCGCCGCTTTGCACCACGTAGTCGACGCGCGCATCGCGCTCCCATTCCGAGTAGCGCTCGCCACCGGCGGAGCGGATGTTGTCGCCGTGCAGGTAGAGCACCGACGTGGTCAGGCCGGGAATGCCGAGTGCGGCGAAGTCATAGGAATATTGACCGAAGTTGGTGTTTTCGCCGGCGCGGATGAAGGAGTTGTCCATCACGTCAGTGATCAAATACACGCTCGCGCCGCCATTGCCTTCGTTGTTGCCGGCGCCGTCGAGCACGCTGCCCTGGTTGAGGTAGACCACGCCGCCTGAGTCAGAGACTTGCTGGCGGCCCAACATGACCGCGTGGCCGCCCAGGGAGTAGGTGAACGCAGCGCTCCAGGTGGTGTTGTCGACTTCGCCGGGCTTGCTGGCGTAGCCGCCGTTGTTGTTGAACACATAACCGGGCTGGCCGTTTTTGCCTTGGGCGTTGCTGTTGAAGTAGCGCAGGTCGGTTTTGAAGCGTGAATTGCCGTCGAGCTGGGTGGTGTTCAGCAGGCCGAGAAAGGTCTGGTTGTAATAGTTGCTGAGGTTGGCGCGGTAAAGCTGCACAGTGGTGTCTTTGTTAAGTTTCCAGTCGGCACCGGCGTAGGTGAACTTGCTGCCTTCGGTGCCGCCTGCGACGGCGAGCTGAGTGGAATTGGACGAAGCGCGGCCGGTGGAACGGTCGAGCTGCCCGGCGTTGATGGTCAGGTTGTCGATGTCTTTGGAGGTGATGGTCACGCCTTCAAAGGTTTGCGGCAGCAGGCGACCATCGTTGGCGACGAGGATGGGCAGGTTGGGGGAGAGTGCACCGCCTGCGTGAAACTCGGTCTTGGAGAGGCGCACCTTGGCATTCCCGGCGAGGCGGCTCCAGTTATCGACCGGGCTGCCGTCGGAGCTGACCGGGGCGAGGGAGTTCTGGGTGGTGGCATTCGGGTCCTGGGTGCCGCCCGACAGATTGAACGCCTGCATCGCCTGCAGATCCAGGCCAAAGCCTACGGTGCCTTGGGTAAACCCTGACAGGTAGTCGAGTTTGAAACCCTGAGTCAGTTCGTTTTGATCGACGCCGGGCGTGTTCGGGTTATCACTGCGCAGGTAAAACGTGCGCGCGCTGATGGCCGCGCTGCTGTCATCGATAAACCCTGCGGCCAGTGCTTGCTGGGTCAAGGCGGTGGCTGTTATAGCGAGTGCGAGAGTGGATCTTTTCATGACGAAGCTCCTATCAAATGGCCGTTTTTCAGGCATGGCTTTGCCCGGCTGTGAGTTCACAGTCGTGCGGGTTGACGCCTTCTATGAGGCGTTGGCAGTGCGGGTGTTTACGAAAGGGAAGTTGCGTTAAATGGCATCTTCCACGGCGTTGAGATCGCGCCCTCGGGTTTCCGGGGCGACAAAGGTGGTGAAGAAACCGACGCCGGCCATAGCGGCAAAGTAGGTTGCGATCGGCCACCAATGCCCCGTCCAGGACAACAGCGCTGCCGCAATCAACGGCGCGGTGCCACCGGAAAGAATCGAGCCGAGTTCCTTGGCCATTGCCAGCTTGGTGTAGCGATTTTTTACGCCGAACATCTCCACGCCCCACGCGGCTTGCACGCCGAAGATGCCGAGTGAAGCCAGGCCCATGCCAGCCACCATGGTGGCGGTGACGATCACGGGGTCACGGGAGTCGAGCAACATGAACGCCGGGAATGCGTAGAGCATCAGTAACAGGCAGAACCAGCGGTACACCACGCGACGGCCAAAGCGGTCGGACAGCCAGCCGGCGAGCGGGATGATCAGGAAACCAAGAATCGAAGCAATCAATACCGCCTGCGTCGCGACTGACTTGTTTACCGTCAGCACTTTCACCACGTAGCCGACGATAAAGCCCTGAGCGAGGTAGGACGGGCCGTTTTCGCCGATGCGCAAACCAACCATGGTCAGGAACGCGCGGCTGCCTTTCCAGAGCCCGGCTGAGGGTACGCTTTGGGGCAGGGCGGCTCTGCTGCTGTCGCGCTGGGCTTGCAGCTCGGCTTTTCGTCTCTCGAACACCGGCGTTTCACGCAGGTTGCGCCGCAGCCACAAAGCAGCCAGCGCGATCAACGAACTGCACAGGAACGGAATGCGCCAGCCCCAGTCTTGCAGGTGCTGTTGATCCATCTGTATGACCGCCAGCCACACCAGTGAGGCCAACAGCGTGCCGCTGTTGGAGCCCAACGCGATCACCGAAGACACCAACCCTCGGCGCTTGGCCGGTGCGAATTCGCCCAGCATCACCGTGCCCGCCGCCAGCTCGGCGCCGGCGCCAAAGCCTTGGGTAAACCGCAGCAGCACCAGGCACGCTGGTGCCCAGATACCGATGGAGGCGTAACTGGGGATCAAGCCGATCAGGGTGGTGGAAGCGCCCATCAGCACCACGGTGTACACCATGACCACTTTGCGGCCCTTGCGGTCGCCCAGCCAGCCAAAGAACAACGCACCGATGGGCCGCGCCACAAAGCCGACCGACCAGGTGGCGAAGGTCGAGAGCAAGGCCATGGCCGGGGTGACGTTAGGGAAAAACACGTCGCCGAAAATCAGCCCGGCCGCCAAGCCATACAGGGCGAAGTCGGCGTATTCCATGGCGGTGCCAAGCCAGCAGGCGAGGGTCGCGCGGTACATCTCTCGGCGCCCGCGCGATGTCGTCAAACTTTCATCCGCCGCGCCACGGCCTGCATACGCGGCGGGGTGGGCGGTATTTTCTACCGTGGACATCACTAAACTCCTGATCTGAGGATGTGCCGATCACCACTCGATCCCTGTGTTCCACAGCTATCTACGCGCGTAGATTCCAGTCCTTGAAAAACGGCCCGAAGATGAACCTCAAAGGCCGGTGCTGATACTCGATAGAGCGGTGTTCGATAAGGGGTTGACGTGTTGGCGTCAGGGGAAGACCCGTGTGGTTGGTCTCCGGCCCGGATTCTAGGCTGGGAAATGTTGCGAGCGGATGACAGGCGTTGTGGCGCTTAAAGCGATGCGACATGTGCCACGGCGCCGACATAAGAGCCAGCCGTTTCAAGATCTTTGGAAATCTATCTGACAGGCGAACACTATCCCTGTGGCGAGCGGGCTTGCCCCGCGTTGGGCTGCGAAGCGGCCCCAAACCAGCGGCCGGAGATTGTCTGAATCACCGCATTCGTCCTTTTTAGGGTCGCTGCGCAACCCAACGCGGGGCAAGCCCGCTCGCCACGGGATACTTATCGCCTGTTCTACCTAAAGACCTTGAAATGGCTGGACATAAGAGCTCGATGGGTTTGCCCGATAAACAGATTGGACAGGCCGACGTTTACAACCCCCGAAGCCATCGATTCCCCGTTTGGCATAACTGCTGTGCAGGGCGGGGACTTCATCCAGTCAGGGGCACTGCCTATAGTGAGTTCACCACCGCAGTCGGTTCCAGGCCACTGCGGCACACAGCACAAGACTGAGGTGAACCTGATGAACCGTGAATTCCAGCCCGCAATGACCGATAGCAACCAGGTAGATGCCGAGTATTTCGAGTACAGCAAAGCGGCTAACCCCATCAGTGCCAACCTGATCCCGCGAATTCCCTACCACAGCTTTCCCGCCTCGCTGTATGACAGCGGCCCCTCGCGCGTCGTACCGCTCGATCTCAGTGAAGCCCTGGGCTGTGAGGGGCCGGCAACGGGACCCGGGCTTTGCGCGAACTTCATGCGCCTTAACGGTGGCGACACGCTCACCCTGCAACCCAACGCGACCTCGCAAGTGTTTTATGTGATCGCCGGAGAGGGCCGCGTCACTCAGGGCGAGCATGAGATTAAATGGTCCAAGGGCTGCTTTATTGCGTTGCCGGGTTTACAGGCGGCGCAGTTCAGCGCCGCCCAGGATGCGCGCCTTTACTATGTGCATGACGAGCCGCTGTTGCGCTATCTGGGCGTAACCGCCAGCGCAGATCGCTTCGCCCCGACGCTGTATCCCGCCGAGTTGGCGAACGCGAAGCTGCGTGAGGCGGCTGATGATCCTCGTGCACAGGACCGCAGTCGCATCAGTATCCTGCTCGGCAATCGCCACTTTCCCCAGACGCGCACGGTGACTCATGTGCTGTGGGCGATGTATGGGATTTTGCCGCCGGGCTCTGTGCAAAAGCCCCATCGGCATCAATCTATTGCGCTGGATTTCATCATTGATTGCCCGGTGGGGTGTTACTCATTGGTGGGCACCGAGCTTGCGGCAGATGGGCAAATCCGTAACCCGGTGCGCGTCGACTGGTCGCCCGGCCTGGCGTTCGTGACGCCACCGGGGTATTGGCATGCACACTTTAATGAATCCGACACCGAGGCGTTCCTAATCCCTATTCAGGATGCGGGGCTGCAAACTTACCTGCGAGCACTGGATATTCGCTTCAGCTGAGTCATTTCCAATCCGGCGTTTCACCCAATCGCTCGACCATAAAGTCGATAAAACACCTGACTTTGGAAGACACGATGCGCTTGGGCGGGTAGACAAACCACACGGCAAACTCCCGCTCAACGCTGCGGATGCTCCATGCGGGCAGCCAGACCACCAGGTCGCCGGCATGGATACTTCGCGCCACCAACCAGTCCGGCAACAGGGCAAAACCCAAGCACTGGCGCGCAGCAATCAGCTGTGCGTCCAAGTCATTTATGCGGATACAGTTGGCATGCACGAGCGGTGACACCTGAGCCCCGGAGACGAAGGTGATATCGCCCGCAGCACCGGTACCCAGCACTGCGGGCACGCACGCGAGATCGGCTGGCGTTGCCGGCGGCGGGTGCAGGCTGCCAAAGGCCGGACTGACGACCACGCGATACTCGCCGTCGCTGAGCTTGCGCGCTTTCAACGTGGAATCGGCCAGCGTACCAATGCGGATCGCCAGATCGACGCCGGCATGAATCAGGTTGACCTGGATGTTATCCAGAACCAGTTCGACGCTGATCTGCGGGTAGCGCACCAGAAAGTCGTTCAAGGCCGGAAGAATATGGTGACGGGCAAATGCCGGCGGCAGGTTGAGTTTCAGCACGCCACGAGGGTGCTGGTTCAACGCCGACGTGGCGGCCTTGGCGTGCTCAAGCTCATCCAGCACGCGGCGGGCGTGCACCAGAAACGTCTGGCCGCCCTCGGTCAGGTGAAGCGTGCGCGTCGAACGATTGAACAGCGCAATGCCCAGATCCTGTTCGAGGTCTTTCACGTAGCGCGAAACGGTGGAGGCCTTGATGCCAAGGCGATCAGCCGCGCGGGAGAAGTTATTGCCTTCGGCGGCTTCGACGAAGGCGGTGAGGGCGGCAAAGTAATCCAGGTGAGACCTCGACAGGGAGCAGGGTGGAAGGCGCGGTTGCATCGCAGAGAGTGGGCGACAGGCGCGGGTTTGTCGAATCAGCCACTGATTCAGTTAAAGTGTTCGTCACTGCCTGTTCACCAGGGCTCTCCACTCTCAATCATTACGTGAAGCATGAATCGTCCGCTATTTATTTCTCTGGATGGGCCCAAGGGCACGGGTAAAACCACGCTGCTGGAGGCGGTTACCAAAGCACTGAGGGCGGACAACAAAAAGGTCATCCGCCTGTGCGAGAAAAAAAGCGATCCCTACCGAAGTGAAACCATGGTCCTGGTGAACACACTCGTCAAAAATCCCTCCCGGGATGTGGAGTGGCAGGTGTGCGAACGCCTGGCCGACAGTCGTCACTGGATTTCCCGGCACGTACTCACCAAACAGCCTTCCGACAGCATCATCTTGATCGACCGCTGGTACCCCTCTGACGCAGCCTTTCGCCGCACGGTGCCGTTTGCAGAGATTTTGCGGTTAAACAGGGATCGAAACGTGCAAGTGCCGGACCTGCATGTGGGAGTCGTGACCGACCCTGAAATTTCATGGGCGAGGGCGGCGCAACGCCAGCGTGGGCTGGGCAGTACGGTGATCCATCGGCTGGAAGAGCATGTCGCGTGTACCCAGGCGTTCGAGCGCGCGGCTGCGCAGCACGGTTGGGTTTTATGCCGTAACGAAGGGACGCTTGAAGAGGCGACGATGCAGGTGGTTTCCGAGATTTATGGGGTTCTTTGAGGCCGCATGCGCTGACGGATCGAGGACCGAGGAGAGAAGAGCGCCGGATTAGACTGGCAGTGCGGCGGGCGGTACCGCTCTTCAAATTAACAACGGTCACATTCGGATACATATGTTTGGCCTGTGAATACTCGTGTTTATTGGCTGCTGTCGTCGGGGCGACGAACGGCGGCTTCAGACCTGTTCGCAAGCGTCGAGACAAGTAAAAACCACGAGAGATTTCATTATGATATTGCGCAAGCTGAACCTCGCTCCCCGCTCGGCGCTTTGCTTCGGATTCTTCTGCCTGCTGATGATTGCGATGGGGCTCATTGCCCTCAAGCAAGTGAGCAGTTTGAACGACTCTGAAAAGTTCGTGGAGACCAACGTAGTGCCCAGCATATCTTTGCTGGGCTCGATCGACAGGGAGTTTGTAAGCATTAGAGGCAGCAACGCGCGGTTGCGTAATCCTGTGGAGCCAGAAGAGCGCAAGACTCAAGCGCTTGAGGACGTCAGGAAAGCCCGAGCAGGTGTCCAGGAACTGTTGTCGAAGCTTCAAGCGCACATAGTGACGGCTATGGGAAAACAGATTTTTGGTGAGCTGTCCCAAAACTATGCCGCTTATCAGCAGGTACAGGATCAGTACCTGTCATTGATTGCTTCCGGCAGCCTGGATGGAGCCGTCAAGTTGTCTAACGAGGCTATGAAGCAATCAGCAGATGTCGTAGAGCGTGATATAAAAAAACTCATCGTGCTGAACAATGACAAGGCTAAAAAAGCTGGTGAGGAAGCCTCTCATATTTACGAGCAGGCAAAACTGATTGTGGGTGGCTTTATCCTGGTCAGCACCCTGGCTGCCATTGCGCTCGCCCTCATGTATACCCGCAGTATCACAATTCCCGTTAGTCAGTCACTGGCCATCGCTGAGCGTATTGCCAAAAACGATCTCAGTGAAGTCATCGACGTGCAAGGGCATGATGAGGTTGCCAAGCTCATGCAGGCTTTGAAATCTATGCAACAAGGTCTGCGAGGTACGCTTTCTCTGATATCTGATTCGTCCAATCAACTCGCATCCACTTCTGAAGAAATGCACGCCGTCACTGAAGATGCCAATAAAGGCATGCTGCATCAGAACAACGAGGTTGAGATGGCCGCTACTGCCGTCACCGAGATGAGCGCCGCTGTGGAAGAAGTGGCTAGAAATGCCTCAGCAGCCTCTGAAGCAGCCAATCGATCCAATTCCGCCGCCTTGGCGGGTCGTGCACGCGTAGATGAAACCGTTAAGGCCATCAGCTTGATGGTCGCAAATGTTGAAGACACGTCTGCAGAGGTACAAGGGCTCGCCGTTATGGCAACTGACATCAGCAAGGTCCTGGATGTGATACGCGCGATTGCGGAGCAGACCAACCTTCTTGCCTTGAACGCTGCCATCGAAGCCGCTCGGGCCGGTGAGGCCGGTCGAGGCTTCGCAGTAGTGGCGGATGAGGTGAGGGCGTTAGCCCATCGTACGCAGCAATCCACCAGTGAAATTGAGCAGATGATCAGCTCGATTCAGAAAGGCACTGGGGCGGCTGTATCGGCGATGACTCACACTAACGCCCAAGCTCAAAGAACACTTGAAACTGCACAAGGCGCGGGCAGTGCATTGGTGGAAATCACTGAATCCATTGATAACATCACCGAGCGAAATGTGTTGATCGCTACCGCGTCGGAAGAGCAGGCCCAGGTGGCCAGGGAAGTGGATCGCAGCCTTGTCAGCATCCGGGACTTGTCAAATCAGGCGTCAGAAGGATCCAGTCAGACAGCAATCGCAACCTCTGAGCTGACTAAACTTGCGGTCGAATTGAATCGACTGGTCAAGCAGTTTCAAATGTAAAACTTCCAGTGTGCTTGCGAGGGAGCTGCGCAATGAGTCGGTGCGCAAGTTCCCACGCAACGAGGTCCTTAAAGTTTCCAACTTTTGGTCGATAGCCTATTGAGCGTATCAACCACCGTTGGCGAACAGGAATCTCTTATGCGTCTTAGAAACTTCAATGTAGCGCCACGCGCCGCCCTGTTTTTCGCGTTAATTATTGCGTTGGTTTTTGTACTCGGCGCATTCGCAGTCCTGCAAATGGGCAAACTGAGGGATTCCGAAAAAGACGTCGAACTCAATTGGATGGCCAGCATCCGGCAAACGGCGCTGATGAACAATGCGGCCCTTCGCCTACGGCTCGAAACACAGCGAGGCCTTGCTGACCCCCAATCCATTCAAAAGAATATTGAAAGCTTCGCTGGCTATCGTAAGGCGTTCAATGAGGCGGTGGCCAATTATGAGCCTCTGATAGAGACTGATAAAGAGCGCTCGTTTTATACACCGATAACAAACAGCGCCGAAGCCTACTCCAAACAACTGGATATTCTCGAACCGTTGATGAGGCGGGGTGACATAGCGGCAGCGGTCAATCAGGTAAGTGCAGAAATCCGCCCTCTGACGAATACCATGGAACAACAGATTAAAGCCCTGACCACCTATAACGATGAAGGTGCAGCGCAGGCTGGGCAAAACGCGACCGATCTCTATAACAATGGCCTTTGGCTTGTTGTCGGTCTTATAACGGGCGTGGTCATACTGACGTTTGGATTGGCATTATTGCTGACGAAAAGTATCACCTCTCCGATTAACGATGCCCTGTCCGTGGCAGAGCGTATCGCGGCCAGTGACCTCTCCAAGGAGGTTTTGGTCAGCGGGACTGATGAGGCTGGGCGACTGTTGAAGGCGCTTGCGCAGATGCAGGCAAACCTGCGCAATACAATTATGCAGATATCCGATTCGTCCACCCAACTGGCCTCTGCTTCAGAAGAGATGACAGCGGTCACTGAGGCGTCGAGTCGGGGTCTTGTCGCCCAAAATGACGAGGTCAATCAAGCTGCCACAGCTGTCACACCGAAATGAGCGCGGCGGTTGATGAAGTTGCTCGTAACGCGGAGTCAGCTTCGCAAGAGTCAAAGCGTACCCAGGGCTATACCGAGGTAGGTTTGGCCCGAGTGGCTCAGACATTCAAGTCCATTCAAAAGCTCAACGGTAACGTTGAAAAAACGAGCGAACAAATTCAAGGTTTGTCAGATCGTGCCCAGAGCATCACTAAAGTTGTGGAGGTGATTCGGGCGATTGCAGAACAAACCAACCTTTTGGCGTTGAACGCTGCTATCGAGGCAGCACGCGCAGGCGAGCAAGGCCGTGGTTTTGCGGTAGTAGCTGACGAAGTGAGGGCTTTGGCCCATCGCACTCAGGTGTCGACTCAAGAAATCGAGCAGATGATCGCTGCCATCCAGAACGACTCTGACCTGGCCGTAAAGGCGATGAACACGAGCAGAGACCTGGCGACCGATTCACTTGGCGTTGCCCAAGAGGCCAGTACCTCGCTGGATCAAATAGCGACGGCCATTGTTCAGATCAATGAGCGTAACCTCATGATTGCCACAGCCTCTGAAGAGCAGTCGCATGTTGCGCGTGAGGTTGACCGTAATCTGGTCAGTATTCGCGAGCTGGCAACTCAGAGTGCTGCGGGTGCCAGCCAGACAGCAAGTGCGTGTGGTGAAATGTCCAAACTGGCGGTTAACCTGAATCAGTTGGTTAAAAGATTTGTGGTGTGAAACAGAGTCGATTTTAAGTGGACACCAGCTCTAGCCTTTTAAGCGGGTACCTCATGCAGCCAAAACGCCGTTCCTATTTCATGGTCACTCGGATTTTTCGTGTAGAACCGAAGGCTAAACCCGCGAACGAGGCTCATCCCTATCCGCCAAAGACTTATCCAAACCTGAAACAGTTCTTGCCCGCAGATTTTGCTTTATACATCGCGACATCCGCTCTGGATAAAACCTGATCAACACTGCCTTGCTCTGAAGGGGAGGTCTGGGTAATGCCGATGCTGACGCCGAGACCTTCATAATTCTCGTATTTGCCGGCGTAATCTTCGAGGCCTTTTATGATGCGTTCGGCAATGAGTGATGCGGATATCTTGTCGGTGTCCGGCATCAACACGATGAATTCGTCACCGCCTATTCGCGCCACTGCGTCCCCCTTGCGTACCACCCGGGTGACCATTTCAGAGAAAGAAACCAATACTCTGTCGCCGGTGGCGTGACCGTTGGCATCATTGATTTTTTTGAACCCGTCCAAATCCAGACAAAGTACGCAAAAATCGCTATCCCCATGGGTTTTCGAGTTAAGTGATGCTGTCATCACATTCAAGATACCTAAGCGGTTCAGCACCCCGGTCAATTTGTCATGGGTGGCTGAATGTGTGCTCTGTGCTTCTGAAATATAGGCTGTCGTCAGGGTTGCATTGAGGTTGTTCAACAGCACCCATAAGCCAGTCAGGTACATGGGCGCTTGTAGAATCAGCAACCGCAACATGGGTTCCGGTTGGAACAACGTGGCCAATTTCATCGGTAAATCCGTGAGAAGGATTTGCGTGAATGCATAGCGGGGTATGCCTTGGTTTCTCATGGCAATCGCGCCATTCATGCTGACCGCCGATGTGCATGCCAGGACTTGGAGCACCGGATCCTGACTGATAATGCATCCCGCCGTGCCAATGCCTATTTCGGCGGCCCAGATCAAACCGAATAGCAGAGAAAGGTCCGTTGCGTATCTGAGACTGGATTTGCCGCTGGCCATAAATCTCTGCAGCAGGAACCAGCGGATGATCCAAATCACCATGTCGGCGACTAACCAACTGATGAAGAACAGCGTTGGGTGAAGCACGACGGCAACGCTGCATACGAGCAGCGTGTTCATCCCCGCTGCGACCAGCGCAGCGCGTGAGGTAAAGGGACCTTTAAGTAGCTTTAAGCGTATGTCCCGATCCAGGCTTTGGTTGTCTTTCACAAACCAGCGGATAAACGGTGTACTGGGAAAAGAGTGAAAATTAGACATAGGCTAGTCCGCTATAAAGCCACAACGAATGATGGCCTTTTAGCACTATACATAAGCTTAGGGTACCCGGCTCTAAATACCGCGATTAAGACTGAATACCGTCGGGGCTAACCATCATCGGATTGTTGGAGTCATATAGAGGCGGGAAGGGGGCAGCGGGGCATGTTATCTGTACGGACATTCTCGATGGCAATGAATTGATGCTGGAATTTATCAAGACGCAATAGGTAAGGCGGTTTTCTTGAGTTCTGCCTCCAAGCAGTCCACGAACACGCGCACGCGATGCGGAACCTGTTGACGTGTCGGCAGTACTGCGGTGATGGAAAGCTGCTCCGGGATGACATCCTCAAGGCTCACCAGCACCAGAGAACCTTCAGCAAGCTCATTGCGGATGTCCCAATACGTCAGCATGGCCAGCCCCAAGCCCTGTTTGCTCGCTGTGCGCACCGCCTCGACGCTGTTGGCGGAAAACGCACCGTGCGCGCGGATGCTCACCGGATTGCCGTCTTTGGCGAACGGCCAATACGGCATGGCGTGCAGGACGATGCATGCGTGATGACTGAGTTCGTCCAACACCCTCGGTGTGCCCCACCGCGCCAGGTACTCAGGGCTCGCGCAGACAACGCGTGGGTTGGGGGCCAGCGTAGTCGCCACCAAGGTCGAGTCGCGCAGTGTGGCGATGCGGATGGCCACGTCAATGCCAAGCCCGGCAATATCAATGATGCTGTCCGATAACGTGAGGTCGACCTTGAGATTCGGGTGGTCGGCCAGTAAGGCTGGCAGCAGCGGCATGATCACTGTTTGGCCGAATACGCTGGGGGCGGTGACCCTCAGCGTGCCGCTGGCACTGCCTGCACTGGTTTTCAACGTAGAGCGTGCCGCCTCGTTCGCTTCCAGCATGGTCTTCGCATAAGGAAGGTACATTTCTCCTTCCGGGGTCAGTGCTACGGATCGCGTGGTGCGGTGTACCAATCGCACTCCCAGCTCTTTTTCCAGCGACGCCAGCCGGCGTGACACCGTCATCGCAGACAACCCCAGCCGCCGTGCTGCCGCAGATAAGCTACCGCTGGTGGCGATATGCGCAAAGACCTCTACCTCGCAAATCTGCATGACTATATCCGTTTAGGTTAAAGCGCCTTATTCAGTATGCAAGCTTCCAGCGTTCAATTTCAGCGATTATCTTCGTGGCTTTCGAATAATTGAGTGAACACCATGAGCCCATCGAACTCGAGCATTGTAACCCCATTCGATATGGGGAGCCTGAAGCTGAAAAATCGCATGGCGCTCGCCCCGATGACGCGCGTCAGCGCGAGCGAGAGCGGCAGTGCCACACCGGCCATGGCACGCTATTACGAGCGTTTCGCTCAGGGCGGTTTTGGTTTAGTCATCACCGAGGGGATTTATACCGATCGCCTGTATTCCCAGGGATACCCGTTCCAACCGGGTATCACCGACCAGGAACAGGCGCTCGCCTGGCGTGTGGTTGTCGACGCGGTCCATCAACACGAAGGCGCTGCGATTGCGCAGATCATGCACGCTGGGGCATTGAGCCAGGCGAACCGTTTTGTCGATCACTCAGCCGGGCCTTCGGCCATTCGCCCGAAAGGCGAGCAGATGAAGTTTTACTATGGCGAGGGCGTGTACCAGGTGCCCCGCGAGATGACTGATGAAGATATTGCGGATGCCATAGACGGCTTTGCACAGGCGGCGCAGCGGGCCGTGGCCATCGCGGGTTTCGACGGTGTCGAGATCCATGGCGCAAACGGCTACCTGCTTGACCAGTTCATCACCGATTATTCCAACCAGCGGTCCGACCGATGGGGCGGCAGTGTTCGGCAGCGTTTGGGGCTGATGCTAGAGGTGGTTGGCGCAGTGAAAAAGGTTGTGGGCCACTCGCCCGTGGGCGTGCGTATCTCCCAGGGCAAGGTCAATGACTTCACGCACAAATGGCCAGGAGGCGAGCACGACGCACAGACCATTTTCGGCAGCTTGTCTGAAGCCGGGGTCGACTTCATCCATGTGACTGAGCACGAGGCCTGGCAGCCGGCATTTGTCGGCGACGCGTCCAGCCTGGTGATGCTCGCTCGCCGCTATGCGCCGAATGTCACGCTGATCGCCAACGGTGGTGTGCAGACGTTGCAGGATGCTGAACGCGCTATGCAGGGCGGGGCTGATATCGTCGCAGTGGGCAAGGCCGCGTTGGCCAATCCGGACTGGCTGCAACGCTCGCTCGAATCGCGTGCGCTGCAGGCTTTCGACCCGTCGCTCCTCGCTCCGATTGCGCATATCAAGGACAGCGAGTTGAAATAGCTGCAGTAAGGTTCAGATCGGCGGGTGGATTCGCTACTATGTAGGCCACCCGACGTAACCCGATTCAAGCCTTTGGAGCACCGAATGCCAAGCCAGAAGGACATGGCCGCCGAAAGCGGCGCGCCGATGATTCCTGAACAACGTCGCGAGTTGATCTTGCGCCAGTTGCGCAAACATCAGGTGCTGAGTGTTCATCAGTTGATGGAGATGTTCGAGTGCTCACACATGACGGTGCGCCGCGATATCGCCTTGCTTGAACAGGAAGGCCGGGCGTATTCGGTGACAGGCGGCGTTCGCATCGCCAGCCAGTTGCACAGTGAACCCAGCCACCAGCTCAAGGCCGTGGTCGAGTTGCCGCAGAAACAAGCCATGGCCAAGCTTGCCGCGCGCCTGCTGAGTGCGGACATGACTATTTACCTGGATGCAGGCACCAGCACGCTGGAGATCGTGCCCTACATCAAGTCGCTCAGCGGGATGACGGTGGTGACCAACGACTTCGGGGTGGTGCAGGCGTTAATGGATGCGCCACAGGTGACGGTGATACATACCGGTGGGCAGTTGGACCATTCCAATCATTCCTGTGTCGGCGGGCTGGCGGTGGCGACGTTGCGTCAGGTCGTGACGGACATCGCCTTTATCTCGACCAGTTCCTGGGACCTGCGGCGTGGAATCACCACGCCGTCGGCCCTTAAAGTGGAAGTCAAGCAGGTGGCCATGCAGTCGGCATCCCAAGTGGTATTGGTGTCCAGCAGCTCCAAGTACGGCACATTCAGTATGTACAAAATAGCCGGCTTGGAGCAGTTCGATGTGATCATCAGTGACGACGCGCTGGCGCACGCGGCTGCGGATGGGATTCGCAAGCTAGGCGTCGAATTGATGTTGCCCTCCGACCCGCAGCCCGCTTAGCGCGGCGTTTCAGTCTCCTGCATGAATTGCCGGAGTTCCTTGCTGTAGAACTTCGCCATGCTCGTGGTGCCATGGCCACGGGTGTCGGCGCTGGCCGGGATGAGTAGTAGCCGCGCATGCTTGAGCGCTTTCATCGACGCTTCCAGCCTTCCGGTTTCCGGAGGGTTGCGCTCATCGTCCGCCGAATTGATGACCAGCATCGGTGCCTGGATTTTATCCAAGCCCTCGGCGGCGTTGTAGTCAGCAGAAGATTGCCATTGGTAGATAAAGTCATTGGCGTCCGCAGTTTGCGGGGCGCCGAGACGCTCATCCACCAGCTTGTCGGCCTGGGCACGGGTCGGCGCTGCCGCCTGATAGGCCAGGGTGCCGCCGCTGGTGCCCACGCTGAACATCGCGTTAGCCAGGCGCAGGGACGGTGGCTGCGTGCTGTAGTTGCCGTTGTTCCAGGCTGGGTCCTGCTTTATCGATTCCACTAACAAGCGGCGCATCATCCAGTTGCGGGACGACATTTCAGCCGGTTGCGATGCCATGGGCACCAGCGCGTCCATCATCTGCGGCCAGGTCTGGCCCCACATCCAGGTTTGCATACCGCCCATGGAGTTGCCGATGATCAGACGCAGATGCTTGACCCCCAGGCCTTCGGTCACCAACCGATACTGGGCTTGAACAAGGTCGGTGTAGTTGTACTCGGGAAACTTGGTTCGCAGACCGTCGGAGGGTTTACTGGACTGGCCCACTCCGATGCCGTCGGTGGAAATGATGTAGTACTTGTTGGCGTCCAGCGGTTGGCCCGGGCCGAACAGTTCGCCGCCAAAATCCTTGCTTAACACATCGCTGCCGGGCCGGTAGGTACCGTGCAGATAGAGGATGGCGGGGTTCTTTGGATTGCCCAAAGTAACGTAGTGCAGCTTGAGATTCGCGAGCGTTTCACCCGTATGGAAGGTGAATTGCGGGGCCACCCAGTCGCCTTCGGTTGCAGCGGGTAATGGCGCGGCGTTGACGGAAAACGACAGAGGCAACAGCAGTCCGAGCGCAAGCCAGGAAGTCAAATGCTGCATGGGAAGTATCCTGTTATTTTTGTTTTTAGAATCCCTGCTTCGAGAGGAGCAGGGGATAGCGTTAACCTAGCGCGCCTTCCAGTCCCGTAACCATTGCAGACCGGCCGAGGTGCCGCTTTTGGGGCGGTATTCGCAACCGACCCAGCCGTCGTACCCCAACTCATCAATCAGCTCAAACAGGTAGGGGTAGTTCAATTCACCCAGGTTCGGTTCGTGTCGGTCGGGCACGCCTGCAATCTGAATGTGGCCAATGCCGTCGATATCGCGCAGCAGTTTGACGGCCAGATCTCCTTCGACGATCTGGCAGTGATAGCAGTCAAACTGCACCTTCAAATTGCTTGCGCCCACCTCTTTGCAAATCGCGTGTGCCTGGTCCTGTCGATTGAGGAAAAAACCTGGCATGTCGCGGTTGTTGATCGGCTCCAGTAACACTGTCACCCCAGCCTGACGCGCCTGGGCGCTCGCGTAAGCCAGGTTCTCCAAGTACACCGCGTGATGGCGCTCGCGGTGCTGCTCCGAAGGCAGCAAGCCGGCCATTACGTGGATGCGGGTGTTGCCCAGCACCGCGGCGTACTCCAGCGCACGGTCGAAGCCTGCGCGGAATTCGGCTTGGCGCCCCGGCAAGGTGGCGATGCCGCGTTCGCCCGCTGCCCAGTCGCCGGGCGGCGCATTGAACAGGGCTTGGACCAAGCCGTTGTCGCCCAGGTGTTGTTTGAGCAACTGGGCGCTGTACTCGTACGGAAACAGATACTCCACGGCATCAAAACCATCGGCCGCGGCCGCTGCGAAGCGTTCCAGAAAAGCGTGTTCGGGGTAAAGCATACTCAGGTTGGCGGCAAAGCGAGGCATGTGAACTCCTGGTCGAAAACGATCAGACAAAAGGCCAGATCAACAGGGTAATAAAGAATCCAAGCGTGCCGAGGAGGGTGGTGATCACCGTCCAGGTGCGCAGGCCGTCAGCCACGTTAAGGCCAGCCAACTTGGTGAAAATCCAGTAACCGGCGTCGTTGATGTGTGACATTGCCAGGCCGCCACCGCCCATGGCCAGGCACAGCAGAGCCATGTGGTTGGGCGTCAGGTTGAGCGTGGCGATCAGCGGGCTGATGATGCCTGCAGTCGTCACCAGCGCCACCGTGGTTGAACCTTGCACGGCGCGCAGCAACATCGTCAGCAAAAAGCCCAGCGCCAGCACCGGCAGCCCGGTTGTGCGCAGCAGGTCGGAGACCACTGCGCCGATCCCGGTGTCTACCAGCACCTTGCCGAACACGCCGCCGGCACCGGCGATCAGAATCACCATGGCCACACCTGGCAGTGCCGAGCCGATTACATCGGAGACCTGGGTGCGGCTCCAGCCGCGACGGGAACCGAGCAGCCAGGCACACAGCAAGGTGTCGATCAGCAGTGCCACGAGCGGCGCGCCGAGCACCGTCATGATGCCCCGCAGGGTCGATTCGATCGGCAGCAATGAGGTCGCCAGAGTGCCCAGCAGGATCAACACGATGGGCAGCAGGATAAGGCTGACGATCAAGCCGAAACCCGGCGCCGGGGCGGGTGGAAGCTTGGCGACGATGCTGCTGGTGGATTCTTCCAGGCCCATGTGCGAGACGGCTTGCGCATTCTGTTGCACATTCTGGGTGTTGCTATCTTGCCAGGCGCGCAGGTCGTCGTTGGTGACGTGTGGGCCGTAGACTTCGGCGCGGATATCATCGGACATTGGGTAGAAGCGGCGCGTCATGCGTCCGGCGACGCGATAGCCGACGTAGCACAAGAACGCTGTCAGCGGCAGCCCGAACATCAGCACCCGGCCCAGGTCGGCGCCCAATTGGCTGGCGGCGGCGACAGCACCGGGATGCGGTGGCAGAAATGCATGTACCGTGAGCAGCGCAGCGCACATCGGTAACGCGAACATTAGCAGCGGCTTGCGAGCGCGACGTGCCACGCCGTAGGCCAGCGGCATGAGGATAATCACCCCCACTTCGAAGAACACCGGCACACCGATAATGAAGCCGGCAATCGTCAGCGCCAGGGGCGTGCGTCGATTGCCGAAGCGTTCGATCAGAGTCTTGGCCAGCGCCTCGGCACCGCCCGACAACTCAATGATGCGTCCAATCATCGCGCCCAGGGCAATGATGATCGCAATGTGGCCGAGGGTCTTGCCCATGCCACCTTCAATGGTGGCGACCAGGTCGGCGGGTTTGACCCCGGCGATCAAGGCCACCAGGATGCTCACCAGCATCAGCGCCACAAACGGCTGAAATTTGTATTTGAGTACCAGGAACAGCAGCAAAGCTATGCCTAAGCCTGCGGTCGCCATCAGGATAAGCGGGCTCATGAGCGCGCCCCTTCATGTCGAATGCAAAGAGGTTTTTTGTCGGTGCAAACATCAACACGAAACTCGATAGTGGTCATGCTGGAAGGTCCTGTTGTTTTTATTGTCAGGGGTGTCGCAGTGGGCAACCGATGCCTACCAATGGGCGCCGAAAACCCTTTTAAGTTCGGCCAGTGCCGCGGCATCCAGAGGGGTCGGACGCGGGTTGCTCATCAGCCACAGGAGGGCGGTTTCTTCGAGTTCTTCCAGGGCGTAGCTCGCCCTGGAGACCGAGCTTTCCCAAACCACCGGGCCCAGGCGTTCGAGCATCACGCCACGCACACTGTTGGCGAGGCGCGCGACTTGGTCCGCCACATCGGGCGCGCCGGGGCGTTGATAGTTGATCAGAGGTATGTGCCCGACTTTCATCACTTGGTACGGCGTGAGTGGCGGCAGGATGTCATCCTGCTGCCAGACACCGGCAAGGGTAAGGGCCACCAGATGGGTGGAGTGGGTATGCACCACGCCACCGACACCCGGGTTGCGATCGTAGACCTGGCGATGCAGGGCCAGGGTTTTCGACGGTTTGTCGCCAGAAACCCATTTACCGCTCAGATCGACCTTGGCGATCAACGCCGGGTCAAGCCTCCCCAGGCAGGCGTCTGTGGGTGTGATCAACCAGCCGTCTTCCAGCCGCGCGCTGATGTTGCCGGCGCTGCCCACGGTGTACCCGCGCTGATAAAGGCTGTGACCGACGGTGCAGATTTCCTCGCGCAAGGCGCTTTCGTTGCTCATTGTGCACCTCCCGCCAGTTGTTTCAGGGCCTTGTCGAAAAAGTCCCGGCCACCGAAGTTGCCGGATTTGAGCGCCAGCGCCAGCGGCTCGGCGGTGTTGCTGACGGTCGCGGGAACTCCAGGATCAATCTGCGCGCCAATCTGCAACAGGCGCACGCCCAGTGCGGTAACCACTGCGCCGGACGTTTCACCGCCCGCGACCACAAAACGCCGTACGCCATTGAGACGCAGGGCCTGGGCAATCTCTCCCAGGGCGGTTTCCACCAACTGGCCGGCGCGTTCGACGCCCAGTTGCTGTTGCACCGTCTTGACCTCGTCCGGAGTGCTGGTGGCATAGATCAACACGGTGTGGGGTTGGTTGAGTGCAAAGGACACGGCATGGGCCACTACCGGTTCACCGGCCGCCAGTGCCAGCGGATCTATGCGCAGCGATGGTCGCCCGGCGTCTATCCATGCCCCCACCTGCGCGTTGGTGGCGATGGAGGCACTGCCTGCCAGGACCACTTCGCCACCGTGTACGGTTGGCAGCGATGCGGGGTCGAAGTCACGCAGTTTGCCAGCCCGACGGAAGTTGTCGGGAAGGCCCAGCGCCAAGCCGGAGCCTCCGGTTAGCAATGGCAAATCACTGCAGGCGGTGCCGAGGGTG
Source organism: Pseudomonas sp. AMR01 (assembly GCF_041946035.1). Taxonomy (NCBI): domain Bacteria; kingdom Pseudomonadati; phylum Pseudomonadota; class Gammaproteobacteria; order Pseudomonadales; family Pseudomonadaceae; genus Pseudomonas; species Pseudomonas sp. AMR01. Next base: position 122,790 of record NZ_JAUTYR010000001.1, read on the forward strand.
TACAGGTCTTGATCGCTAAGGGCATCCGCGATCGCCATGCCCACACCTTGCGCACGCAACGCTGCAATTTGCTCGCGGACTTGCGCCACGCCCCGCGCGATGCTGTCGTAGCGCAGCAGGCCCACCTTTTGCGTGGTTTGCGATTGCAGCACACGAACCAGGTTGGCGTCGGTCATGGCGGTCAGCGGATGATGCTGCATGCCTGACTCATTGAGCAGTTGGTCCTGCACGAATAAATGCCCGCGATACACCGTCCGGCCGTTTTCCGGAAACGCCGGGCAGGCCAGAGTGAAATCACTGCCCAGTGCGTTGAGCAGGGCCTCGCTGACCTGGCCGATATTGCCGGCGGCCGTTGAATCGAAGGTCGAGCAGTATTTGAAGAATATCTGTTCACACCCTTGTTCGCGTAGCCACTCAAGCGCTTTCAGGGAGTCGGCCACAGCCTGTTCTGCCGGGACGGTGCGCGACTTGAGCGCAATCACGATCGCATCGGCATCCAGCTCGCTGGCGACGTCGTCGCTGGGAATACCGATGCTCTGGACCGTACGCATCCCGCCGCGTACCAGCATGTTGGCCAGGTCCGTGGCGCCTGTGAAGTCGTCGGCGATGCAGCCCAGCAAGGGGCGTGCGGAAGGTAGGCTCATGGGGGTGTCCTTATACGGGGTCTGTCTTGGCAGTCGGTAGCGCGATGCCAGGGAAAATCTTGATCACCGCCGAATCGTCTTCGCGTCCAAAACCGGCACTGGAGGCCTGCATGAACATTTGGTGAGCCGTGGCCGACAACGGCAGTGGAAACTTGCTGGCCCGCGCGGTATCCAGCACCAGGCCCAGGTCCTTGACGAAAATATCGACTGCCGACAATGGCGTGTAATCAGCCTTGAGAATGTGCGGCACGCGGTTTTCGAACATCCACGAGTTGCCTGCGCTGTGAGTAATCACTTCATACAGGGCATCGGCCTCGACCCCTTCGCGCAGACCCAACGCCATGGCTTCTGCGGCGGCTGCAATGTGCACGCCGGCCAGCAACTGATTGATGATCTTCACTTTGGAGCCCAGGCCATGTGCGTCACCCAGGCGATAGACCTTGCCGGCCATGCCAGCAAGCACGCCGTCGGCTTTTGCATAAGCCTCGCAGGGGCCGGACGTCATCATGGTCATCTCACCGGCGGCGGCTTTAGCCGCCCCACCGGAGATCGGTGCGTCCAGGTACAACAACCCTGCGTTCATCAGGCGCTGGCCCAGGTCCACGGCGTAGGTCGGGGCCACGGTGGCGCACCCGATTACCAGGCTGCCTGGGCGCAATGCGGCGACGGCGGCGTTTTCCCCGAACAGCACCGTTTCGGTTTGTTCGGCATTGACCACCACGGTGATGATCACATCGCACGCGGCCGCCATCTGCGCAGGCGAGGTACAGGCAACGCCGCCTTCGCTGGCGAACTGCTGCGTGACGGTTTCGCGCACGTCACAGGCATGCACATTGAAGCCGCTGCGCAACAGCGACCGGGCAATACCGAGCCCCATCGCGCCTAAACCGATCACACCAACGTTCTTGTTATTCATGGAGGCTCCTTGGAAAGGCAGCGGATACGTGAAGACCGCAACAGTGCAGGCCGTTGTCCAGGTAGCCGTGAGGGGAGGGAGGCGCCAGTGTGTTCGCTGGCTGAGCATTCAGGGAGTGGTCGATCATCGTTGCCATCCTGTTTTGTTTTTTTGTCAGGGCGTCATTCGTGTTGGAGAGATAATCCTCCAATGATCGAATTATGTGAAGTTATTTTTGTGTTTAACATTATTTAACATCACGACTCCATCGTTCACAGCAGGGACGCCCGATTGGATGGGTGTGTCTTCAATGACAGAGACGATTTTCCTGAAGGACGGCAAAGTGGCCTGGGTGATCGTGACGCCCGGTGACTCGCGGCTATTTACGTCCACCTTTGGCTGAGCAGTTCGGTGGGTGCGATGCATGGCGTGCCTGAGCCGGTTTCAGACCCAGGGGGAGAGGGGGGACCTACAAAGTTCGCTGCTCACAACGCCTTCAAAATCCGCTGAAGGTTTGCTACCAAGGAAGGCGTTCTCCGCTATAGGAGAAGAAATTGCCGCTGTCAGCAGGGGTCAAGCGGTCAATCAGGCATAACAGCTCATGTGCTGCGATGCTTGCCGGCCGGGCTTCAGAGGCGCCACGGAAGGGTTGTGAGAGGCCCGAAATAACGGTGCCGGGATGAAGGCTCAACAATCGGGTCTGAGGCCGCGTTCGTGCCAGTTCGATGGCAGCCGTTTTAATCATCATGTTCAGGGCTGCCTTGGAGGCGCGATAGGAGTACCAGCCGCCCAGGCGGTTATCGCCGATGCTACCCACCTTGGCAGAGAGCATCGCCATCGCGCCACGAGGATCAAGCAATGGCAAAAAATGACGCAAAACCAGCGCAGGCCCGATTGTGTTGACTTGGAATACTGCCTGGAGCGTATCCGCTTCAATAGCGGAGTAACTTTTTTCAGGTTTGATTTCGTCGCGATGGAGCAGGCCGGCAGCGTGCAAAATCAACTGGTACGGGGCTTCTTGAGCTAATTCGGAGGCCGCCCTGGCGATACTGTCGGCGTCCTCTAAATTGAGGTTTGGAACACTGCCGCGCCCCAGCTGGCGAACAGACGCACACCGTGGGTCCTGATTGAGCAACTCACAAAAAGCCGAACCCAGTGCGCCACTGGCGCCAATCACCAAGGCCCGATAGCCGTCGCCAAAGGAGTTCATCTTGAAGGAACTATTCATTTAGCCTCACCCACAGTCTGATGCGATTTTTCGGTACTAACCTATTCGCCCTATCAGTTGCAGAAACTCGTGACGCGAAGCGGATGACTCGCGAAAAGCTCCCAGCATCACTGAAGAAGTCATCACTGAATTTTGTTTCTCCACGCCGCGCATCATCATGCACATGTGCTTCGCCTCAACCACCACCGCCACGCCAGCTGCACGGGTGACGTGCTGAATGGCGTCGGCAATCTGTTTTGTAAGGTTCTCCTGTATCTGTAAGCGGCGGGCGAACATGTCCACCACTCTGGCGACCTTCGACAGGCCGAGTACCTTTCCTGTGGGAATGTACGCGACATGCGCCTTACCGATGAAGGGCAGCATGTGATGCTCACACAATGAATACAGCTCGATGTCGCGCACGATGACCATTTCATCGTTTTTCGATTCGAACAAAGCGCCATTGACCACGTCTTCCAGGCTCATCGTGTAGCCATTGCACAGGTACTGCATCGCTTTGGCTGCGCGCTTGGGTGTGTCCAGCAGCCCTTCACGCTCTGGGTTCTCGCCTACGCCCACGAGAATTTCACGGTAATACTCGGCTAATGATGAGTTCATCTTGATTCCTCGCAGCCATGCTGCGCGTTATGTGGCGGCAATCCCTGGCGATAGTTGAGTGTTTGCTGCGCACGATCTGACTACGTGTGCTTTTTTTCCGAAGTGGATTGCTCGTCTGATTCGGGTTTTGACGCCGGCACCGCGCAACGGTTATCGACACAGCGGCGGCCATTATCTGGATGAGGTAACCACGCCAAATGGGGACGAAAGCGGCAGAAAAGCCGATAACCGAATTCAAGCAGCGGGCGCAATACACGCCACGTGAGTGGCGTTGCCCAAAAGCCCAAACCGGCGGCTCGCCAGCTCCACAGGGTGGCATCCAGGCCGGTGACCCAGCGCCCATCAGCGAAACGGGCATGCAGCGCGGACTGCATCTGCTCCAGGGTGAACCCGAGTGCCTTGGCGTCGAATGCACCGCTACTGATGTCCACAAAAAGCAGTCGATCCTTTACGGCATGCCCGCGCAGGAGCTTGATTTCGCGCGCACACAAAGGGCATTCACCGTCAAAGTACAGCGTCAGTGGCCAGTTCATTTTGTTGTACATCGACCTTGCTCTTGTATAAGGTTTGTACACGATATGCTGAAAGAAACCGACTGACAATGGGCGGTATGCAGTAGTTGCGCGATGGGCTCTCACGCCCGGTTTCGTAAACGGCATGCACCACCTCGCCATCAATCTCTCGCCCAAGCGGGGCTTTTGGGCCTAAAGTCTTGAGCGTCGCCCACTGCAAGGAATACAAATGAACGCGTTGCCATCAACCTCTGCGCCAAAGCACGTCAGCCTGCTGGGTTATGGCGGTTTGTTGCCGTTTATTTTTCTGGCGCTGCTGATCCCGTTCTCTCTCGACTATCGGCAGTTGTTTGCGATTGCGCTTGTTAACTACGGCGCAGTCATCCTGAGCTTCGTCGGCGCCTTGCACTGGGGCTTCGCCATGACTGTGCGGGACATGAGCGCCAAGCAGGGCAGCGACTTGTTCGTCTGGAGTGTCATTCCCGCGCTTATTGGTTGGATTGCCACCTTACTGCCAATGCCTTTGGGTTACGTGCTGTTGGTCATCGGCTTCGTTGCCCACCTTCGGCAGGACAGGCAGCTATCTCGGTTCATGAACTTGCCCGCCTGGTACCTACCGATGCGATTACGCCTTACCCTCGTGGCGAGCGTCTGCTTGATGCTTGCCGCGACAGTTGAGGCCCTTCATTCATGAGACCTTGCGTGCCCGGCTCGTTGCCAGTGACTTTGCGATTTCTGACGTGGCCGTAAGCCCGTGTGATACCGGTTGAGCCAGCCCTTTCAAGGTCTTAGGAAATCTGTCTGATACCAGCCCGTTAAGGGCGAATACTGTCCCTGTGGCGAGCGGGCTTGTCGAATCGTCGCACCGCCCGCGTTGGGTTGCGAAGCGAACCTGAAGGGGAAGAATGCGGTGAGTCAGATACTCCTCGGCTGCTGGTTTTGGGGTCGCTTCGCAACCCAACGCGGGGCAAGCCCGCTCGCCACAGGGATAGTATTCGCCGGCATCAGCCAGATATAGCCGGCTTCTAAAGACCTTGAAAGGGCTGGAATTAAGTGCCGAGCGCGACTTCAGGCACACGCCAAAACCAGGTCCACGCATACGGGGCGTCGTACAGTGATAAAGGTCGCCGGAGATCAAGATGCCGCCTTATTGCTTGAGCTTCACGTACAGCGATGTCAGAGGCTTTCGTCGATAACAATCTTCATCGCCAATGGCAACTGAGGCGGTGAATCGATCATGCCATGTTGGTGCATCAGGTAATCGATGCTCGCCTGCACCTGGCCTTCCGGGTCCTGATCCAACACCAGTGACATGGCGCCCTGGCGCAGCAAGGCTGCATGCAATGCGCTGGCCTCATGGCCGATCCATACCGGTTTTGGGTCCACGTGGGTGAGAGCAGCCTGAATACCCAGTGACCCGCTACCGGCGTCGTACAGCCCTGCGAGCGGTTGCTCCGCGAGGCATTGCGCAACGGCGGCGCCGGTGAATTCATCGTCATCGAAGCACTCGATCGGCCCGACGATGCGGATACCGGGAGCGTGCTGCGCCATCACGTCGATGAAGCCCTTGGCCCTTTCCTGATGGGCAAAAAAGGCCAATGAATTAACCACCAGCAGTACCACGCCCGGCTGCCGGCCGACCCATTGGCTCATAAGCCGTCCAGCGCTGCGCCCGGCGGCGTGGTTGTCGATGCCCACGTACACCGCGCCTTGCACATCCGGGAGGTTGCTGGTCAGTAAAACCGTGGGCGTGCCGCCCTGCACAATGGCGTTCAACGCTTGATGTATGGCGGGTGTATCCGGGGCGATCACGATCATGCCGTGGCGTCGTGAACGGGGTTTCTGCAGGGCGTCGAGCAATTGCTGGGGCGTGCTCTCTGCCCAGCGTTGAAGGCGCAGGGTGAGTTGGGCACCGAGGCGTTGGGCTTGGCGTTCGAAGGCTGCCTCCAAGCGCTTGAAGTGGTCGGAAGCACTGTCGCTCAACAACACGTCGACAATCATCGGGCCGGTATATGGCGTAGGCAGACCGGGACGGATGCCCATGGCACGCGCCACGGTCAGCACCTTGCGCCGTTTAAGGTCGGACACCTGGCCACGGTCATTGAGCACCCGGTCCACGGTGCTCAAGCTGACGCCAGCCAATTCTGCGACCTTCAACAGGCCATGGCGCTTGATGCTTTTGCCCATGCGATACAGCCTTCCTGTGGTGGATTGGAACGGTGATTGTATGTGCAGGCCCACGTCGGGTCAGCGTGAGCTGCCGTCCGCGCTCAATTGCGCCGGTAATTTACGCTGCTCGCGCACCTCGGCAACGTTTTTGGCGCTCACCTGCGGCGCAGCATTCCCCCAGCTGTTGCGGATGTAGGTGAGCGTTGCCGCAATCTGCTGGTCCGACAGTTTCCACGCGAAGCTGGGCATGGCGCCACTGGTGGGGTTGTCGAGGGTTACCGCGCCGCGGCCGCCTTCCAGCACCGTGGTGATCAAACTCTGTGCATTTTCAGCCTGAACGCCAGGGTTGGCCGCCAAGCTCGAAGCCAGTTGATTGATCCCTTTGCCATCGCTGTTGTGGCACGCCGAGCAGTTGGCAGAATACACGTTGGCGCCTTGCTGCATGGTCTTGTCGCTGGTTTTGAGAGGGCGCGGGCTGCGGCTCTGCGAACCCGGCAGGGTTTTAAGGTAACTGGCGATGGCGTACAGGTCTTCGTCGCGCATATGCTGGGTCGAGTTGGTGATCGCTTCGGCCATTGGCCCGGATGCTACCGCCACGTGGTTACTGCCGGTCTTGAGGTATTGCACCACTTGCGCCTCGCTCCAGCCGCCGATACCGACGTATGGGTTGCCTGTGATTTCAGGTGCATGCCAGCCGGCCAGATCCCCACCTTGCAGGTACGCGCCGCCCTTGTCACCGCCGAGGAAGTTCTTTGAGGTATGGCAAGCCGCGCAATGGCCCAGGCCGTCGACCAGATAGGCGCCGCGGTTGATCTGTTCCGAAGCACCTGCCAGCGGTTTGAATGGCGTGTTGTCAAAGAACAACAGGTTCCAGCCCATCATCATTAAGCGGATGTTGAACGGAAAGGGCAGTTGGTTGGACACCACTTCGTTGTTCACCGCCGGCACGGTCTGCATGTAGGCCCACAGGTCGTGCATGTCCTGGTCGCTGACTTTCACGTAGGCGTTGTAGGGCATCGCCGGATACAGGTTTTCACCGTGCCGGCCTTTGCCTTCGCGCACCGCACGGGTGAACTCCTGTTCAGTCCAGGCACCAATGCCGGTGTTTTTGTCGGAGGTAATGTTGCTGGCGAGCAATGTGCCGAACGGGGTTTGGAGTGCGTAACCACCGGCAAACGGTTGGCCGTGGTGCGGGTCGGTATGGCAGGCCGCGCAGTCACCAGCGATGGCCACATAGCGGCCGCGCGTCACTGCCGGCGCCTCCTGGGCCTGGTTAGCAGGTGCCTTGATACCCGCGCTGCTGTCGGACTGCAGGCCGGGCTGAGCAATGCTGTCGGCTGCATCGGCTACGCCAAATGCACCGTAAAAAGCGATGGCTGAGCCCAGAGACAATACGGCGGTGGCCGTCAGGGCCATGCGAAGACGTGGCCTCATGCTGGCAGCTCCACCAGTGGGCCAGGTTTGGCCAGGTATTGATCGATGATGGCCTTGGCGGTCCACAGGCTGAGGGCGCCGATGGTCGAGGTGGGGTTGTAGCCGGCGTTGTTGGGGAACGACGAGGCACCAAGCACGAATACGTTGTGCACATCCCAGCTCTGCTGATAGCGGTTGAGTACGCTGGTTTTCGGGTCCAGACCCATTACCGCGCCACCGATGGTGTGGTCGCTGGCCGGCAAGTACGGCCCGTAGTTGACGGCGGCGGAATCAAAGCCATTGACGATTTTCGCGCCCATGGCCTTGCCGATTTCCACGGCCTTTTCTTCGGTGAAAATGGCCATGCGCCGGTCGTTTTCGTTGTAGTCGAAGGTCACGCGAATCAACGGGTCGCCGTTCGCATCGTTGTATTCCGGGTCCAGATCCAGATAGCACTCGTCGTGGGAGAAACTGGTGCCCTGGTTGAAGATGAAGGTGCCGTTCTGGAAGGCATGGTGATAGGCCTTTTTCCACTCGCTGCCCCAGCGTGGCGTGCCTGGCGGTACGGCGTCGGCGTTGCCGATGGGTCGCGCGCCACGGGCGACCACGAGGATTCCGGCACCGCCGATAAAACCCTTGCCGGCGTGGTCGAAATTGTCGCCGTTATAGTCGTCAACCTGTGCGGAGAGGGCGCCTGCGCCAATGTACTGATTGAGCTGTTCGTCTTCGAAAAACAGGTTGGCCCCGGATACGGTCTGGAAACTGTAGGCTCGGCCAACTACCCCCGTGCGGGTTTCGGGGTTGTAGGGTTTGCCGATTTTCGACAGCAGCAGCAAACGCACGTTTTGCATCTGGAATGCCGAGAAAATCACAATGTCTGCAGGTTGCTCCCATTCGATTTTATTGCGGTCAAGGTAGCTCACGCCGGTGGCGGTCTTGCCGTCTTCGGCAAGGTTGGCACGCAGCACGGCCGACTCGGTTAGCACGGTAAAGTTGCTGCGTTGCATCAATGCAGGAATCACGCAGGCATTGGGACTCGACTTGGAAAAGTTGCCGCAGCCGTAATACAGGCAGTAACCGCAATAGGTGCAAGGCCCCATGCGCACACCCAAAGGGTTGGTATAGGCCTGCGACGCCTGGCCGGCAGGCACCATGAACGGGTGCAGTCCCAGCTTTTTGGTGCCCTCGGTAAACAGGTCCGTCAGGCGCGTGGTGGCCAGGGGCGGTAGCGGGAATTCACTCCTGCGGTTGCCTTCGAAGATGTTCGCGCCGTCGATCTTCTCGCCGTTCAAGACCCCGGCCTTGCCCGACACACCGGCGATTTTTTCAAAGCGCTCGTAGAAGGGCTCCAGGTCGTCATAGCTCACGCCCCAGTCCTGCACGATCAGCCCCTTTTCAATCTGCTGCTTGCCATAGCGCTTGAGCGTAAAGCTGTAAGGCTCGAAGTCGAATGGCAGGAAACGCCACGCCATGCCGGCCCAGTGAGTACCCGAGCCGCCGACGTTATAGCCCAGCTCGTTCATGCTCCAATCGCGGGTGGGCAGGGCGGTTTGCGAGCGGTTGTTGCGGAAGGTAGTGGTCTCGATGGCCGGCGGCAGCAGCATGCTGCGGCGGGTGTCCCAGCGCAGTTCGTCGGTGTCGACCGAGGGCGGGAAATCGGTGGAGGTTTCGAACCACGGGCCGCGCTCGATGGCGACTACATTCAACCCGGCGCGAGTCAGTTCTTCGGCAATCAGCGAGCCGCACCAGCCGAGTCCGACGATCACAGCATCGGCTTTGGGGCGTACATGGGCCATGGGAGAATTCCTCTTCAGTGCAACAAATCACGGTGAGTTGGCGCTGTTGGCGGTGCCACGGCGCTCGAGTGTTCTGGGTGGTTCAGAGCGTGTTGTCGATCAGGCTGGTGGGGATGATGTTGAGCTTCTGCCCCTTCTTGGCGATGACGTCACGGAAGTCGTATCGCGCGCCCGGGAACCCGAGCATCTTCCAGCTGGCCATGCCCTTGTTTCCGCCGTAGATCGGGTCGGACAAAAAGCCCTCACGCACGTTGGCCAGCAACTGTTCGAAAATCTCCTTGGCGCCGTCGTCAAACTCCGTCCCGACCTTCACTGCATTTTTCTCAAAGAGTTGCAGCACCTCGTCCTGTTGCTCGCCTTGCAACTGGAGGAAGGGGTTTGCAAACCGGGCCTGGCAATATTCATCAATCGCCACCAGCCCTTTGCGCCAGCGCTCAGCGGGAGTGAGTGCAGACTGAGTGCCTTGCTCAAACGTGCCTTTGACGAAACGCCCCAGCCGGTAAAGGGTCGCGCCTTTGCCATAGTCACCCGCCAATTGGCGGTCGATAAACGTGGCACAACCCGCCTCTTTACCGCCGATGGAGAGCGCATCGGTGGGGATCAACCGTTCTGCGATCGCCTCAGCTGTCTGGAATTCATGCTGATTGAAAAACGCCAGGCCGCCCTGGCGCACGTTAGCCAGCGCAGGCAGGCTGGCCGTGCCGGGTTCCCAGGGTTGACCACCGGTGATTTCTTCTGCGCGGGCAACGGGCAATGCCGACGCAGCCGCCAATGCGATGGCCGACGATAAGAAGTCTCTGCGCTGCATGAAGTTTCCTTTGAAGGGGAGGGCGCGTGTTTTCCGCGCGCACACGGCAACGCCCGCAGGGCTTGGAGCCAGCGGCAATTACATGAACATGGGCTGCGCAGGGAGAACGAGCGAGGTGATTCAAAATGTTTCGAGAATGAGTTTAGGGTGCGACAAATAACCGCGCCATTAAATATTTTGACGTAAAACCCTCAATTTTTTTTGCCGGGATGAAGTGTTAAGCCATTGAAAATACGCATGATTATTACGCATGCGCTTATGCGATTTGAAGTTCCCCGGATCTACTTGGCTCAGGCAGAAACACAACTCCCATCGAGCGTGCGCCACAGCCCTGACGGGTTGCCATCCTGTAGCGCCGCTGGCATCAAGGCGGCAGGTAAGTCTTGATAACACACAGGCCGCAGGAACCGGTCTATGGCACCGGCGCCTACTGCGCTGCTGCGGCTGTCCGAACTCGCCGGGAAGGGACCACCGTGCACCATCGCATGGGATACCTCGACGTGGTTGGGATAACCGTTGGTCACGATGCGGCCCGCCTTGCGCTCAAGGATGGGCAACAATTTTCTCGCCAGCGCATGATCAGCGTCATCCAGGTGCAATGTCGCCGTCAGTTGCCCTGACAAGTACTGGGCGACCGCCAGCATTTCATCTTCATTCTTGCAGGCGACTATCAGCGAGCTGGGGCCGAATATTTCATCTCCCAGTCGTCCCGTTCTCAGAAAGCTGCTCGCTTGCGTGGCGAACAAGGTGGCCTGCGCGGCACATGGACTTTCTGCCGTGCAACCCCGTCCCAGCGTCGTAACCCCTTCGCTATTGCCCATCCACTCGATACCCTCCAGATAGGCCTGATGAATACCCGGCGTGAGCAGGGTCTGCGCGGTTTTTTTACCCAGAGCGTCCAGCGCCGTGCTGCAAAACCGGTCCAGGTGCTGACCTTCTACAGCAATCACCAGACCCGGCTGAGTACACATCTGCCCGGCGCTCATGGTCATGGCCTCAACAAACCCACGACCGATCTCCCCGGCACGCGTCGACAGTGCGTGGGGCAACAGGAATACGGGATTGATGCAGCTCATCTCCGCGTACACCGGAATCGGCTCGGGCCGCTGCGCTGCTGTTCGTATCAGCGCCATGCCGCCCTGGCGCGACCCCGTAAAGGCGACGGCCTTGATCGCAGGATGGCTGACCAGGGCCTGGCCGAACTGATTACCGTCGCCCATCAGCAGAGAAAAAACGCCCTCCGGCAACTGGTGGTCAGCGACAGCTCGCTGGATCACCCGCCCGACTAGTTCAGAGGTGCCCAAATGAGCCTCATGGGCCTTGACCACTATTGGGCAGCCAGCGGCCAGGGCGGCGGCGCTGTCGCCGCCAGCCACCGAAAAAGCCAGGGGGAAATTGCTGGCGCCGAATACAGCAACCGGCCCGAGCGCGATCTTGCGCAACCTCAAGTCGGCGCGAGCAGGGATACGCGCCGGCAACGCAGAGTCGAGGGTGACGCCCAAATAGTGGCCGTCGCGCACCACTTTCGCAAATAGCCGCAACTGGCTCACGGTGCGGCCGCGCTCCATGAGCAGGCGTCCTATCGGCAGCCCGGACTCAAGTGCCGCGCGTTCGATCAGCGTCGACCCCAGCGCCAGGAGGCCACTGGCGATCGCTTCCAGGAACTGCGCGCGTTGCTGCGCCGTGGTCTCGCGATAGCTATCGCACGCCTGCTCGGCAAGCAGGCAGGCCTGCTCAATGTCAGCAATACCGCCAGCGCCGAAGTCCGGGCCGATCGTTTCACGGGTGGCCGGATTGATCGCCGACAGCACGCCGTCTTCGCCCCGCACGGCCGACTGGCCGATAAGCATGTTGCCGCTAATCATCGAATTGCCTCTCTCTCGCTGCGCCAAAGTCGAACCTGCACTTTTTCGTTCTAGGTATAGCGGTAGCGGCCCAACACCGCCTCGGGGTCCATCAACTGCTGCATGGACCTGCTGATGGCCTGCACCTTGGGCGTCGTGTACTTGCTGTAATAGGCGGCATTCACCGGCCCGACGCCATGCTCTGCACTGAAGCAGCCGCCGTTTTCACACACCAGTCGATAGATGCCGCTGCGCACAGCGACTGTGCGTGCGATGCCGTATTGAGCGATATGGGCATGGGGCACCAGCACAATCAAATGACAGCCGCCGTCGGCAAAATGGCCGAAATCGTAAAGCGCCAGCAGTGGGTGTTCGTGCTCCAGCCACCGTACTGCCTGCTCGCGGAAAGCCACCAGGCGTGAGCGCGAGAACGCCACGTCGAACGAGAGCGGGATGCCTTCGCTGGCAATCGCCAACGGCAGGTTGTCGCGCAGCGGCCAAAAGCTGCTGGAATGTCCCAAGACGGCATCAACAATTCGCTCACCTTCATACAAATGTTCCAACAACTGCTCGGTGCGCTGCGCAAATAGCGTATGCAAGCCAGGCATGCTGCTGGCGATTTCGATCAACGCATAACAGCTCGCCGACGACTGCCCGAACGGGTGGCGCAACGTGGGGAAGGTGCGAAGGGTGATGGCCAGCGCCGCCTGCGAGATCACTTCGAACGCACAGAGCAGATCGCCAAACTGCTGTTCGAAGGCCTGCAACACCTCAAGCGCAGTGCCATGGTCAGGCAAGGCCACAAACAGGCTTTGGGTGGACTGGTCGATGCGCTTGAGCTCAAGCGTCGCTGCCGTGATGATCCCGAAGGCGCCGCCGGTGCCGACAAACATCTGCTTGAAGTCCAGCCCGGTATTGTTCTTGCGCAATGGCGCGAGCAACTGCACCACCGCGCCGTCGCTGTCGGCCAGCACCACTTCGATGCCGAGCAGGTTATGGCGCACGTCACCATGCTTGAGCAGGCGACTGCCGCCAGCGTTGGCGCCGATCAACCCGCCTATCGCCGGATCGCTGCCGATATCAATGGGAAAGTGCAGCGAATGGGGTTCCAGTGTGCGATTCAATTCTGACAACAGCGCGCCCGCCTCGACGGTGACCGTGCGGTTCAGCGGATCAACCTCGCGCACGCGGCGCAAGCGCGACAGGGAGACAATCACCTGTTTGCCGGAATTGTCGGGTACGGCGCCGCCGACCATCCCGCTGCGGTTGCCTTGGGCAATCAGCCGGATGCCATGGCGCACAGCGATGCGCATCAGCGCGCTGACCGCATCGGTATCGCGCGGCATGACCACTGCCGCAGCGCGGCCGCGGCATTGCATCACGTCGGTTTCATAGGGCGCACAGGCATCCCCGGTGAGGAGCGAGGCCTGTCCCAGCTGTTCGGCCACTTCGGCCAGAAACAGCTGGATGTTTGCCACCTCGCTCATTGCGCCACAGCCACGCGTTTCTGCAACTGGCTGCGTGCCAGCACCAGTGCGATAACCGGCAGCACGCCGCCCAGCAAGATGTTATGGCGCAGAATCAGCGACACCGTGACGGCGATTGCAGCGGCAATCAGCAGCCACACCGAGAGTCGTCGCACCAACGCCTGATCATTGCTGGCTTCGCCGATAAAACCCAGCGGGGAAAACCAGGTGGCGCCCACGCCGATCACCAATACGCAGGCCAGCACGGGCGCCGCGCCGAGTTCCTGACCCCACACCTGCAACGCAGCGCCAGATAACGCCGCCAACAGCGCCCCGATCAGCAAATACAGGTCCACGCCCAGCGCGATCCAATGGCCGGGCCGGCGTTTGAATAGCCAGAATATATGCCCAATGCTGAGAATGCCGCTGACCACATACGCGGTATCCCAGCGCACGCCCGGCTCACCGGGTCCGAAACGTCCCCACATCAGGAACACGATCACCGGAATGAACGCGCTGGCATTGGACAAATAGGCTCGCGTTATCTTGCTGACTGACATGCTTGTTTCCTTGAAAGAGTGATGCAATGAAATGATCGAGTTCGAACCTCAGCGCTTGTGCCAGCGGAACATTAAGGTGGCGGCGGTCATAAACAACGCGGTCCAGCCGGCCATGGTCAGTAGAGGTAGCCACAGCGACGTCAGGGACGCGCCTTCGAGCATCACCTGGCGCAGTACCGAGACGAACTGGTTGATCGGCACCACCGAGAGCACGTGCCTGATCCAGGCCGGCGCATCGTTCAATGGGATGGTCAGGTTGCCGAAGAACAGCGCCGGATAGTGGATCAGGTGGCACAGCAACTCGGTTTCCTTCACCGAAGAGGTACGGCTGGCCAGCAGGATGCCGACGCACAGCAACATGGCGCCGCCCAACAGGATCACCGGCACCGCACGAAGGGTCTGCATACTCCACAACGAGATATCGATACCAAAGCCAAAACGTGCAACCAGCAGCAAAGTCCCCACGGAAACCAGCATCATCACCACTCGCGACAGCAGCACGGACGCCAGAAAAACCAGCTTCGGCACGGGAAAGCACGCGTAGATCTTGAGCGCATTGTGTTCACGCAGGCTGGCGATCGACAGGGCGGTGGACATGATGCCCAGTGACATCAACACAATGACCAGAATGCCGGTGGTAAAAAACTGGCCATAGTCGAACGCCTTGGCACCGGACGCCGCGTCCTTAAACTGGACGAGGTCTGCCGACACAATGCCGTGCTCTGCCGCTGCACACCGTACCGCAGCGATCTCGACCACACGGGCTGCGGCGCGCACCGCCAGCGCGCCCTTGAAGTCGTAGTGCACCTGCAGCGGGCCGGCGCCTGCCGGGAATACGATACGCACCGTATTGGCTGCGACGGTGGCAGGGCTGCTGACCGTTGAAAACTCGGCCTTTACCGGATCTGCGCCAGCGAAGGCCTGGCGGATCGCCGCTTCGCAGCGCAGGTCCGCGCTTTCCTGAGCGCCGCCCTCCACAAACTCAACCTTCACCGTCCCCAGTGAGCCACGCTGACCGAACGCCATCAGCATTACGGTCAGCAACAGGACGGGAAAGCCCATCGCCCAGAACAGTGAAGACTTGCTGCGCAGGAAGCCCAGCAGCTCGTTGCGCGTCAATATTGCCAGTATGCTAAACATGCTGTTCACCCCCGGCGCAGATGTGCAGCAGATCGCGGTAATCGGTGGGGCCGAATTCAAAATGCTGGAACGCCACATCCGCGATCAGGCTGCGTATGGACAGGTCCAGTTGCTGCGTGCCATAGACGCTGATTTCAGTATCGGATCGCATTGTCAGCCGCAGTGTGGCGCTATCACTTTCTAACTGGCGACGGATGGCATTCAGGCGCTCAGGATCGTCCAGCCGCAGAGAGGCGTGGAAGGCGCCGACCAGACGATTCTTCAAGGCTTCCTTGTTGCCGCAATACTCAACACCGCCGTTGCACACCCACAGCACATCGCTTGCGGTATCCAACTCTTCCACCGAGTGGCAAATCATCAGGATGGTCAGGTCGGCCAAGTCATGGCGCAGCAGTTGCGCGACGCGCTCGATATACGCGCGGTCAAGGCCGGTGAATGGTTCGTCAAGCACGGCAAGCTCTGGATGGTGTGCCAGCGCAACGAACAGATCGAGCCGCTGCTTCTGCCCGCGTGACAGTGCCCGATAGGGCAGTGTGCGCAGCGCATCAATATCCAGCGCCTGCGCCACCTGCGGGCATTGCTTGCCGTAAAGCACCTGATGCAAGTCAAGAATCTCCCGCACATTCGAGGAGTCTTCATATTCGACCCGCTGCAACTGCACCCCCAGCCGCTTGCGGTGCCGGGTGCTTTGCAGAAAATGCGCCACCGCAACCCCCAGAATCTGCGCCTCATCCAGGTGCGCCTGGCGGAAACCGAGCAACGCTTCGATCAGGGTGGTCTTGCCGGCGCCATTGGGGCCGATGATGGCGGTATGCCGACCGCGATGGACATGCAGGTCGCGCACCTCAAAGCGAAAGCTGCCGGCGGCGACCTGGATCAGTCTGGCCGACACCGCACAGGGTCCGTCGCTGCGTGTGCGTGGCAGGCTCGACGCGAGTGTTTCGTCAGTCAGCAGGATTTGGCTATTCATGTTCAATCGAACAACGCGACTTGAACGTCGCGCTCGCCTTTGAACGGGTTGCGGCCATGGGCGACGGCGATGTTATCGATCAGCAGCATGTCACCGCTGCGCCAGGCAACGGCCACTTGCTCCGCTTCCAACGCATCGTATACCGGCGCTATTTCCTGCGCGGGGATCGGCGTGCCATCGCCCAGTCTTACATCGTAAGGGCGTGCCGGTTTGTCGCCAAAAACGCGCTGGATGTAGGCGAAACCCTGTTCTCCCATTGAGCGGGCATTGTTATGTTGGGTCGACAGCTGATTGAACCAGATCGCGTCGCCCGTCAGCGGATGGTTCAAGACCGCGTCGCCGATATGCGACACCGTGAGGCTGCCATCTTCGAGCCAGCGGTGATCGAGTTGGGTATCGCGGCAAAGCTGCTCGACGCGCTGCGGATCATCGGTCAGGAAGGCTTCATCCCAGGGGCGATGGTATTCGCGCATATTGGCATTGCGTGGTTGGTTCTCGGGCGTGCTGGGTGCGCGGAAGTTACGCACGTAAAGGATGCGCGCCGCGCGAAAGTGTTCGACCAATTGCGCCGGCAGGCGGCGGGTGACGGCGCGCATGTCGCACAGTACGGTTTCGCCGCCTTCAGTGGAGGGCTGCCTGCAAAAGAAGGCGAGCTTGTGCGGAAAGTTCGCCATGTAGGCCTTTTCCTGATGCAGGCCGATTCTCAGGGTCGCCGGGATGCGTGTCGACTCGTAGACTTTGGCCGTAATGTGCTTGCGCGGCGTGGCGCCACCGATATACCCGAACGCATGCTCGGGATAACCGTGGGCAATCGCCTGGAAGTCTGAGCTGTCGCGCAATGCAAAACCACGGAACAGCAGGCAACCAAACTCCAGCAGCATGCGGTCGAACAGCGCCTGGTTGTGGCGATACCACGTCGCAAAAGCCTCGCTGTCAGCGCTAAGCGTGGTGTCTATCGGCGTAATCACCAGCGGCAGGCGTTTGGGTTCCAGGAACCCGCAGTGCACCTGCGAGCTGCCCAGCAGTTCCTGAAAGTGCTTTAGCTGTTCCATAGTCTTTTCTCCGGCAGCGTGCGTCTCAGGCCAGCAAGGGCTTTTTGATGAGAATTTCGAAACCCAAGGCGCCCATGCCGGAGCGGGGGCTGCTCACCACCGTGCAATGCTCCAGGCCCGCCTCAATGACCAGGGCGCGTGCCTCCTCCAGCGTGACTTTTTCTTCAACATGGGTCGGTGGATAACCCACCGACGCGCGCATTTGCGTGAATTTTTCCAGCAGGTCAGCCGCAACGTCGCGGCGCATGTCGTGCACCACGCCGACGCCACCGGGTTGCAATACGCGGTACATCTCGGTCAGGCTTTTCACCTTGTCCGGCAAGTGATGCAGTGTGGCGCGGCTGACTGCCATGGTAATGCTGGCGTCCTCGAAGGGCAGGTCCATGGCATCCCCCACCTTGAGTTCGATGACATCGCTCAGGCCCAACGATTCGATGCGCGGTCGGCCACCGTCGAGCATGGTCTCGTCCAGATCCAGGCCGATGAAACGCCAGCCCTTCAATACCGGCTCGGCGGCCAGACGCACCGGCACCACAACCGTGGCGGTGCCGATATCCACCAGCACGCCGGGCGGCAGGTCGCGGGCAATCTGGCGGATGCGGGTGACGAACAGCACATCCCAGGGCTCCAGTGCCTGGGTGGCAAAGTGATCGTATTCATCGGCAGGTCGTAGGTTTTTCAACAGCATGGGTAAGCTCCCGTGTTAAGTGCGTGGTTATGCAGCAGAGTGTCAAAGTAGGTCCTACAACCAGCCAACCGGAACGGTGGCCAACAGCGTGCGCGCGGCTTTGCTGCTCACCCCGAACGCGGGTCGATCGCGCCGCTCGACGGCATGGGCGACCATGGCCGCCACCCGGCCGCACAGCCCGAGACCGACGCCCCAGCACGCTTGCGTCACACCCAGATCGAGCAGGGCCGCGGCGGTGATGAAATCAATATTGGGACGCAGCCCTTTACGCGCCAGGGCGTGGGCACAGACGACATCGTAGATTTCCAGGTGGCGTGCGCCGAACCCCCATGCGGCAAACAGCGCACGCAGATGCGGCGGCCGGGGGTCCTGCACAAACAGCGGATGGCCAAAACCGAACAACAGGTTGCCAGGCTGATCCAGCGCTTGGTCGACTGCTCTGCGTATGTCGTCATGACTGTCGTGGGCACTGAAGGTCTTGAGCCACGTCATCGCCTCTTCGGCCGCGCCGACATGTTTGGGCCCGCTTGCCATAAAACCTGCCGCCACGGCCTGGGCCAGGGTGACGCCGGTGCCGATGGCGGTACGCGGTACCAGCACCGTCGGCGTGATGTAGCCGAACCCGGCGTGCCAGGCCACGAGCAATGCGTCCACCACACGTACCGACACGGCATCGCCGTGAGGCGCGCCCAAGGCCATCAGCACAGACTCGGCGTGGCTGGTCGGTGCCGCGCCTAGCGCTACGTAACCGAGTGCCGCTTGCAAAAAGTGCGGTGCAGCCGCAATGCTGACCAGGCCGTGGATAAAGTCCTGATGGGTGGGCAAACCGCGCGCTGCGGCTTCGGTAAGGGCGAGGTTTTCCAGCGCAGCGAGGTCGCCGAGATAGCCGCACGCCGCGGCCTGCACCATGCTGGCGCCGCCATCGGCCACCGCTTCGATACCGCGCCGATACGCGGGCATCTGCGACAGGTGGCCGGCAATCTGCACCAGCACGGCGTCAACCGCCTGGCTCTCGGTGTCGGACGGCATCTTGGCAAACCACGCCAGCCATAGCGCTGCGGCGAAATCGACGATGCCGATCAGGTCATTGAGGTTGCGACCGCGCACCCACAGGCCTTCATTTGGCTCCAGCGTGGCGCCGTCGATATTGGTGCCGCGATACAGCGTGCGCGGCGCGCCAAACAAGGTTTGGGGGGGAACCTGCGCCTCTGCCTGCGCCAGTTCATCCAGCGCAATGCTGCAGTGTGAGGTCAGCAGGTTTTGCAGGGTGTGTGCGTGTTGCGTCACCGTCGGCAGGATATTGGCGAAAAAGTAATGGGCGGTCTTGACCTTGCCCCGGTAAAAAGCAGCTTCTGCGTCAGCCAGTGGCTGGTGGAGTTGGCGCTCCGCCAGGCAGGCCGATTCGAGCAGCACCCAGGCGCTGGCGGTGAGGCCGATCATTTCCAGAAAACGGGTAAAGAACTGACTGGTCTCGTGGGTGCGCCCTGCACGTACGTGTTCACCGATCACCGAGAGCGCCTGCTCGACGGCGTCCATGGCGTTTTCCAGCAGCAGGAATTGGTCCTGCAGTGCTGCGCTGAACTGTGTTTTGCTGGCCAGGAAAGCATCCAGCTCTTCGCGCAAATACTTGATCAGCCGAGAGTTGCGGCCAAACCCCAGCTTGTCGCGCACCAAGTCCTGAGACTGGATGTAGTTGGTGCCTTCCCAGATCGACAGGATTTTTACGTCGCGCGTATTTTGTTCGACGGGGTAGGCGTCGGTGTAGCCGACACCGCCATGCACCTGTATCGCCAGCTCACAGATTTTCCACGCCTGATCCGAGACGAACGCCTTGCATACAGGGGTAAACAGCAGCACCAGCTTGCGGTACTTTTCGACTTGGGCTTCATCCTGTACAGGCTCGGCCTCCAGGACAAATGCTTGGGTCGATGCGCCGGTCAGCTTGCCCAGCAGCCCGCGGCAGCCTTCAACCCGAGCCTTCATTTCCAGGAGCATGCGCTGCACGTCGCTATGTTCGATGATCGGCACCTGCGGTGCGCTGGCATCGGAGGTGCGCCCGATGGCGCGTCCCTGCAGCCGTTTGCCGGCGAACTCGACTGAATGCAAATAGGCGCTGGACGCCAGGCCCAGCCCGATAATCGCTGTGCTCATGCGTGCCTGATTCATCAAGGGCACCAGCTGAAGCAAGCCGGCATTCTTGCGATCGCCCAGCAGTACGGCGCGGGTTGTGCCGCTGCGGCCAAACACCAGTTGGGTATTGGCACAGCCCTTCAAGCCCATCTTGCGCAGCAAAGACGTGCACTCGACATGGTTATCTTCCAGCACTCCGGTGTCCGGGTTGGGCCAGAAACGCGGCACCAGCAGGCAGGACAGGGAATAGGAGGTCGCAGTCGTAGTGTTGATGCGGCCCAGCACGAAATACAGCGTGTTTTCCGTCAGCGTATGCATGCCCGCCGAGATAAAGACCTTTTCGCCGCTCACGGCGTACTCGCCGTTTTCAAGTGGCGTGGCGAGGGTGGTGACGGCGGTCAGGTCGCTGCCGGCTTGCTTCTCGGTGGCGCAGAAGCACGCGTCCCAATCGTGGCGTTGAAGCTTGCGCAAGTACGTGGCTTTTTGTGCTGCGGTGGCGTGCAGTTTGAACAGCTTGATGGCCGGTAAATTGAAGCCGCCGTAGGTCATGAACGCCGGATTGGCGCCCATGAACATCTCCTGAATGGTCTGCCGGATCAGCGGCGGCATCGACGGTTGCTGCGATTCGCTGTCGTTGCCCAACACCTGAATCCACTCATTCTTGTAACGTTGCCAGAGGCCGTGAAACTCCTTGGGGATTTCGACGTTGCCGTTTTCGAGCAGACGGCATTCCTGGCGGTCGGCGGCTTGGTAGGCTTTGCCCAACTCATCGGCGAACCCTTTGGCGCGCTCCAGCAAAGCATCGTAGTACGCGCGATGCTTGTCGTTGAACGGCGCCCGGGCAAGAAACTGCTGGTCGGTTTTATGCAGTTCCCACAAGAAAAAACGAAGCTCACGCAGGCTGACTTTATAAGCAGACATAGGGGTTCCTGATCATTAGGCGGTGTGCGTGTTGGTTCAGGCCGCAGCCGTTATCTCGGCCACAATGGCGCCGGCGGTCCCACATAAACCCGCATCCCACAGCAAGGCGGTAGCCGTTGTTCCGCGAGGCAAGCTCGCCCGCAGGCGCAGCAGCGACAGCAAGGGTGAAGCGCTTGACTGATGGCCACGGGCGCCAAGTTCGAAATGTCGCTCGTGGGCAATACCCAGTTCGCGACTGACGCCCAGGGTGAAGTGGTCGCTGAAGCCTGCGGGCAACACCCAGTCGATATCGCTGGCACTCAGTGCGCAACGCTCAAGCGCTGTTTGCGCGACGCTCACCGCCATCGGGTGCAGCAGCTCCGCCAGGGCGGCGGGTTCGAGTGCCCATGGGTTATCGATGGCCGCGCCATAGTGCATCGCACAGGCGCGTATCGAGCCCCAGCCTGAAGCAGGCAGATCATCGCCACCGAGCAAAATGGCGGCGGCGCCGTCGCCGTACACCACCAGATCGCCCCAGCCGCGAAAGAACGGATAAAGCCACTTGTCCGACGCCACCAGCAGTACCTTGCCGCCCATGCTCACCAGCGCTTCGATCATGCTCAGTGCGTTGAACACACCGGCCGTTCCGGATTGGCCGATGGCGAACGGCAGCGCGTCAGGCAAACCCAGGGCATGCTGGATACGCCCTGCGACGGACTCATTGATGCGTTGGTTGAGCGCGGTATTGGTCACTACAATGTGGGTGATCGTTGCCAGGGTTTCTGCCGGGATTTGTTCGCGTAGCAGCTCGACGGCTTCCAGCGCCAAGTCGGCGCCGCTTTGCAACGGTGGTGCTACCGGCAGCGCGATGCTCGCCGTGGGCAGCAGCCGAAGCGCTTCTTCGGCGTCAAGCCTGCCACGGCCGCGCGGCATGGAGAATGCGGCCGACTTGTACAGAAGATGGCCGTAGCCGATGTTTTTTTCCTGCGCCTGTACCGCCTGAAAGGGCACAGCGTCAGGAACGTGGGAGGCGATACCGCATATTCGAAGCATGAGGTTATTCCGTGACGGTAAGTGGCGTTGAGAAAAACTCGAAAAACTGATGCTTCAACTGCTTTCGGTCGATCTTGCCGTTCGGATTACGCGGCAAGGGCGAGTCATGAATGGATACGTGTAGCGGCACCATGTAAGTTGGCAGTTTTTCCCTGCACAGCGTGATCAGTGCGTTAGCGTTGGCAGGCGCCTGCGGGTGGCTAAACACGCTGATGATGATCGCTTCGCCCTGTTGCGGATGCGGCACGCCAAACGCAACGGCCTCCGTGACGTCGTGCGCGGCAAACAGGATTTCTTCGACTTCGGTGGGGCTGACGCGATAGCCGGAGGTTTTGATCATGTCGTCGCTGCGCGCCACGAAATACAGATAATCGTCGTGGTCGCGGTAGACGATATCGCCCGACCAGACCGCCGTTTCATCGCGCGAAAGCTGCAAGCCAGGGCGTGGACAGGCACGAAAGCGCTGTGCGGTCAGCTGCGGGTCATTCCAGTACCCGAGGGTCACGAACGCGCCGCGATGCACCAATTCGCCGTGCTCGCCGACGGCACATTCGCTGCCGTCCTGGCGCATCACGCGGATATCGGCGTTGGGCACCGCCTTGCCGATGGAGTCGGGGCGCGTGAGGGCCGCGTCCGGTGCCAGATACGTCGAGCGGAACGCCTCGGTCAAGCCGTACATCAGGTAGGGCAGGGCATCAGGAAATGCGCCTCTGAGCTTTTCCAGCAAAGGGCTCGGCATATGCCCGCCGGTGTTGGCAAAACATCGAATGCGTGCGCCGGTCTGCTGCGGCCATGGCACCGACGCCAGTTGCATCCACAGCGGCGGCACGCCGGTAATCGCGGTGACGCCATGAGCTTCGCAGAACGTCGGGACTTCGCCCGCTTGCAAAAAGTCCAGCGGGGCGTAGCACGCTCCGCTTGCCAGCGCCGTGGTCAACTGGCTGAGCCCCGCATCGAAGCTCAACGGCAAGATGCCCAGGATGACGTCATCACAGCGCAAGCCCAGGTAGTGCGCGACGCTCTGGGCGCCGGCCACCAGATTGCGCTGCGATAACACCACGCCTTTGGGCCGTCCCGTTGAGCCGGAGGTGTAGAGGATTGCGCCAGGATCACTGTCTGTGACGGCGTTGCACAGCCCCGTGTTTGCCTGCGTATTCAGGTCGGCGAGGGGCATTTTTTCCAGTGACCAGGTCGCCAGTTCGATGTCCGTCAGCGCGGCCTCGATACGCCTGAGGCGTGGGCCGGTACTGGCGAGCAGGCGAGCGCCGCAGTCAAGCAGGATATGGCGTACCTGTTGCGCCTTGAGCTGGGGATTGATCGGCACCAGGATCGCGCCCAGGGCATTGATCGCCAGCAACATCACCACAGTCTCATACTGCTTGGCGCTATATACCGCGATGCGTTCACCCGCTTTCACACCGCTGTCGCCCAGCCTTTGGGCCGTCAGCCGCACGTCTTGCAGCAGTTGAGCGTACGTCGCCGTCTTCGCGCCCTGGGCAAACGCACGGCGGTCGCCATGGTGTTCGGCGCTGTCTTGCAAGAGGTCGTACACACTGATGTGGGCGGTCATGGTGGCGTCCCTAGGATTCGTGGATATAGGTGTGCGCCGAGCCCTGCGATAGAAAACCGCTGACGCTGTACGTCTGGTTGTAGGCGCCGCAATTGTCGAAGATCACCAGGTCGCCCACGTTCGGTGGGGCCGACACCCCATCGCTCCAACCGATCACGTCGGCGCGGCTGCACGTGCTGCCCACGAACTGGATCGGCAACTGCGCCGAGTCAACCGGCGGCGGTTGACGGCGCAGCACGCGCGGCGTGGCGTATTTCTTCAACATGGATTCAGTTTTGGCCAGCAGGAAGTTGTGGCTCAACCCGCCGTCGCAGACCGCCACGTAGCGTTCACCCAGCGCTTTTACCGAACGAACACGGGTAACGAAGGTGCCTGCGCCAGCGAAGATGCCGCGCCCGGATTCGTGCACGACCTTAAACAAGCGTTGCAACGGTGCGATGCGTTGGCGATAAGCCTCAAACTTGTGGGGCTGGCTGGCGTAGTGGTCGGCGAAACCGCCACCGACGTTAAGAAACTCAATCGGCATGCCGGTGAGCCGAGCTATGTGCAGCGCGAAGGCGGCGAGCGCATGGGCAAGGTCGGCGGCACCCGTGTCATCGCTGTGAAAACTGTTGGAGCCGGCAAACGTATGCAGGCCAATGACCGGCACGTTTGCCTGAGACAATGCACCGGCTGTCAGCAGGGCGTCGTGTTGACTCATGCCGAAATGGTCCGCCGGGTGTTTGCCTGAGGCGACCAGCAGGCCCGCATTCAAGCGCAATACCGTGTTCGGCGCAGGGTGTGTGCCGATCACCTTAATCAGTCGCTGTGCCTGCTCCAGGCTGTCGATAATGAAGGTGCAGCGCGAGGCCAGGGCGGCGCGCATGAACACCTCATCCATTGACGGGTTATTCACGTATTTGGGCGCGTTGATGCGACCCGCGACAATATCGAGTTCGCCGATGCTGGCCAGCTCAATACCGTCGGTGAATGCGTGGCCGCAACGGATCAACAGGTCCAGATTGGGATTGGCCTTGAGCGAAACAATCAAAGGTGTACCCAGACGCGCGCGCAAATCGGCGAAACGCGCCAGTACCACTGTCGGGTCCAGTACATAGCAGGGCGTTTTCAGATCCAGCAGCCGTAGGTCGCTCGTTGATTCGTCGCACCGAACAGGCATGGAGACGTCGGTCATTGTCATTTCAGTTCACCGGATGAAGGGTCAATGCCGAAAAAGAACCGTTGTCCGATTCCGTAATATTCATCAGGTGCGCTCCCTCATCGACCTTGCTCAAGCCGATATCGGCGAGGTTGATCGCAAGGTCCGAGCCGAAGGAATGGCCTTTGAGCAGAATGTTGTCGGAGTAAAGCGCGGTGAGTGGAATTGCCATCGCATTACAGAAGGCATTCCAGCCGGAATAGTTGGAGTTGTAGGGCAAAATGCAGGAAAAATCGCGGAGTGCCATGCCGCATTGGGCCACCGCTTCTTGCATGACTTTGCGGGTGTAGTGCCACTCCAAATTGAACATTTGCTTTTTCACATTGTTGTTGGTCACGGAGCCCAAATACCAGCTGCCATAGTTGCGCACCACCGTTGCACCGACCCGGTTGCGCAGGCTGTTACGAACGACCAGCAAGCAAGCCGCGCCATCACTCAATATGCTCGCCTGCAGCACGCGGTAACGTTCGATAAACACCCGGTCGGAAGTGACAATCAACACCGAGTTCAATTGGGTATGCACCTTCATCAAGGCATTGGCCATCTGAATGGCTACGCTGATCGACGAGCAATTGAGCTGTGCTATTGAGCCGGCCCAGATCGGCTTTATGCCGAAGGCCGTCGCCACTTCCATCGGCAGACTGCGTGGCGCCGGCGGGACGCTATACAGCCCGGTATGCACATGGATCAACGCGCCGATGTCGCCTGCCTTGAAGCCTTGCTCATCTTGCAGGCGAGCGACGGCACGTTTAGCCAGCTCGACCTCGTCTATGTCCGGTGCAACATGGAAATAACGGCAACCCGCTTTGCGGATCACCTCAATCCGTTCGGCTGGCAACCTGTGCTGCGGCCCCCAGTCATTGATATCCTGACGCTCGCCGGGCAATTCGTACGCGGCGGCTTCAATGCCGATCGTGTAGGGGAGGGGACGGGTTTTCGCAGCGGTAGTTGGGGACGTCATGGCTGTATTCCTGTCAGACCGGCATAGGCATTGCGGCGTAGTCCAGCACTTTGAGCTTCTCGAAAGCATCGCTCACACGGGGCGTCAGCAAACCCATTTCTCGGATGGTTGGCACCAGCCGTCGAAAAATGGAACGGCGCATGGAGTTAGCGACTTCCGAGTTCCTGACCAGGTGGCCGCACTCTTTTTTGGACAAGCCCATCGGTTCCCAGATGTCGTCGGCGCACAGGTGCTCGTACAAGGTGTAGGCGCCTTCAATCACAAACTCTTCGCGTTCCTTGCGTTCAGTAGCGGTCATGTCCTTGTAAACTCGGCCCAGCGTGATGCGGCCAATGGCAAAATGGCGGGCTTCATCGCGCTGGATACGGGTCATCAAGTCCTTGATAAAAGGGTCTTTGGTGTAGGCGACCATGCTTTGAAACAGTGACAGCGCAATGCCCTCGACGAGCACTTGCATACCGAGGTTGGTCATGTCGAGCTTGCTGCTGGTAATGGTGTCTTCGAGCAGGCCTTTGAGCGCCTTGCTCATGGGGTAGCTGATCGGCAGCTTGCTGTTCACCAAGCGGCCAAATGCTTCGATATGCCGGGCTTCATCGATGATTTGTCCGGCGGCGCACAGGCGGGCCGAAAGGCTTTCTTCTGCCACCGCCAGTTTCGCCGCGCAAATCAGCGCTGCCTGTTCACCGTGGAGTACCTGCGAGAGCGTCCAGCCTTGTGAGTGATGGCGAATTTCGGCACGGTTTTTTTCATTCATTTTGTTCCAGATATCAGTGCCGTAGATCAGCAGCGTTCCGTCTGGCATACCCAGTGGATTGTCTGGATTGAGCTCGTAACTCCAGTCGATGTCGGTATTGACATCCCACTGGTTGGCCTTGGTTTTCTGATACAGCGCATTCAAGTTGTCATCGCTGAAATCGTAGGTCTGCGACATGTAAGCGTCGACCGAGAAATTCCACTTGATCGGCTGGCTGTCATCCAATATCTGTGCGTGCTCTGTGTGCATGGTCACCCCTGTACTTGCATGAATATCGGTTGAGATGTTGTGAACTGCTCACGAACAGGTGATGGCGGCACCCGAACCGCCAAGTAGTCAAGGTCGGGCAAGAACCAGTCGCTGATGGTTGACGTTTGTGGGGTATTCCAGCCGGCGAACTGCAAGCAGTTATCACCGCCGTCCCACAGGTCGCGCCGAATATTCTCGGCGCTAACCCAGATCACCGGCGTCTGTAGCTGGCGTGCCCAAAACAAGGCTTCGCTCCATAAATGGGCGCCCAGCGTCACGCGTGGATCGAGCAGGTTAGTTGGCAACGCAAGGTCGATGGAGGGCATCCGAACTTGCATCAGGAGCAGCGTGTGTTCACCACTGTTATCCCAGACATGCTGGGCCAGCGTGGAGAGCAGGGCGTAGTACTGCTGGTTGTTAAC
Organism: Pseudomonas sp. AMR01; assembly: GCF_041946035.1. NCBI lineage: Bacteria > Pseudomonadati > Pseudomonadota > Gammaproteobacteria > Pseudomonadales > Pseudomonadaceae > Pseudomonas > Pseudomonas sp. AMR01. The sequence goes on from NZ_JAUTYR010000001.1 coordinate 149,809, forward strand.
AAGGACAGGCGTGGTGTTGTCGTGGGCATAAGCACTTCTGCGTGCATAGTCCTGGGTTTCGAACAGTGGCAAATTGCGAGCCGAACAAGGGATAGCAAGGTTACGATCAGGATTGCGCTGCAGTAGCAGCGAGCAGGTCTGCGCGCTACTCATGATTCACCTTCCAATGCATAGTGCATATCGGGTGCGAGACTTATCTGAGCAATCGAAAAATAGCCATTCATCGCCAGCGACGACACGATGCAGTCGCTGCCGGTGTTTACGGAACCCTCGCCCAGCTCTGCCAACAGCGAAAGCCACGGGTCGCTGCCGAATGAGTGCCCGAATCGTGGGTAATGATCAGCGTGCACGGACGTGGTATCGAAGCACTTGAATAGCGCGCGGCGGGACATCTCTGGAAAGAAAGGCACCGCGATGCCTAAACCAGGCCGACCTTCGGTAAAGCTGCGCAGGCTTCGCCCCAATTGCAGCAGCGCATTAGCCTGGCTTGAGGTGCCGATGACCAACATGTTTTTGGCATCTGGAATCACGTCAATAACTAACGTGCATATGCCAAAACCGGAATTACCCCAGCGATTGTTGCCTAACCAGTAAGTGAAGTTGTGAATATCCGTATCGACAATCTGCAGTAACAACCTGCGACGGCCTTTGAACTGCGCCTTCCCCTGGATGTACCGCAGGATGAAGCCCCAGCCAGTGCATTCATAGGCGTTGGTAATCCAGTCTGGTAGGCGACCGTAGCGGCTGGCTATCGCTTGCTGGAAATATGCCGCGTGTGGCGAACCGTCGGCCAAAAACTGTGACAGCACCGTGGAACTCACCACGTAATCGTCGATAGGGCCTGCATCGCTTGCATAAAGGCAGGCCTCATCGCCGACTCGTTGCCCCAACGCCAACGCTGCATCCACCGTGTTCACCTGGGACGACACAAAAGGTGTTTCTGTGCGCCGGTACGCTACCGTATGTACCCTGAAAGCCGGTAAGGCGCAAAGCGATGGCGGTGAGGCAAGGGACATGTTGAGTCTCTGGTATGAGGTTGGCTGGCGATCAAGCTTCTTGTTGTTGCTGGTGCAACTGCGTATCGATTTGCTCCAGGGTGGTGTACTGCGTGATATTGAGTTGCTCAGGGTCAATGGATCCGTAGAGCTGTTCGCAGTAAACGATCAGTTCAACCACGTTGAGCGAATCGATGCCGAGTTCGCCCAGGCCGACATGTGTATCGACGGTTTCGATGTTGAGGATCTTGGCGGCTTCCTTCTTCAAGAGTTCCAGAGTGTTGAGGGTTTCAGTCTTAGTGGTCACAGGTGCTTCTCCTTGATTGAGAGGGGTTAGAGTGCTTCGGAAACAGGCTTGGCCACGCGGCGCATGCTGGCGCGCAATTCGTGATAACAGCGGTAAGAGCTGCCTTCCATTTTGGTGAACGCCAGCAGATCACGCTGGTCGAGAAAACTCGTCACGGCGTTGCGGCTGACCAGATGCAAAAGCAGTTCATTGCAGGCGAATTTGAGGGCGAGCACGCGATGTACGTCTTCGCTCTCGTAGCGCTCTGATTGTGTCTTGGTGCGGGCGGCGGCGGCGATGAACTCGCATGATGCGCGTTCTTCCCGGGTCAGTTCGATGCGTCCCTGACTCGCCAGCCATTGCACATGAGCCATCAGCGCGCGCACCAGGAAAGGCCGTACGGTCGTGAGGTATTTGTTGAGCACGGCAGGGCCGCCCACTTTCAGGCGGTCATCCTGGGAAACCTGCACCGTGCCCCTGACGTTCGCCAACTGCACGACATCGCCAAGGAAGGGCGCGCCGCAGAGGGTTGGCTTGAGTTTCTTGTACTGATCGGGCCACACCAGGAAGGCCGAAGGAAAAAACGAGCCGGGGGTGCGGGCGGCCACGATTGCCATGCCGTCAAGGTGGGCATACATGCCCCATACTTTGTCGATATGCAGCTTGAAACCATCACCTTCCGGCTCGGCGATCGTGCGCCAGCTATTGAGGGTAGGGCCCCCGGCATCACTCATCAGGAAGCGCAGGGCGCTGCCGCCATCGATACTGGCGCGTGCCCTGTCGTACTGATCCGGTGTCAGGAACAGCGAAAACAAATGGGCGAAGTTCTGCATGAAAGATCGGTAGTGCAACGCCAGACCGTCGTGCTGGATACGCTTCAGAACATGTTCCAACTCATGAGTGGGCTGCGTGAGTGCCACCGAGGGCCTGTTCAAGGGTTCGGCAGGCGCATCGTTATTCAGCGTCTGTGCAATCAACATATCTGAATCCATAAGACGCACCGTGGCGCGCGAAATAATCTGGATCAGCTGTTGAGGAAGTTCGCCATATATCGACAATCGGTGCAGAACCGGCTCTGCGCAAAGTTGCAACAATGAAGGGGTTGGCTGACTCGTATCAATGCCTTGCGTCAATAGTTGCATAATGAGTGATCCAGAATTTTAAAGTTACATGGCGTCAGAGGTGTGCAGTCACTGGTTCTATTTTACTGTCGACAATAAGCGGTGCTGTATCAATGGTGTCTTTGTTGTTCAACGCTGTTTGGATATAGACGTTACGACACTCCAGGCGTTTAAGTTTGCCACTGGTGGTGCGTGGCAAACTTCCGGCTGGCACGAAAGTGATGACATGGGCGCCAAATCCGAATATATCGCGCAACTGGGCTTGAAGTTGGCTGTGCAGATCGGTTTGAGACTGTTTCTTTTCAAGTTCGATTAGAATCACCAGGTTTTCGGTACCCTGGGTTTCGTCATATACGCCGAAGGCAGCTATCGCGTTGCCACCGCTGGCGAGTAATGGGTGTGATGACGCGACATCTTCGAACTCATGCGGGAAATAATTGCTGCCACGGATGATGATGAGTTCTTTCTGACGGCCGAGGACAAACAAGTGTTCATCCACCTGATAGCCTATATCACCGGTGGCCAGCCAGTCGTTGCTCTTGTACTGCTCGGTCTTGCCTTTGACGGGAAGATAACCGGACATGATCGAAGAACCGCGTATGAAAATTTCGCCAACTTCGCGGTCATTTAAATCGGTACCGTCCGGGGCCCTCACGCAGACCTGCATACCGACAATCGGGCGCCCCATAGACAGCACGGTTTCGACTTTCTGACTGTCATCGTCGGCGCGGCGTGCCTTCCAATCCTCGATCAGCGTACGTGAGTCAATACGGTCAGGAATAACGTAGCCAAGTATCTGGGCGTCATAATCAAAGGTAGTGTCATGCATTGTTACCGCGAGCGTCGATTCCGCCATGCCATAACAAGGTTGCAGTGCAGAGCGTGAAAGACCGTGCGGCGCGAACGTCTGAGCAAAGTCTCTCAGGCAGACTTCATCCACCCGTTCAGCGCCGATAAAGATATTACGCAACTTGCTGAGGTCGATATCCTTCATCGACGCTTCGCGGTATCGGCGGATGCAATATTGCAGGGCGAAGGTCGGAGCCGCAGTAGTGGTTGCTCCAAAATGGGCCATGCGCTTGAGCCAGCCAAGCGGGTTACGAATAAAACTCGCTGGTTGCATCAACAGCAGGGGCGCCTTGCAATAGATGTTCGACAGTAACGTCACCATCCCCATGTCGTGGTACAGCGGCAACCATGACGCAGAGGCGTCGCCACGCTCAGCACTGTAGCCAACAACTCCGCCAATTCCGCATACGTTGGCGATGACATTGCGATGGCTCAATATGGCTGCCTTGGGCAGGCCGGTCGAACCCGAGGTCAGTTGCACATGATGGCCGCTGTCTGGGTCGCAACGTTCAACGCGGATCGGAAACCCTGCGCTGGCAGCGACGCTCAGCTCTGCGGTCGAGACCACACGCACTGGCATGTGAGCAAGCAAATTCTGCAGTCTGGGTAGGTTGTTGGCGGAAGCGATCAACATGCGCGGCGCGAACATCTGGCAAGCCACGTAAATCTGGTTTTGCGGAGAGTCTGCTGTCATTCTCCCAGGCACTGCGACGGTGCAGGGCAGGGCGCCGATCAAAATGCATCCTGTCAGTAGCACCAATTGATCAATGGATGCCGGCAGAGCCAGAAGTACTAGATCCTTGCGTGCCACCCCAAACTCGAGCAACGCAGAAGAAACAGCTAACGCTTGTTGCGCCAACTCTTCATAGGAAATGCTTTTTTCTTCGCCGCTCTCTTCTATAACAGTGATCCGTTGCGGTGCGCTGTGCTGTGGATTATCCAGAGCAGACAAAATAGCATCGATCATTGTTTCCAAGTTCCGATCTCCAGCAAGTCGATTAACTAGCATGTTAATTATTTCAAATTGATGGCAGCGCTTGAATAAAAAACAAACCTCAATCACTCCTGTTTGAAGAATGCTAGGGCACTAGACAGGATGTGTAAACAGAACACACGGGACATTAATAATTTTTCATGTTCGGATAGTTGCTATGTTTTGTCATAATTTTATGATTGGACCTTAAGGCTGCCATTGCGGCATCGAACGCTATTAGTTAACTCGTTGACTTGGGTGCGATCTCTAAGCTACACAGTTTTGTGCAACTCAAAAAGACGCGAATACATCAAAATTTTTAAACAAAACCTGTTCACTGTTTAATGATTAGATCGTTTGCCGATCTGGCGAAGCTCTTGGGACTTCATAGAGGGGACTGAGGTGTCGCACCAACGGAGATCGAATTGTAAATTCAGGTCCTGGCTGCCGTACCCATTACTGGTCTCGAACCGGTGTTGGTAAAGGTGGGGCTGGTGCTTGAGTAGCTGGTCGGCATGCGAGTGATTGGCACTGCATTATGAACTGGGTATCGCGTTTGGATTACCCATGGTGTCGCTCGCAAGCGTTAGTGAACGCTGCTCCTGACATAGGCACGCTTGAAGAGGTGATCGAGTACCTTACAGCCAACGATCAGTATTCCCGGCCAGTATCAGCGCTGTGATGTCTTGGTTCGGCTTCGCAGATACCGCACCAGTGCCGCAAAGGTGACCACTGCAATCATCGTGAGGAAAATCGGAAGTCGATAGGGTTTCAAGTCGCCAAATACACGCTGCAAGGTTTCGCCAGCCCAGTAGCCAGCGATGACGAACAGGGAGGCCCAGATCAGTGCACTTAACACATTGATCAGGGCGAAACGCCAGGGCGCGAGACCACTTGTACCTATGACCATGGGCCCCACCAGACGCATTCCATACAGAAAGCGCACGGCGAATACCGAGGTAGTGGGGTAGCGATGAATCAGCCCCTTGACCCGTTCAATTGCAGGCTGGTGACGCTTTAGCTTGGGCAACAGGCGCTCCCCGTAATAACGTCCGGTCCAGAATAGCAACTGATCGCCGAGTACACCGCCCAGGGTGGCCCAGCCGATCACGTGCAACAATTGGAGGGTGCCTTGGTGCGCAGCCATACCGCTGAGGATCAGAACGGTTTCACCTTCCAGCAGGCAGCCCAGGAAGATTACCCAGTAGCCGTAACCGGCAATCAGCGCGTTGAGGTCGGCATGTTCAAACATTGGCATTCCTAAGTTGGGGCAAAACGCGGCAGAGCTCCTTAAACATCACGTACCCAGCGTTTGATGCCTGGGCTTGAGCGTACCTGATGCGATGTTCCTACTCGTTCGGCTTCTGGTTGGCATTTTTACGCCGATTGTTTATGGCTCCTGCTTGGGTCGTGCTGCGGGCATCAATTAGTTCACTGCGAAAATATCCATACGCCCGGTAGGAGTTTCTGTGCTTCGCTACCAACAGCAGGAACATCGGCGATCAATTGCACCATGCCAGCAAGAAAGAAAAGGTATTTATCATCTTCTGATTGAGATTTCACCAAACTTTTCCTAGTAGCAGTTGGTGTTGGTCGTTCGGCCATAGGTCGTGGACATGCAGTGATGAACAGCTGGCCTAATAGCTTCTTTGAGCAGCGATGATTTTCATGACCCGTTTCATGTTGTAGGCGAGCACATCGGATAAGACGTAATTCACAATTTAACATAATATACATTATGCGAACCGCCCTATACGGAGCTGGAGGGCTCTGGCGGTCAGATTTGAAGCCTGACGGCGCCTCCTGCTTTCAGCTTGGCGATCCTGATCACTGCGAGCTTGAATGCCGCCCGAACAACGCTGCCTCACCAATTGACGGAGAAATTGCATGTGGCTTTGTACAGAATGGAAAATCGACTGGGACGCTGTAGCTGCTGTCGCAACGGCTGCTGCTGCAATCATCGCACTTATTATCTGGAGCTTTGACAAGGCTCAAAGAAAACGTGAACGGGCCGCAAGCGCGAAGCTCCTAGCTCAGATCATGACAACACCGGTTGGAGCTACCCAGATAGAAATCGCAAAATTCAGATGCTATGTGGTGCCTTCTGATAGCGACCAAACATACTTACTGGACCTGCTAAATGATGAAAACGCCCGAAAAGATTTGGCTGCTCAAGCGTCGAAAATCACCATCGATCTACCATCTCAATTCCTAGATAAAGCTGACATCTTCAGCGAGACAGTCAACAACAGGCTTGCGAATGCATTCTCACAAGTGAACCGTCTAAAAAAAATGTCGAGCCTCCTAGCTGATCTACCAGACTCGGCGCGAGAAGAAGAAAATTCCCAGCACCTAATGGCGGTTCTCAACCAAATCAAAGAGGCGGAACAAGCCACTGCAGAAGCTTTCCAGGCTCTCTTAAAGGCCGGAAAATCCTCTTAAGGTTTAGGTGTGCCCTACTCTACTCTAATAGCTAAATAATATAACTATGCTAAATACTCATTTAGTTGAGTTATCACTCCTTCATCTTCCTTAAGAGCAAATCACCACCCTTCTCCTTATCCTCATAAGTTTGAACATCATGACCTGGTATTCGAAGCACTCATCCTCCCTGAAATGCCGACCTTTATGGTCGGCTTTTTCGTTACACACCTAAGAGTCCACTGCCTGAGCATCTCTGCCAATCCGCTGCATGACGCGCGTAAAATGAAACTCTAAGTAGACCGATCAACTATTTGGCACTACCATTTCTCCATGAATATTCCAAAGACCCGCGAAACATCCGACGTCCGCCAGGGAATACTCGATGTAGGCCAGCGCATCATGGCCGCCAAAGGGTATTCCGCCGTGGGCCTGAACGAGATCCTGGCCACTGCCGGTGTGCCTAAGGGCTCCTTCTATCACTACTTCGGCTCCAAAGACGCGTTTGGCGAAGCCATGCTCGAGAGCTATTTCGAGGCCTACCTCGGTGATATCGATCGCACGCTCGCTCAGCCAAACCTGACGATGGCGCAACGGCTACTGAGCTACTTTGACCTTTGGCAGGACACCCAGTCCTTTCATGATTGCCAGGGCAAGTGCCTGGCGGTGAAGTTGGGCGTGGAAGTTGCCGACCTTTCCGAAGCCATGCGTGCTGTACTCATGCGAGGTACAGCCGGAATTGCCGATCGCTTGGCGAACGCCATTGAGGTCGGTGTGGCTGAGGGTTCACTGACCATCACCGGTGACCCTCACGACGTCGCGCAGAGCCTCTATCAATTGTGGGTCGGTGCCAGCGTTATGGTGAAGATCAACAAGAGTGTCAAACCCTTCGACACTGCAAGGGCCATCACCCGCCAGATTCTTAACCTGCCTTGATTCATGACGTGAGCAGTGTGTCGCTCATCGCGGCGCTGCAGTGCGCTGCTCGCAAACGCCTCCTTGTACCTCATCGACCCACTCTCTAAGCTGGCCGATCTTTCGCCGTACCCCGGAATTCCCATGTCTCGAACTATCGCCCACCTCGCCTTGCTGCTGGGGTTGATCACCGCCATCGGCCCATTTGCCATCGACAGCTACCTGCCCGCCTTGCCAACGCTCGGCGCCAGCCTGCATGCCTCGCCGGCTGCGGTGCAGATGAGCCTCACGGTGTTTTTCATGATCATCGGCGTGTGCCAACTGTTCTACGGGCCGATCAGTGATGTCTACGGGCGCAAGCCGCCGATCTATGCCGGGCTGGTGATTTTCGCCGTGGCCAGCGTTGGCTGTGCGTTGGCACCGACCGTTGAAGTGCTGATTGGCTTTCGCGCCCTGCAAGCGTTTGGGGCGTGTGCCGGGATGGTGATTCCTCGGGCGATTGTTCGCGACCTGTACACCGGCCATGAAGCAGCGCGGTTGATGGCGCTGTTAATGCTGGTGATGAGCGTGTCACCGATCCTCGCGCCTTTGGCTGGCAGCGTGGTGATCTCGTTCTGGAGCTGGCGCGAAGTGTTTGCTGCCCTGGCGATTGTGTCGGTGCTGTGCCTGGTAATGACCGTCGTGCAGTTGCCGGAAACCCACCCGGCCGAACGCCGTACAGGCAAGACCCTGCGCTCGGCGATCCTCAGTTACGGCGCGCTGTTACGCGACCCGGTATTCATCGGTTTGGCGGTGGTCAGCGGCTTTGGGCTGGCGACGTTCTTTGTGTTCATTGGCAGCGCACCGTTCGTGTACATCGAGTATTTCGGCCTGACGCCGACGCAATTCAGCCTGTGCTTTGCCCTGAACGCCGCATCGTTCTTCACCATGAGCCAACTTACGGCGCGGCTGAGCGCGCGGTATGGCCTGGCGCGGGTGATTCTTCTGTCAGTGATCGCCGTTGCAGGCGTGATGGCGACTCTGGCGGCCACCACACTGTGGGGCAATCATCTGGCACTGATGATGACGCTGCTGTTTATCGGCTTTGGGTTTCTTGGCTTGCTGCTGCCTGCCGCCAGCGTGTTGTCTCTTGAGGACCACGGCGCCGTGGCAGGGTCGGCATCCGCCTTGTTGGGCGCGATCCAGATGATCACCGCCGCCGTGTCCATGACGCTGGTCGGTGTGTTCGCCGACCACACCCCCGCGCCCATGCTGATCGGGATCGCGCTGTGTGCCATCGCCGCAATGCTGGTCACGCTGTGGACGCTGCGCCGTCTGCCGGCGCATTTGGTGAGCGCCCCGCCCGCCTCCTGATTGCTGCCCAATGCTCTGCGGGTGAGCCTCCAGCACCCGCATGACGTGACGTCAAACACGCGGCTTTTGCACCGGTTTAAAGCCAACCATTCGTCGGGCCTGACCCGTATCCACTACAACTATCACCTGCGGCCTCATTACTAAACCCATAGCGCTTATCGAAACCTATGGAGATAGAAATGACTGACTACCCTCGCCCGCCCTTCACCCCACAAGCCCAATCCGTGCCCGGTTCGCAGAAGAAAATGGATCCTTATCCGGACTGCGGCGAGCAGAGTTACAAAGGCTCGGGGCGGTTGGAAGGCAAGATCGCTTTGATCACCGGGGCCGACAGCGGTATTGGCCGCGCAGTCGCCATAGCGTTTGCCCGTGAAGGCGCAGATGTGGCCATCGCGTATCTGGATGAGCATGAAGACGCGCAAGAAACCGCACGCTGGGTCGAGGAAGCGGGTCGCCAGTGTCTGCTGCTGCCTGGTGATATCGCGCAAAAATCCGTCTGCCAGGCGCTGGTGGACAAGACCGTTGAACAATTTGGCCGTATTGATGTGCTGGTCAATAACGCAGCGTTCCAGATGACCCACGAAACGCTTGAAGAGATTGAAGATGAGGAATGGGTCAAGACGTTTGATATCAACATCACGGCGATGTTTCGCCTCTGCAAGGCAGCCTTGCCGCACATGAAGGCGGGCAGTTCGATCATCAACACCAGTTCGGTCAATTCCGACATGCCCAAGCCGACGTTGCTGGCGTATGCGGCGACCAAAGGCGCGATTGCCAATTTCACTGGCGGGTTGGCGCAGTTGCTGGGGGATAAAGGGATTCGTGTGAACAGCGTCGCGCCGGGCCCGATCTGGACGCCGTTGATTGTGGCGACCATGACGGATGAGGATGTGAAGACTTTTGGCAGCGAGACGCCGCTGGGCCGGCCGGGGCAGCCGGTGGAGGTGGCGCCGATTTATGTGCTGTTGGCGTCGGATGAGGCGAGCTATATCTCTGGGTCGCGGTATGCGGTTACGGGGGGTAAGCCGATTCTTTGACGCTTTTGGGGACTGTAGGGAGATCCAACTGTGGGAGCGGGCTTGCTCGCGAATGCGGTGTATCAGTTGATCGATAATTCGACGGTCACACCGCCTTCGCGAGCAAGCCCGCTCCCACAGTTTTGACCGAGTACAACTTTCATAACCTCACCACTCTGCTTCTCTGTGGGCTGGCTTGCCTGCGATACAGACAACTCGCTACATCAGGCCCACACACTACAAATCAAACCGATCCACCGCCCGCCGCCGCTCGTTATCATCCCGCATGTCATAGCTGGCAGTCGTCTGAATATTAGTGTGATGCGCCAACTTCTGCGCAATCGACAAGTCATGTTCCTCGATCACCCGGGTAATAAACGAGCGACGAAAATCATGGGGCATAATCTTCACACCTACCTGCTCACCCCGCTGGCGCGCGATGTAGTAGATCGCATGTTTGGTAATCCGCTCGCGGGTGATATGGCTCCCCCGGCGAATCCTATTAAACAGAAACGTGTCGTCTTGCTCCCCTTCCTTAAGCTGCTCCCGACGAAACGCTAGCCAATCCTGCAACTTGCCGAACGCCCAGGCCGGGGCGTATTTGATCAACTCTTTGTTACCCTTGCCCGTCACGCGCAAGCTGCGCTCGTCGAAGTTGACCTGCGCCAGGTCGAGGTTGACCGACTCCGATTTGCGCATCCCCGACCCATACAAAATGCCGATCACCGCCGCATCCCGCAGGCCCTGGGGGCGTGGGTCCGCCGCACAGGCGTCCATCATTTCGCGGATCAGCGTACGCCGCAGATTACGGCCATTCCCCAGGCGCGTGCCGGGCGCGGACTTGACCGAGCGCATCTTGAGCAAGTGGTCCTGACTGATCAGGCTCAGGCGCCACGCCTCGTTTATCACCCCGCGCACCGCGTTCACATACAGCGAAGACGTATTCGGCGCATAGCCGTCCTCGCGCAATGCGGCGACCAGGGCGATCACGTGTTCGGGCTGCAGCAAGTGCCAGTCGATGTCTTCAAGGTTGACGTCTTCAAACCCCAGGCGGTCGGCGGCGTCCTGCAGCACGTAGCGCATGGTCAATTGGCTGGAGGGCGCCAGGCGGGTCAAATAAAGGGTCAGGGGGTTGCGGATAGACTCAGTCAAGGTAGATCAGCCTTTGGATTAAATACCTCAAGCAAACTATTGTTTAGTCGAGGTATTTAGTGAATTGGCGAGGGTCGAGTCTAGCGCAGGACCGGCCCTCGCACAAAGTCACTGCGCCAAATCGTCGTCTTCGGTCGGGTCCTGCGCCGCAGGCTGGGTCTGGGACTGGCTCCAGTCGCTGTCCTGCTTTTGCATCAGCGCAAACCAGTGTTGACGCATAAACGGCAGGTAGCTGTCGGGTGCGTTATCAAAATCCTTTTCTTCGCGATAACAGCCCGGCAGTGGCAGCTCGGTGCCCTGCTCCTTGTACTGGCTGACCAGCGCTTGCTGCGCAGCCACACTGCAATCCTTGGGCAGTGGCATGCCACGCAAGGCGCCGGCTTCCTCGTCCCACCAACTCGCGCCAATGCGGTCAACGCCGCGCAGGCGGTACTTGCGGGACTTGCCAACATGCATGATCAGCTTGAATTCATTGGGGCTGACGTCGCTGGTGCAGGTGCGCGAATAGCCCACGGTAGCCTGGGTGATGCCATCGCCGGCCAGGTCGGTGACCTTGGTGGCGGCCATGTCAAAACGCAGCGACGCATCGAACTGGCAATGCTGCACATCGTCGTAGAGCATCCACACGCGCTTGGGGTGATCGCCGCTCAACAGGTACTGGGCCGCGTAGACGAAGGCCGATTGAGTGCCATCATCGTCCCGCTCGCTGACTTGTTCGGCGAGTACCAGCAGGTTTTTACCCTGATGGTCGTCCCAGGTGTAGGCCGCGACCTGTTTGCCGCGCACTTCCACACCTTCCGGCACCTGATCGATGCTGGTCAGTGCTACGCTGTCATCGGCTCGCACCGTCGTGACACACGCCACCGCCATCAACAATCCCATCAAAGCGGGCCGTATCTGGCCGCGTAAAACCTGCACGCTGTTCATCCGAGTACCCTGGCAAGAGATGGCTTACTTTACCGGCACTTGAAGGCCAATGCAGAGAAGATTGTTGAATAAAATAAGTGAGTGATGGCACTCTCGCAAAATCGCGCAGTTTTGACCCTGTAACGGTGACCGTTGGCAGGCTAGTTACTTAGCTGAACCCTAGCTGTCTACCTGTCAAATAAACGAGTTTTTCATCAGCCTTTCATATTCGTTCAACATTTTTCCGCTTAATCTCTGCCCCAGGACTTGAGAACAAGCCGCGTGTTCTACGACTAACCTGTTGATTACGCTTTACCTTTCACGTTTTTGGTCTTTACTGCGATCAACCCTGGAAGAAACCACTGCCTGTCTCAGGAACGTCAAATGAACACCGTAAACCCACGTTATATTTAATCAGTGTTACTGAGCCATCAGCCGCTGATTACTGCTGTTTTCACGCTCCAACCTGCTCTAGCCCCGAGGTCATGAATCTTTGAAACCCTACCCTATTCATTGCGTGTCGATCGTCATCCCGGTCTACAACGAACAAGAGAGCCTGCCTGAATTGCTGCGCCGCACAACGGCAGCCTGCAAGCAACTGGCCTACGAATACGAAATCATCCTGGTGGATGACGGTAGTCGCGATACTTCGGCCCAACTGCTGGAAGACGCAGCCGCTGAAGAAGGCAGCCACGTGGTGACGGTGATCCTCAACCGCAACTACGGCCAGCATGCCGCGATCATGGCCGGCTTCGAGCAGTGCCGTGGCGAGGTGGTGATTACCCTCGACGCCGACCTGCAAAACCCGCCCGAAGAGATTCCGCGCCTGGTCGAACAAGCCGCCCTGGGCTACGACGTGGTTGCCACCGTACGCAACAACCGCCAGGACTCGGCTTTCCGCCGCTGGCCTTCGCGCCTGATCAACCTGGCCGTGCAACGCTCCACCGGCGTGGCCATGACCGACTACGGCTGCATGCTGCGCGCGTATCGCCGCACCATCGTCGACGCCATGCTCGCCTGCCGCGAACGCAGCACGTTTATTCCGATCCTGGCCAACGGCTTCGCCCGCCACACCACCGAAATTCTGGTGCATCACGCCGAGCGTGAACACGGCGAATCAAAATACAGCCCGATGCGCTTGATCAGCCTGATGTTCGACCTGCTCACCTGCATGACCACCACCCCGCTGCGCCTGCTCAGCATTGTGGGCTTCAGCCTGGCCGCGCTGGGCGTGCTGTTCGCCCTTGCGCTGATCATCCTGCGGCTGGCCTTCGGTGCCGAGTGGGCTGGCGACGGCATGTTCGTGCTGTTCGCGGTGTTGTTCGTGTTCACCGGTGGCCAGTTCATCGGCATGGGCCTCTTGGGTGAATACCTGGGCCGCATGTACAGCGATGTGCGGGCTCGCCCACGCTTCTTTATTGAAAAAGTGCTGCGCAATACACCGGCAGCACCGGCTCCAGTCGTCGTTGTTGACGGCCTGGTGTCATCCCACACCTCTACTTCTCCTTCCGATCAGGTTTCGTCATGAATTCAAAAGCTGTTGTCTTCGCTTACCACGATATTGGCTGTGCAGGCATTGAAGCCCTGTTGACTGCCGGCTACGACATTGCTGCCGTGTTCACCCATGCCGACGACCCCAAGGAAAACAATTTCTACGGCTCCGTCGCCCAACTCTGCGCCCGCAACGGCATCCCGGTGCACGCACCGGAAGACGCCAACCACCCGCTGTGGATTGAGCGTATTGCCAAGCTGAACCCGGACTACATCTTCTCCTTCTACTACCGCAACCTGCTGAGCGAGCCGCTGCTGGCCACCGCCCGCAAAGGCGCGTTCAACCTGCACGGCTCGCTGCTGCCTAAATACCGTGGCCGCGCCCCGGCTAACTGGGTGCTGGTCAATGGTGAAACCGAAACCGGCGTGACCCTGCACCGCATGGTCAAACGTGCCGATGCCGGCGCTATCCTCGCCCAGCAAAAAGTCATCATCGACCGTACAGACACCGGCCTGACCCTGCACGCCAAACTGCGTGACGCCGCCGCCAACCTGCTGCGCGACGCCCTGCCGCAACTGGCCGCAGGCAAGCTGAGTGAAACGGCCCAGAACGAAAGCGAAGCCACCTACTTCGGTCGCCGCACCGCGGCCGATGGCAAGCTGGACTGGAAAAAGCCGGCTGAAGAACTGTTCAACCTGGTCCGTGCTGTCACCCAACCGTACCCGGGTGCTTTCTGCGCGGTGGGCGAGCACAAACTGATCGTTTGGCAAGCCGACGTGGTCAAGGGCAACGAAGGCATGGCGCCAGGTCGCGTGATCAGCGTTAACCCGCTGCGCATCGCTTGCGGCGAAGACTCCCTGGTGGTCAAGTTCGGCCAGCGCAACGAGAACGGCCTGTTCCTGGCCGGCCCTGCCCTGGCTGACGAACTGGGCCTGGTTGATGGCTCCGTGCTGCGCGGCGCCGAGTCCGGCCGCAAGCCGCGCCGCACCCGCGTGCTAATCCTGGGTGTGAACGGCTTTATCGGTAACCACCTGTCCGAGCGCCTGCTGCGTGACGACCGTTATGAAATCTACGGCCTGGACATCGGCTCCGACGCCATCGAGCGCCTGCGCAGCCACCCGAACTTCCATTACGTGGAAGGCGACATCAGCATTCACTCCGAGTGGATCGAGTACCACATCAAGAAGTGCGACGTGGTCCTGCCGCTGGTGGCCATCGCCACGCCAATCGAATACACCCGTAACCCGCTGCGCGTATTCGAACTCGACTTCGAAGAGAACCTGAAACTGGTTCGCTACTGCGTCAAGTACAACAAGCGCGTGATCTTCCCGTCGACCTCCGAAGTCTATGGCATGTGCCAGGACCAGTACTTCGACGAAGACACCTCCAACCTGGTGGTTGGCCCGGTCAACAAGCAGCGCTGGATCTACTCGGTGTCCAAGCAACTGCTCGACCGCGTGATCTGGGCCTACGGCGACAAAGGCCTGAACTTCACCCTGTTCCGTCCGTTCAACTGGATGGGCCCGCGCCTCGACCGTCTGGATTCGGCACGTATCGGCAGCTCCCGCGCCATCACCCAACTGATCCTGAACCTGGTGGAAGGTACGCCGATCCGCCTGTTCGACGGTGGCGAGCAAAAACGCTGCTTCACCGACATCGCTGACGGTATCGAAGCGCTGGCGCGCATCATTGATAACGACAACGATGTCTGCAACGGCCAGATCATCAACATCGGCAACCCGGAAAACGAAGCCAGCATCCGTCAGTTGGGCGAAGAGCTGCTGCGTCAGTTCGAAGCTCACCCGCTGCGCAGCAACTTCCCTCCGTTCGCCGGTTTCCGCGACGTCGAAAGCAAGGCGTTCTACGGCACCGGTTACCAGGACGTGGCACACCGCAAGCCAAGCATCGAAAACGCCAAGCGCCTGTTGAACTGGGAGCCGACCGTAGAGATGAGCGAAACCATCGGTAACACCCTGGACTTCTTCCTCAAGGAAGCCATGCTCGAAATCGCGGACAAGCGCTGATGCAGGCAGGTCTTCGCATTGACGTCGACACCTACCGTGGCACCCGTGAAGGTGTGCCGCGGTTGCTCGAGTCCCTGGATGAAGCAGGGGTAAAAGCGACGTTCTTCTTCAGCGTTGGGCCGGACAACATGGGGCGCCACTTGTGGCGCCTCATCCGTCCGCAATTTCTGTGGAAGATGCTGCGCTCCAATGCCGTTGGCCTGTATGGCCTGGATATTTTGCTGGCCGGCACTGCCTGGCCGGGCAAACCCATCGGCCGTGACTTGGGGCATTTGATGCGCCAGGCCAAGGCTGCCGGCCATGAAGTGGGCCTGCATGCCTGGGATCACCATGGCTGGCAGGCCAACACCGGGCGCTGGAGCGACGCACAGCTGATCGAGCAAATTCGACGTGGCGTAGACACCTTGAGCGACATCGTCGGTGAGCGTATCGACTGTTCAGCGGCCGCCGGTTGGCGCGCCGATGAACGCGTGGTGCAAGCCAAGCAAGGTTTCAACTTTCGCTACAACAGCGATTGCCGGGGCACCAGCCTGTTCAGGCCGACACTGGCCGATGGCAGCGCGGGCACCCCACAAATTCCGGTGGACCTGCCGACCTTCGACGAAGTCGTCGGGCCGGTGGTGGCTGCCAAAGACTTCAACAGCTTTATTCTTGACCGGTTCAGCGAGTCAAAGCTGAACGTCTACACTATTCACGCAGAAGTGGAAGGGATTCTGATGGCTGAAGATTTTCGCCAGTTGCTCGCCCAGGCCGGGCAGCGCGGCATCGACTTTAAACCCCTGGGCGAGCTGTTGCCCGCGGACGTGACCACCTTGCCCCAGCAACACCTGGTACGTGGCGCGCTGAGCGGCCGCGAGGGTTGGCTCGGAGTGCAGCAGGCATGATTCAGCGTCTGGCATTGCCCCTGCTCCTGCTGGCGTTTGGCGTGTTCTACCTGTTACCGCTGGCCAGTCACGGCTTGTGGATTCCCGATGAGACCCGTTACGCGCAGATCAGCCAGGAAATGCTGCTGACCGGCAAATGGGCCTCGCCGCACTTCATGGGCATTCGCTACTTCGAAAAACCGGCTGCCGGCTACTGGATGATTGCGCTGGGCCAGGCCATCTTCGGCCAGAACCTGTTTGGCGTGCGCTTTGCCTCGGCGCTGAGCACCGGGCTGAGCATTGTGCTGGTGTATCTGGTGTCGCGGCGCCTGTGGAACGACCCGCAAAAAAGCCTGATCAGCACCGTGCTGTACATGAGCTTTGTCAGCGTGGCGTTGCTCGGCGGCTACGCCAACCTCGACCCGCAGTTCACCTTTTGGGTCAACCTGACCGGCGTTGCGTTGTGGTTCTGCTTCGACAGCACCACGCGCGGCGCTCGCCTGTGGTCGTGGGCGCTGCTCGGGTTTGCCTGCGGCATGGGCTTTATGACCAAGGGCTTTCTTGCCTGGCTGCTGCCGGTGTTGATCGCCCTGCCCTACGCTCTCTGGCAGAAACGTTTTCGTGAGTTGCTCGGCTACGGCGTTGTAGCAGTGGTGGTGGCGATTGTGGTCAGCCTGCCGTGGGCGCTGGCTGTGCACCTGCAAGAGCCGGACTACTGGAACTTCTTCTTCTGGCACGAGCATATCCAGCGCTTTGCCGGCGATGACGCCCAGCACGCTGAACCGTTCTGGTTTTACCTGCCGCTGCTGGTCGCGTTCTCACTGCCCTGGATCGCATTGTTGCCGTCCACGTTCAAGCAGGCATGGGTAGAGAAACGCCTGCCTAAAACGGCCTTTGTTCTGCTGTGGTTGTTAATGCCTTTGGCCTTTTTCAGCCTGGCCAAAGGCAAGCTGCCGTCCTACATCATGCCGTGCCTTCTTCCGCTGGCGTTGTTGATGGGCTCGACCCTGAGCGACAAGTTGACCCAGGGCCGCGACCGCGCGTTGCGCATCAACGGTTGGCTGAACCTGGCGTTCGGCGTGCTGGCGTTGCTGGCGATCAGCTGGTTCCAGTTGAAGCAGCCACTGTATGAGCACGGTCATGAAACTCCCAGCCTTGTCCTGGTGTTTGTGTTCCTGTTCGGCTGGATCATCGCCAACCTGCTGCAAGCCAGCCGCCCGTTGCAGCTATGGGCTGCGCCGGTTGTTGGCAGCTGGCTGCTGATGGCGTTGGTGCCCGCCGCGCTGCCCCACTCGGTGGTTTACAACAAAATTCCGGATCAGTTCATCATTGATCACCAGCAGGAATTGCAGGCCACCCGCGCCTTGCTCAGTAATGACCTGGGCGCGGCGTCGGCGTTGTCATGGCGCCTGGGGCGCCCGGACATTGCCCTCTACAACACCGTCGGTGAAGTGAAATACGGCATCGCCTACCCGGACACCGCCCACCGCCGGATCGACGTCAACGAAGTCCAGCAATGGATGACCGATGCGCGCAAACAAGGCTCGGTCGGCGTGGTCATGCGGGTCAAGGGCGAAGGCGAAGTTGCTGAGTTGAACCTGCTGCCTCAGGACGGCAAGCGTTATGAACAAGGCAACCTGGTGATCCTGATTTTCCCACAGGTCGCGCAATGATCACGTTGTGTCTCCTGTTAGGCGCGTGCTTGCTCACCTGTATGGGCCAGGTCTCACAGAAGTTTGCCGTGGAGAGCTGGCGCGATCAGCCGGACGGCCTGGCGCCGAAGCTGCGTTCGCCGTGGCTGTGGTCGGCGCTGATGTGCCTGGGCCTGGGTTTGCTGGTGTGGCTGCTGGTGCTGCAGCGTCTGGAAGTGGGCATTGCCTACCCCATGCTCAGCCTGAATTTTGTACTGGTCACGCTGATGGCGCGCTTTGTGTTTCATGAACACATCGACGGCCGTCACTGGCTCGGCGTGGCATTGGTGATCGGCGGTGTGGTCTTGCTGGGGCGTCACGTATGAGCCGCGCGCAAGGGTTTGCCCTGGCGCTGGGCAGTGTCGGCCTGGTCAGCGCCGCCCAGTTGGGCATGCGCTGGAGCATGACGCGCCTGCCGTTGCCCACCGAATGGCTCAACGCGTTCAACAGCAATGCCATCGACCTGGCCGCCCTGGGCGTGGTGGTGCTGGCGATCATCGCCTACGCGCTGTCGATGCTCTGCTGGCTCGGCGCACTCAAACAGTTGCCGCTGGGCCGCGCTTACTCGCTGCTCAGCATCAGCTACGCGTTGGTCTACCTGCTGGCTGCGAGCCTGCCGGTGTTCAACGAACATTTTTCGCTTTCAAAAACCCTGGGGGTGGCACTGGTCATCCTCGGAGTACTGGTTATTAACTCTCGTCGTGCTAGCACCACAAGTCCCAGGAATGCCCCATGAAAATCAGTGTATTTGGTAGTGGTTACGTCGGTCTGGTGCAGGCCACTGTATTGGCCGAAGTCGGTCACGATGTTATCTGCATGGACGTAGACAAGAACAAGGTCGAGTCGCTGCAGAAAGGCCATGTGACCATCTTTGAGCCGGGGCTGGCTGCGATGGTCAAGGAAAACCTGGAAAGTGGACGCCTGCACTTCACCTTTGACGAGAAACTTGCCGTTGAACACGGCGAAGTGCTGTTTATTGCAGTCGGCACACCGTCGGACGAAGACGGCTCGGCTGACCTCAAATACGTGCTATCGGTGGGCGATGCGGTGTCTCGTCACCGCGTGGCACCGGTGATTCTGGTGGAAAAATCCACCGTTCCGGTCGGCACCGGCGACACCTTGCGCGCCCACATCGAAAAAAGCCTGCGCGTAGCGGGCCGCCACCTGGAATTCGATATCGTCTCCAACCCCGAATTCCTCAAGGAAGGCTCGGCCGTTGCCGACTGCCGCCGCCCGGACCGCATCATCATCGGCTGCGAGCGCGAAGAAGTGCGTGAAGTAATGCGCGACCTCTACGCGCCATTCAACCGCAACCACGACCGCATCATCTTCATGGACCTGCGCAGCGCCGAACTGACCAAGTACGCCGCCAACTGCATGCTGGCCACCAAGATCAGCTTTATCAACCAGATCGCCGAGCTGGCCGAGCACCTGGGCGCGGACATCGAAGCCGTGCGCCTCGGCATCGGCGCCGACTCGCGCATCGGTTACCACTTCATCTACCCGGGCTGCGGCTACGGTGGCTCGTGCTTCCCTAAAGACATGCGCGCCCTGATCCACAGCGCCAAGGAAGCCAACTGCAACAGCGACCTGCTGCAAGCGGTGGAAGCCATCAACCAGCGCCAGAAGAGCAAGCTGTTCGAGCGCATCAATGCGTACTTCAAAGGCGACATCAAAGGCAAGACGTTTGCCTTGTGGGGCCTGGCGTTCAAACCCAACACCGACGACATGCGCGATGCGCCAAGCCGCGTGCTGATGGAAGCGCTGTGGGCCGCAGGCGCCAATGTGCGCGCGTTCGACCCTGAAGCCATGCAGGAAACCCAGCGTATCTACGGCGACGAATCTCGCCTGACGCTGCTCGGCACGCCGGAATCTGCATTGAGCGGCGCAGATGCGCTGATCGTCTGCACCGAATGGCAACAGTTCAAGGCGCCGGATTTCGACCTGATCCATGATCGCCTGAAAAACCCGGTGATCTTTGACGGTCGTAACCTGTACGACGGCGAGCGTCTGGCACGCAAAGGCTTCAAGTATTTCCCAATGGGGCGTGGCGACTCCTGTGAGCTGCCGATTCCTCAGAAAAACTGGGTGCAGCAGGTCAAGGAAGCCTGATAGGTGAACAAAGCGCATCCGCCCGTGCTGAAGGCAACGATCCGTCACCAGTCGCTGGGGCTTGGGCTCCTGGCGCTGGTGTTGTTTATCGTCGGTAACTGGCATCAGGAAATCATCGGCTTTGACTCGCGCTTCGTGGTGTTTGCCCAGGAGATGCTGCGCCATGGCCCAAGCTTTTTCCCCACCACCTATGGGCAACCGTATGCCGACTACCTGGCGACCTCGACACTGCTGACCTGGCTGTTTTCCCTGCCCCTGGGGCAAGTCAACAGCTTCACGGCATGGTTGCCGACGGCCATTGCCTCGGGTTTTATCGTCACGCTGGTGTATCGCCTTACGGCGCCCTACTCCACGCGTTGGGGCCTGTTGAGCATCGCGATGCTGTTGCTCAGCAGCACCTTCATCAGCGAAACCCGTGCGGTGTCCCTCGACCAGATGCTCGCGGCGGTGGCGTTGGCGGTGTTCTACCTGGGTTACGCCCATGATCACTTTGGCGCCGCGAAACGCCTGCACTGGCTGTTCCTGCTGCTGATCCTCGGCTTTGCGATCCGTGGGCCAATCGGCCTGGTCATTCCAACCGGTGTGCTGTGCAGTTACTACGCGCTCAACCGGCAGTGGCGACAACTGTTCACCTTCGGCGTGCTGGCACTGGCGCTGCTGGCGGCGTGTGTCGGGCTGTTGTTGTTGCTGGCCAAGCTCAGTGGTGGCGAGGAGTTCATGCAGGACGTGATCCGCATGCAATTCCTGGGGCGCATGGACGGCACCGAAGGTTCCAGCGGCGTGCTGTATTACTTCACCAGCTCGCTGGGCAATTACGCCCTGGCCTACCCGCTGGCGCTGTTGGTACTGCTCGCTATCGCCGCTGGCGGCCGCCGCACGCCGGGCCCGGCCTTGCAGTTGGTGATGTACTGCGCGGCCGCCGGTTTGCTGGTGATGCTGGGGCTGTCGGTCCCGCAGGCAAAAAAGGCACGCTACATACTGCCAATGTTGCCGATGGCAGCGATCATCGCGGCCTACCCGTTTCAGGTCACTCAAGGGCGACTGTTTGGCCTGTTGCGCGGCTTGATGCTGGGGATCTGGACGGTGTTGCCGGCGCTATTGGCCATCGGGCTGGTGGTCGCACGGCGGCGCTACCCGGAACAGCTGAGCAGCCTTGGGTTGATCTTCACGGTGCTGGCAGTGCTTCAAGTCCTGGCGCTGACGGCCCTGCTCAAATCCAGGCTGCGCCCGTTGGCCCCGGCGTTTGCTGCGGTGTTGGCGCTGTGGTCGACCTACATCATTGTGGTCGAACCACTGGAGCGCTCGCTGTACGACACGCGCACCTTCACCCTGGCCGTCAAAGCGCAAATAACGCAGCAACCGGCACCCGTGGTGTTGCATGGCCTGGGTAAAGACGCCAAGGCCATCAAGTTCATGGTCAACTTCGATTGCGACAAGGTGCCGCTGTTTACGCAGTCCGCTGCAGACCTGGCCCTCTTGCAAGCGCCTGCCTGGCTGGTGATGAGCGCGGACGACTACAACGCGTTGCAAGACCCGCGCTGGCACGCGATCACCCCGACCGTCGCGGGGGAGTTCGACAAGAACCCTTTTGTGTTGCTGCATTTGGTAAAAGCCCCGTCGCCTTGATGGCACTTCCAGCGCGGTTGTAAGAAACGACGCCCACTCTGAAAGGAGTGGGCGTTTTTCGTTATAACTGTCAAGAAAGCACCTACATAGCTATGCGTAATGGCGGGTGCGCTGCGTCTTCCTGTGCCTGGAACCCAAATGTAGACTCGTTCGTCACGCGCACTAACTATGTACCACCGCGTCGACTCCGCTCTATTAAGGACAATGCCGTGCGAGAAGATTTACTACTGATACAAGCACCGACGCTGTATCGACTGATGGCCCTGCGCAATGCGCTGGTAGCGTTGAAAGGCCCGCTGGCGGATGACCCCGCACTGCATGAAGGCCTGCATAAACGCTTGTTCGACGAGGACATCGACAGCCTTCAGGCAGAAGAAAGAATCGAAGTTTTGCGGGTTGCCGTTGAACAGGCGCCACTCGGTTAATTTCATTATTTTTGCATTCACCCTTCATTAATATGCATTTGCGCGACGCCAAATGGGTCGGCACACTGCACGGGTTCCTTCCCGACTGTTGGAACGTTCAAAGGGCTGTCCCGGGCGACCAGGCAGGCCTTTTTTTTGCCCGCTGTTTCAGGACCTTTTCCATCATGCTCGCTCGCCTTTTACCCGCCGCCATCAATACCCGCCCTGCCGAATGGAGCCGCGCCGCCATTGGCATGGCCTCTGGCACGCTGTTCAGCGTGTGGCTGTGTGCCCAAGTGTTTGGCATGGACGTGGCGCTGCATCTGCTCGGACCGCTTGGCGCTTCGGCGGTGTTGTTGTTTGCCGTGTCCTCCGGCGCACTCGCGCAGCCGTGGTCGATCATTGGCAGCTATTTGTGCGCGGGCGTGGTTGCACTGCTGGTTGCGAGGGTGCTGGGGCGGACCTTGGGCAGCGCTTGCCTGGCGGCCGGTATGACGGTGGTGCTGATGTGCTGGCTGCGTTGCCTGCACCCACCGGCCGGCGGCCTTGCCATGACCCTGGTGGTAGCGGACCCGGCGTCTATTGCCCTGGGCTGGCACGAAATGGGTGCGGTGATGCTTGGCGCAGGGGCGCTGGTAGGGTGCGCGCTGGCCTATAACAATGCCACGCGCACGCGTTACCCCAAGGGCGCGGCCGAGTCACCGGCAGTGGTGATGGGCAGTGCGCCAGTGGCTACCGACCCGACGATCACTGCAGCCGATTTGAAGCTGGCGCTGGCTGAGATGGAGCAGTTCTACGACGTGGAGCCGACGGAATTGGAGCAGTTGATCCACGCGGCTGAAGGCCACGCGCGTCGGCGCAGTATCGGCGAGGTACTGGCCCGGCGCGTCGCCTGACGCGTCCTGCATAAATGCAAAAACGACCTGCATGATTCCGGGTTGTACGGGGCAAATTTGCACTGGTACGATCGCGAGAAGGTTCGCCCGCGAACATCTTGATAAAGAACAATAAAAGCATGGAGTTAGAGATGACTGCTCAGGTTTCATCCGAAGCAAGCCGTGTCGATGTATCTCAAGGAGAGGTGCTGGCCGAGGTCCGCAACCACATCGGTCACCTCACCCTCAATCGCCCCGCCGGTTTGAATGCAATCACGCTGGACATGGTTCGCAGCCTGACCCGGCACTTGCAGGCCTGGGCGGATGACCCTCAGGTGCACGCCGTGGCGCTGCGTGGGGCTGGCGACAAAGCCTTCTGCGCCGGGGGCGACATTCGTTCGCTGTACGACAGTTTCAAAAGCGGCGACACCTTGCACGAAGACTTCTTCGTCGAGGAATACGCACTGGATCTGGCCGTCCACCACTACCGCAAACCCATACTCGCGCTGATGGACGGTTTTGTCCTCGGTGGCGGCTTGGGGCTGGTGCAAGGCGCAGACCTGCGTGTGGTGACCGAACGCAGCCGCCTGGCGATGCCGGAAGTGGCCATCGGGTATTTCCCGGACGTGGGCGGCAGCTACTTCCTGCCACGCATTCCCGGCGAGCTGGGGATTTACCTCGGCGTGACCGGCGTGCAGATTCGCGCCGCCGACGCGCTGTACTGTGGCTTGGCGAACTGGTACATCGACAGCGTCAGGCTCGGCGAACTCGACCAGAAGCTCGACCGGCTGCACTGGAGTGAGTCGCCCCTGAAAGATTTGCAAGGTGTACTCGCCAAACTCGCGGTGCAGCAGTTGCCTGACGCGCCGTTGATCGCCCTGCGCCCTGCCATCGACCATTTCTTCGACTTGCCGGACGTGCCGAGCATTATCGAGCAATTGCAGGAAGTCACCGTCGCCGACAGCCACGAATGGGCGCTGACCACCGTCGGCCTGATGCAAACCCGTTCGCCACTGGCCATGGCCGTGACATTGGAAATGCTCCGCCGTGGCCGGCGCCTGCCGCTGGAACAATGCTTTGCGCTCGAATTGCACCTGGACCGCCAATGGTTCGAACGCGGTGACCTGATCGAAGGCGTGCGCGCGTTGATTATCGACAAGGACAAAACCCCGCGCTGGAACCCGCCCACGGTTGAGGCGCTGGACCCAGCCCATGTCGAAAGCTTCTTCCATAACTTCAAGCAGAGTGGGAGATAAGCCATGCAAGACCTTGAATATACTGAAGAACAAGTAATGATCCGCGACATGGCTCGCGACTTTGCCCGTGGCGAAATTGCCCCACACGCCCAAGCATGGGAAAAGGCCGGCTGGATCGATGACGCGCTGGTCGCGAAGATGGGTGAACTGGGCCTGCTGGGCATGGTGGTGCCGGAGGAATGGGGCGGAACCTATGTCGATTACGTCGCCTACGCCCTGGCGGTTGAAGAAATTTCCGCCGGCGATGGTGCCACCGGTGCACTGATGAGTATCCATAATTCAGTGGGTTGCGGCCCAGTTCTCAACTACGGCACAGCTGCACAAAAGCAAACCTGGCTGGCTGACCTCGCCAGCGGCCAGGCCATCGGGTGTTTCTGCCTGACCGAGCCCCAGGCCGGTTCGGAAGCCCACAACTTGCGCACCCGCGCCGAACTGCGCGACGGCCAGTGGGTGATCAACGGCGCCAAGCAGTTCGTCAGCAACGGCAAGCGCGCCAAGTTGGCCATCGTGTTTGCGGTGACTGACCCGGACTTGGGCAAGAAAGGTATCTCCGCATTTCTCGTACCCACCGATACGCCGGGTTTCGTGGTAGATCGCACCGAGCACAAAATGGGCATTCGCGCCTCGGACACCTGCGCGGTCACGCTGAACCAGTGCAGCGTCCCCGAAGCCAACCTGCTGGGTGAGCGCGGCAAAGGCCTGGCCATCGCCCTATCCAACCTGGAAGGCGGCCGCATCGGCATTGCCGCTCAGGCGCTGGGCATCGCCCGTGCAGCGTTCGAGGCCGCGTTGGCCTATGCCCGTGACCGCGTGCAGTTCAACAAAGCGATCATCGAACACCAGAGCGTGGCCAACCTGCTGGCCGACATGCAAACCCAACTGAACGCCGCCCGCTTGCTGATCCTGCACGCCGCACGCCTGCGCAGCGCCGGCAAGCCGTGCCTGTCGGAGGCGTCACAAGCCAAGCTGTTTGCCTCGGAAATGGCCGAAAAGGTCTGTTCGTCTGCGATTCAGATTCACGGCGGGTATGGGTATCTGGAGGATTACCCGGTGGAGCGCTACTACCGGGATGCGCGGATCACGCAGATTTATGAGGGCACCAGCGAGATTCAGCGGATGGTGATTGCGCGGGAACTGAAGAACTACCAGCTCTAACGGGTACGCCACAAAACCAATGTGGGAGCGGGCTTGCTCGCGAATGCGGTGGATCAGTCGAAACATTCGGTGACTGACACTCCGCATTCGCGAGCAAGCCCGCTCCCACATTTTGATCTTCAGCGTTAAAGGATTACTTACTTATCTTTGAATTCCGGCGCGCGTTTGGCCACGAATGCCGCCATGCCTTCCTTCTGATCCTGGGTCGCAAACGCTGCGTGGAAGACTCGGCGCTCAAAGCGCACGCCTTCGGACAGGCTTACTTCAAACGCGCGGTTCACGCTTTCCTTGACCATCATGCTGATCGGCACTGACTTGCCGGCAATCAGCGCGGCCACTTTCAGCGCTTCTTCCAACAGTTCATCGGCAGGCACGATTCGCGCGACGATCCCGCAACGCTCCGCTTCCACCGCGTCGATAAAACGCCCGGTCAGGCATATTTCCATGGCCTTGGCCTTGCCCACGGCGCGGGTCAGGCGCTGGGTGCCGCCCATGCCCGGCAGTACGCCGAGGTTGATTTCGGGCTGGCCGAATTTGGCGTTGTCACCGGCCAGGATGAAATCGCACATCAACGCCAGTTCGCAGCCGCCGCCCAGGGCAAAGCCGTTGACGGCGGCAATGATCGGCTTGCGACGGTTGGCCACGCGGTCACTGTCGCTGAACAGGTCGTCGAGGTAGATCTGCGGGTAGGTCAGCTCGGCCATTTCCTTGATGTCGGCGCCGGCGGCGAAGGCTTTTTTCGAGCCGGTCAGCACGATGCAGCCAATTTCAGGGTTGGCTTCCAGGCCGTCCAGCGCCTGGTTCAACTCGCTGACCAATTGCGCATTCAAGGCGTTCAAGGCTTGCGGGCGATTAAGGGTAATCAACCCGACGCGGCCCTGCACCTCGAGCAAAATAGTCTCGTAACTCATGTTTCGGCTCCTTAAAGATTGCGTGAGATGACCATGCGCTGGATATCGCTGGTGCCTTCGTAAATCTGGCAGACCCGCACGTCGCGGTAGATCCGCTCCAGCGGGAAGTCGCTCAGGTAACCGTAACCGCCCAGGGTTTGCAAGGCGGCCGAGCAGACTTTCTCGGCCATTTCCGAGGCAAACAGCTTGGCCATGGACGCTTCCACCAGCGCAGGCTTGCCGCTGTCACGCAGGGCGGCGGCGTAATGCACCATCTGCCGCGCCACGGCGATTTGCGTGGCCATGTCGGCAAGGCGGAAGGCCACGGCCTGATGCTCGATGATTGCCTTGCCGAAGCTTTCGCGCTCGCGGGCATAGTCGCGGGCGGCTTCAAAGGCGGCGCGGGCCATGCCCACCGCTTGCGCAGCAATGCCGACGCGTCCGCCTTCCAGGTTGGCCAGGGCGATCCTGTACCCTTCACCCTCCTCCCCCAGACGATTGGCAACCGGCACTTTCACATCCTCGAACAGGATCTGACAGGTGTCCGACGCGTGCTGACCCAGTTTGTCTTCGACCCGCGCTACGCTGTAGCCCGGTGAGTCGGTGGGCACGATAAACGCGCTGATCCCGCGCTTGCCGGCGGCCGGGTCGGTGACCGCAAACACAATCACGATCCCGGCGTTTTGCCCGGACGTGATGAACTGTTTGCAGCCATTGAGCACGTAATGCTCGCCTTCCAGACGCGCGCGGGTTTTCAGGCCGCTGGCATCGGAACCGGCTTGCGGTTCGGTGAGCGCGAAGGCACCGAGCATGGCGCCGCTGGCAAGAGGCGTGAGGAACTGTTGTTTCTGCGCATCGTTGCCGAAGGTGAGGATCGGTACGCAGCCGACCGAGTTGTGCACGCTCATGATGGTCGAGCAGGCGCCGTCGCCGGCCGCGATCTCTTCAAGCGCCATGGCGTAGGCCAGGTATCCCGTGTCGCAACCGCCCCACTGTTCCGGCACCAGCATGCCGAAAAAGCCCAGTTCGGCCATTTCGCCTATCGCCTCCCTGGGAAAGCGATGCTCACGGTCCCATTCGGCGGCGAAGGGTTTCAGGCGCTCCTGGGCAAATTGCCGGGCCGCCTCGCTGATTTGCAGTTGTTCGTCATTTGGCAGCATGGAAACTCCTCAGTACAGGCATTCAACGGCCATGGCCGTGGCTTCACCGCCGCCGATGCAGATGGCCGCGACCCCACGCTTGAGGCCTCTTTGGCGCAGGGCCGAGAGCAAGGTCACCAGGATGCGGGCGCCAGAGGCCCCGATCGGATGCCCCAGCGCGCAGGCGCCCCCGTGCACGTTGACCTTCTCGTGGGCGATTTCCAGCTTGCTCATGGTGACCAGGCTGACCACGGCGAAGGCTTCGTTGATCTCGAACAGGTCGACTTCGCCCAGGTTCCAGCCGGTTTTGCTCATCAGCTTGCGAATCGCACCCACCGGCGCCACTGGAAACAGCCCCGGCTCATCCGCAAACGCGGCGTGGCCATGGATCACCGCCAGCGGTTTAAGCCCGCGCTTTTGTGCTTCGGACTGACGCATCAGCAGCAGCGCCGCCGCACCGTCGGAAATCGAACTGGAATTGGCCGCCGTCACCGTGCCGCCTTCGCGGAACGCCGGTTTCAGGCTGGTGATCTTGTCGAGTTTGGCCTTGGGCGGTTGTTCGTCATGCAGGATGGTTTTCTGCTCCTTGCCAGCGGTGACCTGCACCGGCACGATTTCCGCAGCGAAGTTGCCATGGGTGATCGCGTCTTGCGCACGGGTCAGCGAAGCAATGGCGAACGCATCCTGAGCTTCACGGCTGAAGCCGTTGTATTGGGCGCAGTCTTCGGCAAAGGTGCCCATCAGGCGGCCCTTGTCATAGGCATCTTCGAGGCCATCGAGGAACATATGGTCCAACACCTTGCCGTGGCCCATGCGGTAACCGCTGCGCGCGCGGTCGAGCAGGTACGGCGCGTTGGACATGCTTTCCATGCCACCGGCGATGACTACATCGACACTGCCGGCCAGCAGCGAATCATGGGCCAGGATGGCGGCTTCCATGCCCGAGCCGCACATTTTGTTGAGGGTGGTGCAGCGGGTGCCTTTGTCCAGCCCGGCGCCCAACGCCGCCTGACGCGCAGGCGCCTGGCCCAAACCGGCAGGCAGCACGCAGCCAAACAACACTTCATCCACGGCATCGGGGGCGATACCGGCCCGCTCGACGGCGGCGCGAATCGCGGCCGCGCCCAGTTGCGGCGCGGTCAGCCCTTTGAGGTCGCCCTGAAATCCGCCCATGGGCGTGCGTACGGCGCTGACGATAACGATGGGATCGTTCATGGGAAATGCTCCTTACTTGGCCGCCATGCGCAAGGCGCCGTCGAGACGGATAACCTCACCATTGAGCATGCTGTTTTCGATGATATGGCGCACCAGGGCGGCGTATTCGGCAGGCTTGCCCAGGCGCGGCGGGAACGGCACGCCGGCGGCCAGGGAGTCGCGCACCTCCGGGGTCATGCCGGCCATCATCGGCGTCTCGAAAATGCCGGGAGCGATGGTCATGACCCGAATGCCGAAGCGCGCCAGTTCGCGGGCGGCGGGCAAGGTCAGGCTGGCAATCGCGCCCTTGGAGGCGGCATACGCTGCCTGGCCGATTTGCCCGTCGAAAGCCGCGACCGAGGCGGTGTTGATGATCACGCCGCGCTCGCCGTCGGCATTCGCCTCAGTGTCGGCAATGGCCGCAGCGGCCAGGCGCAGCAGGTTAAAGCTGCCGATCAGGTTGACGTTGATCACCTGGGCAAAGCTGGCCAAGCCATGGGGGCCGTTCTTGCCGAGGATTTTCTCGCCACGCACCACACCGGCGCAGTTGACCAGCCCGTGCAAACCGCCAAAGGCGGCAACGGTGGCCTGCACCGCGGCTTCAGCGGCGGCCTCCTGGCTGATATCTGCCACGGCGCTGCGCGCATTGTCGCCGAGCTGTTGGGCTTTGGCCGCGACGGCGTCAGCGTTCAGGTCCACCAGCATGACCTTGGCACCGGCAGCCACGAGCATTTCAGCGGTGGCCGCGCCGAGGCCCGAAGCGCCGCCGCTGACCAGGAATACCTTGTTTTCAATCTGCATCATTGTTTCCTTAAAAGTGGGTTACGCCAACGCAGCCTGGGCCTTGGCGATTTCCTGATTACGCAAAATAAAGCGTTGCAGCTTGCCGCTCGGGGTCTTGGGCAAGTCGCTGACGAATTCGATTTCTCGCGGGTAGGCATGCGCAGCCAGGCGCTTGCGCACATGCAGGCGCAGTTCTTCGGCCAACTCGGGGGTCGCGCGGTATTGCGCGTTGATTACTACAAAGGCTTTCACCAGTTCGGTGCGCTCCGGGCAGGGTTTGCCGACCACCGCAGCCTCAACCACGGCCGGGTGTTCGACCAGGGCGCTTTCCACGTCGAACGGGCCCACGCGGTAGCCGGAGGTGGTGATCACATCATCACTGCGCCCGACAAAGCTGATGCTGCCGTTGGGGTTCAACTCTACGGTGTCGCCGCTGAGGTAGTACTTGCCCACAAATGCTTTGGTGTTCACGCCGTCGTAGCCGGCGAACCAGCACATCGGCGATTGCTCGCGGTCGATCGCCAGGATGCCGGGCTGGCCGGCGGGCAATTCCTGATGGTTGTCGTCCAGTACCACAATGCGATGGCCCGGCGAGGCAAACCCGGCCGAGCCCACATGCACCGGGTGCTCCAGGCCATGGTGGTTGCACAGCACCATGCCCAGTTCGGTCTGGCCGTAGTGATCGTGAATGGTCACGCCCAAGTTATCCGCGAACCAGCGAATCACTTCCGGGTTCAACGGCTCGCCGGCGCTGCTCACAATGCGCAGCTTGCCCTTGATCGAGCCCGCGAACTGTTCGCCGCCGGCAATCAGCAAGCGGTAAGCGGTCGGTGAGCCGGTGAGGTTGGTGATCCCGTACTTGTTGATGACCCGGCAGGTGCTTTCCAGGGTAAACGGGCCATCGTAGAAGGTAATCGGATGGCCCATGGACAACGGCCCGGTCACGCCAAAATAGATGCCGTAGGCCCAACCCGGGTCGGCGACGTTCCAGAAGGCGTCCTCGGGGCGCAGGTCCACGGCGTCACGGGTGTAGCTCTGAAACGCAACGATGGCCTTGAGCGGCACCGACAGTGCTTTGGACGGGCCAGTCGTGCCAGAGGTGAACATCAGCAAAAACGGATCTTCCGCGCCCAGCAACACCGGCTCGCAGACGTTGGAATAGTTGGGCAGTTCAGCCCAGAAACTGAAGTCACCGCGCACAATGCCTTCGCCCCTGGCGCCAGCGACCGTCACAATAGTCGGGCAGCGTTCCACCTCTGCCAGCTTGGGCCGGTTGATCGCATCGGTGACAACCAGCGCGGCGCCGGAACTGTTCAGGCGATGTTCTATAGCCTTGGGGCCGAATGCGGTAAATAAAGGCTGATACACCGCACCGATGCGCCAAGTGGCGAATACCACCACCAGCAATTCAGCCGTGCGAGGCAACAGGCCGGCGACCTTGTCCCCGCGCTTGACGCCTTGGGCCAGCAGGAAATTGGCGAAGCGTGAGGCCTGGTCCTGCAACTCGGTAAAGGTCGACGTGGCGCTGCGCCCGTCCTTGCCTTCCCAGAACAACGCGATGCGCCCAGGCAGCGCGTGGCGGTCACAGCATTCCACACAGGCATTGAGCGCCTGCAGGTTTCCGGCCAGAGCGGCGTCGACGGTGTGCTGATAATCAAACTCGGTGGTGGCAGCCAAATACTCACGCATCGCTTCAAATCCTTCTGTATTTTTATTTTCAGGACGTAAACCCCTCAAATAGTCGCTCTAGAGCGGCGCAGCGGCAATGGTCAAAGCCTTCAACCTCGCTGACTGTTTTGGCCAATCATTGATCGCGCTACCTCTTCGGCATCCTGTTCTCCCTCTACGGCTCGAGATGATCATTGAGGTGCGTTCGCTGATTCGCAAATGACCTCGAAGACCCGATTGGCTTCGCCGAAACTGACCTGCCGGCCTCCCTGAAGCCGGTGGATTACGTGCTGAAGTGATGCGGGTTTGACACTCGCGATGGTCTGACCGAAGCTGCTCGCTTTGCGATAAGTTTTTGGAAGCTTGCATGTCAAAGTCACGCCGTAATGCCATCGTCGGCCTGTGCGCCCTGCTGTTGATTGTGTCGGTCACCTGGTTTTTTGCCCGCACCACTCCGGTGGTTGTGCCGCCTGCCATTGCCCATGGCTACGCCAAAGCGCTGAGGCAAGCGCATAACGGTGAGCCGGGAGCGGCGCGCGTGCTGTATCAGCAATTGGGCCGGCCGGACCTGTCTCCTCAGCGCCGCGCCGCACTGCATGCTGAACTGCCCAACTACCCAAGCCCTCAGGCGCTGAAGCTCGCCGATAAAGACCTGGCCGACCCGTCGCCACTGGTGCGCGAAGCCGCGATTCACAGCATTGTCGGGCTGGTGCCTACTGGCCAACGTACGTTGCTCCTCGGGCCAGCGCTGGACGACCCCGAGCAGGAGGTGCGTTTTGCCGCGGCCAACGCGTTGCTGGGCCTGTCGCCGGATACCTTGGGCTTGTATTTTGGCCCCCTGCAGCAAGTGCTCGACGAGTTCGTGAAGGAGATCAAGGCCGAGCCCGAGTCTGCTGAAAACTGGATTCAACTGGCGCGCCTCTACATCCACAGCGCCTTGTTGCCGGACGCGCAAAATGCCCTGGAACAGGCGATACGCCTGCAGCCGGACAACCTGCAGGCCGTGGTTGCGCAAATTGAGTTGCTGGACAAGCAAGGCAAGACCGAAGAATCCCGTCAGCTATTGGCGCGGCAGCTGGCGGCGCATCCGGAGTCGGCGTATCTGCAACATGCCTTGGGCATGTGGCTGCTGCACCATGGCGAGCGCCCTTATGCGCTGCTCGGCCTGTCAAAGGCGGTGGAGCTGGAACCGGACAATCAGGATTACCGCTACGACTTGGCGACCACCCTGCACGCCCAGCAAGAACTGGAAGCCGCCCAGCGCCAGCTGGAGGAAATCGTCCAGCGCAATCCGGCCAACCGCAAGGCGCGTGTGTTGCTGGTCAATTACTGGAAAGAAAGTGGGCAATTGCAGAACGTTCAAGTGCTGCTTGCGCAACTTGAGCAGCAGAACCCGGATGATCCGGCGCTGCAACAAGGGCTTTAGGCCCCACGGGCGTGGCGTGAAGCTCGCGCCCGCCGCTCCAGGTACAAATTCCAAATCCTTTGAACCGCCGCATCACGCCACGGTCAAGAGATTATGGCGCGCTCGAACGGGCGCGCAACTCTACACGTATGTGACCTGAGGGCACTTCTTGTCTACATCCAATGCGTTATTAAGCGAAAAAGCGGCCACCGGTATTGTCGGTCTCGATGACATTCTTGCCGGCGGGCTGTCTCGAAGCCATTTGTTCCTGCTTGAAGGTGAGCCCGGCACCGGCAAAACCACCGTCGCCCTGCACTTTCTTCAAGAGGGCGCCAAGCGCGGGGAGCGTTCGCTTTACATCACTTTGTCGGAAACCGAGCGCGAACTGCGCCAGGGAGCCAAATCCCACGGCTGGGACCTGGATGACAACATCCACGTTTTTGAGCTGACGCCGCCTGAAAGCATCCTCAACGCGGAACACCAGCAAAGCCTGTTGTATTCGTCCGACCTTGAACTGGGCGAAGCGACGCGGCAGATCTTTGAAGTCGTGGAGCGCGTCAAGCCCACTCGCGTGGTGCTCGACAGCCTCTCCGAGATTCGACTGCTGGCCCAAAGTTCGCTGCGCTACCGTCGGCAAATTCTGGCGATCAAGCATTACTTCGTACGCTACGACGCCACAGTGCTTCTGCTCGACGACCTGACGACCGAAGCCCTCGACAAAACCGTTCACAGTGTCGCTCACGGGGTCATCCGCCTCGAAGAGTTGACGCCGGTCTACGGTGCCGAGCGACGTCGCGTACGCGTGGTCAAATACCGCGGGCAAAAGTACCGTGGCGGTTTTCACGATTTCACCATCGCCGCCGATGGCATCCACGTTTTCCCGCGCCTGGTCGCAGCAGAGCATCGCGCCGGTTATGTGCGTGAAACGCTGCCCAGCGGCATCAACGAATTGGATGCGTTGCTGGGCGGCGGTATCGAAACCGGCTCCAGTACGCTGATTCTCGGCCCTGCGGGCACCGGCAAATCGCTGATCTCGATTCTCTTTGCCGCTGCAGCCGTTGCGCGTGGCGAGAAAGCCGCACTGTTTATCTTCGATGAAGAGCTGGGCCTGCTGTTTGAGCGCATGCGCCAGTTGAAAATCGACCTGAAGGCTTTGCAGGCGACCGGAAACCTGTATATCGAGCAGGTTGACGCCGCTGAATTGTCTCCTGGCGAGTTCTCTCATCGGGTGCGCCGCGCAGTGGATGAACAGGGCATCAAGACCGTGGTCATCGACAGCGTCAACGGCTTCCAGGCGGCCATGCCGGAAGAAAACTCGCTGATCCTGCACATGCACGAATTGCTGCTGTATTTGAACCGGCGTGGCGCTGCGACGTTTATGACCGTTGCCCAGCACGGGTTGGTCGGCGACATGGCGGCGCCGGTTGATCTGACCTACCTGGCGGATACCGTGGTGCTGTTGCGCTACTTCGAAGCGCTCGGCAAGGTGCGTCGTGCCATTTCCGTGATTAAAAAACGCACGGGCACCCACGAGTCGACCATTCGTGAATACGTCATCGGCACCGGCGGCATGGTCATTGGCGAGCCACTGGAGGAATTTCAAGGCGTGCTGCGCGGTGTTCCGACTTACATGGGCGCAGGTGCCCCACTGCTTAAGGAACACGGGGAGTGAATGTGCTGTTCCCGACGTCCGAGCGAGCCATTATCCTTGCGCCCATGGGCCGAGATGGCGCCCTCGCATTAATGATGCTCAAAGAGGCAGGCTACGGCGGCATCGTCACGGGTAACCTGCCGTTGTTGTGCGAGGCGCTGGAACAAGGCGCCGGTATGCTGATCATTGCGGTTGAAGCGTTGCGCGGTGTCGAGCTTGACCCGCTGCTGGAGTGGCTGCGTGAGCAACCGGCCTGGTCCGACATGCCAATCGTGTTGATGACGCACCACGGTGGCAAAGAGCAAGCTGGCTCGTCCAGGCTCAGCGGCTTGCTGGGCAATGTCACCTTCCTGGAACGGCCTTTCCACCCGAGCACCTTGATCAGTCTTGTGAGTACGGCCGTGCGCGGTCGCCGGCGCCAGTATGAGGCGCGCGACCGTCTGATTGACTTGAGTGAAAGCGAACTGCGCCTGCAGCGCACGCTTGAGACGCTGGAGCAACAGGTAGAAGAACGCACAGCGCAACTGCGTGCCAATGAAGAGGCGTTGCGCCAGTCGCAAAAAATGGAAGCGGTTGGCCAACTCACCGGCGGCATCGCCCACGACTTCAACAACATGCTCACCGGCATTATCGGTAGCCTGGAGTTGCTGAGAAGGCGCGTGGCGCGTGGTCGCCTGGACGATCTCGACAGCCTGATCGACTTGGGCGTCACCTCGGCAAACCGCGCTGCCGGCCTGACCCATCGCCTGCTGGCGTTTTCCCGCCGTCAGTCGTTGGACTCAAAGCCTGTGGAGATCAACCGGTTAGTCAGCTCGATGAATGAATTGCTGCAGCGCAGCATCAATGAAAGCATCGTCCTGGAAATGCGCCTTTCAGAGCAACTCTGGACCGCCGAAGCCGACCCCAATCAGCTCGAAAGTGCCCTGCTCAACCTGGTACTCAATGCCCGTGACGCGATGCCCGGCGGTGGCAAGCTGGTGGTAGAAACCACCAATCGGCACCTGGACAGCGTATTCACAGCCGCCTACGGCACGCTCCCTCCCGGCGACTATGTAGAGCTGAGCATCAGCGATAACGGCTGCGGGATTCCTGCGAACGTGATTGATCGCGTGTTCGATCCGTTTTTCACCACCAAGCCGATTGGTCAGGGCACGGGCCTCGGCTTGTCGATGATCTACGGTTTTGCCCGGCAATCCCGTGGGCATGTGACGATTCACAGCAAAGTCGACGAAGGCACAACGGTCAGCTTGTTTTTGCCGCGTTTTGTGGGCGACGTCCTCATGGAAGAGTCCGCTAACCCTGCGATGCTGCCTTTTGCCAATGCGGGCGAAACCATCTTGATCGTCGAGGACGATCCGGCCGTCAGGGTGTTGGTCAGCGCCGTGCTGAAGGAATTGGGTTACGCCTATGTTGAAGCAGGCGATGCCAATGCGGCCGTGCCGATCATCGAGTCTGACCAGCGCATTGATCTGATGATCAGCGACGTGGGCCTGCCGGGCATGAACGGTCGGCAACTGGCGGAGATCGGTCGGCAGATACGCCCTGGCCTCAAAGTGCTGTTCATCACCGGCTACGCCGAACACGCGGCGGTTCGCGGTGGTTTCCTCGACCCTGGCATGCAACTGATCACCAAGCCATTCACGTTCGACCTGTTGACGGAAAAAGTTCGGGAAATGATCAGGGATTAGGGCTGCCTCGCAGCCCTTCGGCGCTTCAGGCCAACAGGCGCTGGATATGCTCTTGCAGCGTGTCCAGGTCAAACGGCTTGGCCAGGATCGGCGCGTTGCGCGTGATCGGGCTGTTGCAGTCGAGAATTTCCTGCGGGTAACCGCTGATAAAGATGACTTTCAATTCCGGTCGCAGCTTCATCGCCGGCTCAGCAATCTGCACCCCGGAAATCCCGCCGGGCAGGCGGTAATCGGTGACCATCAGGTCCAGGTGCGGTTTGGTCGCGAGGATTTCGAACGCCTGCTCCCCATCGATCGCCTTCAAGACCCGATAGCCCAGCCCGGCCAGGTATTCACCCAGCACAAACATAATCGATTCGTCGTCCTCGACGATCAGTACAACGTCTTGCGCATCTTCACTCATGGGAAGCCTTTGTCCGGTCAATTGCTGCAGTTACGACCATGGGGTCACGCAGAGGTTGCGTCGGCCTGACGATTGATTTCATGCCCGTGCCTCAAGCGGCAGGCACACCCGGAACAAGGCGCCCTCGCCTATCTGGCTCTCGACCTCGATGGTGCCGCCATGGGCCGCCACAATCTGTTCGGAAA
Organism: Pseudomonas sp. AMR01; assembly: GCF_041946035.1. Lineage (NCBI taxonomy): Bacteria > Pseudomonadati > Pseudomonadota > Gammaproteobacteria > Pseudomonadales > Pseudomonadaceae > Pseudomonas > Pseudomonas sp. AMR01. The sequence goes on from NZ_JAUTYR010000001.1 coordinate 186,300, forward strand.
TGAACAACCCAAGCCCCAGGCCTGCCGACACATGACTGGCGGACACCCGTTCGAACTGCTGAAAAATACGCTTCTGGTTGTCTGCGCTGATACCGATGCCACGGTCACGCACTTCAACCCGCGCCTCACCATGCTCGGTGTAGACGCGCACGTTCACCGGGCTTTTGGCGCCGTAGCGAAGGGCGTTGGTCAGCAGATTGGTGATCACTTGCTCAATGCGGAACTCGTCCCAATGGCCGACTACGGCCTCTTCGGCGACTAACTGCATGGAGCAATTGGCCGCCGCTACTTGCGGGGCGAAGTTCTCCACCAGGTTGCGCACCAATTGCGTCAGGTCGCAGCGCGCCGGGCGAATCGACAGCTTGCCGGTGCGAATGCGTGACACGTCGAGCATGTCTTCGATCAGGCGGATCAGGCTTTGAATCTGGCGTTCATCGCGGTCGACCATCGCGTGCATCTTGTCCAGCGTAAACGCAGCGGCGTTGTCGCGGGCCAGGTGCATTTTGCGCAGCTGGGTCTCCAGGATCAGGCCGTTAAGGGGCGTACGCACCTCGTGGGCGACGATCGACATAAAGTCATCACGCATGCGCACCGCCTGCTCAAGCTCCGCCTGAGTGGACTGCAGGCGCGTCAGCAGCAGTTCCTGCTCGCGGCGGCTGCGCTCCAGCGCTTCGACTTGCAGCTTCATCGCCTTGCTTTGGCGGTACAGGTCGACAAAAACATTGACCTTGCTCTTCACCGCGTGAATATCCAGCGGCTTGTGCAGGAAGTCCACGGCCCCACTTTCGTAGCCCTTGAACGCATAGTTGAGTTCGCGGCCGGCGGCGCTGACGAACACAATCGGGATGTTTTTGGTTTTTTCGGTGCCGCGCATCAGCTCAGCCAGCTCGAAACCGTTCATGCCGGGCATCTGCACGTCGAGAATCGCCATGGCGAACTCATGTTCCAGCAACAGCGACAGCGCTTCGTCAGCGCTCAAGGCCTTGTAGACCTGTCGATCTTCGCGCTTGATCAGCGCTTCAAGGGCCAGCAGGTTTTCCGGCAGATCGTCGACGATCAGCAGTTTGGCCTGGACAGTACTTAGCATGGGGAATTTTCCAGGGAAGCCAGCAATGAACCAATGTGGCTCAGAGTGAGAATATGATCAGGTGTGTGCAGGGCCAGGGCCGCCAGGGGCATCACGGCGATGCGTGCTTCCTTGGGGTCCTGGACTACCGTGGTGCCGCCCGATTTTTTGACATGGGCCAACCCGTTCGCGCCGTCCTGATTTGCGCCGGTCAACAGAATCGCGAGCAAGCCCCGGCCATAGGCGTCGCCGGCGGAGGCAAACAAGTAATCGATGGCGGGCCGCGAATGGTGCACACGGTCTTCCTGGCTCAGGGACAAGCTGCGATCCTGCTCCACCGACAGGTGATAACCCGGCCCGGCGAAGTACAAAGTGCCGGCTTCGATCACTTCCTTATCCCGCGCTTCCTTCACCGGAACGCGCAGGCGCCGCGCAAACACTTCAGCCAGTTGGCTGCGACGCTCATCCGGCAGGTGCAATACGGCAATGATTGGCAAGCCGAAATCCCCAGGCAGCTCACCAAAAATAGTCAGCAACGCTTCTACGCCGCCGGCAGATGCGCCGACAACGATGGCTTCAATCCCCCGAATCGGGGTGGCGGGCGCGTCGTTCATGATTTGCGGTAGATCCGTTCCTGTTTGACCAAGGGTTCGAATTGTTTGCTGTAAGCGGAAAAGTCCAGGGTTTCTCTGCTGCCCAGCACCAGGAAGCCGCGGTGACACAGCGACTCATGAAACAACCCGAACGCACGATCCTGCAATTTTTTATTGAAGTAAATCAGTACGTTGCGGCATGAAATTAATTGAGTTTCTGAGAATACACTATCCGTCGCCAAGCTGTGATCGGCGAACGTCACGTTTTCACGCAGCGTCTTGTCGAAGATCGCGTAATCGTAGGCTGCAGTGTAGTAGTCGGCAAATGAACGTTGCCCGCCGGCCTGCTGATAATTGGCCGTGTAGGCGCGCACATTTTCCAGGGAAAAGATGCCCTGCTTGGCTTTATCCAGAGAGGTCTGGTTGATGTCCGTCGCGTAGATAATCGTGCGGTCCAGCAAACCCTCTTCGCGCAGCAGGATGGCCATGGAGTACACCTCTTCTCCCGTGCTGCAACCGGCGATCCAGATCTTGATCGACGGGTACGTTTTTAGCAGGGGCACCACTTCCCGGCGGATCGCCAGAAAGTGCGAGGGGTCGCGAAACATCTCGCTCACCGGAATCGTCAGGAATTGCAGCAACTGCATAAATGCGGCCGGGTCGTGCAGCACCCGATCCTGCAGCGCCGAAATGGTCGCGCAGTCGAACTGACGCAGCGCGTGAGCCACGCGCCGCTTGACCGACGCACCGGAGTAGTCGCGAAAGTCGTAGCTGTATTTGAGGTAAATCGCCTCGATCAACAGGCGCAGCTCGATGTCGCTACTTTTATCCAAAAAACTTCGCTCCACTTAAATGCGTTCCATCTTTGGCAGCCATACGCGAATCAGCGAGAACAAGCGATCCAGGTCGATCGGCTTGGCCAGGTAATCGTTGGAGCCCGCCGCGAGGCAGCGTTCCTGGTCGTCCTTCATGGCCTTGGCCGTGACCGCGATAATCGGCAGCTTTTTCCAGCGCGGGTCCTGGCGGATCAAGGTGGTGGCCTCGTAACCGTCCATTTCCGGCATCATCACGTCCATCAGCACCAGATCGATATCGTCGACTTCATTGAGTTTGTCGATGGCTTCACGGCCATTACGCCCGATCACCACCACCGCGCCTTTGTGTTCAAGGGCGCTGGTCAAGGCGAAGATGTTGCGCACATCGTCGTCCACCAGCAGGATTTTGCGCCCCTCGAAGACCTTGTCGCGGCTGCGGGCAGTCTTGAGCATCTTCTGGCGGTCATGGGACAGCTGGGATTCGACTTTGTGCAGAAAGAGTGTGACCTCATCCAGCAGACGCTCCGGCGAGCGTGCGCCCTTGATGATGATCGAGCGCGAGTACTTGCGCAGCTCGGCCTCTTCGTCGCGGGTCAGGTTGCGCCCGGTGTAGACGATCACCGGCGGGAACGAGCAGATATCCTCGGTGGCCATGCGCTTGAGCAGCTCATTACCGAGCATGTCCGGAAGCTTGAGGTCGATGATCATGCAGTCATAAACATTGGTGCGCAGCAGGTCGAGCGCCGCCTGGGCGTAGCCGACGTCGGTGATCTCGATGTCATCGTCGCCGATCAGGCGGGCAATGCTGTCGCGTTGCAGGTCATCGTCTTCCACCAGCAGTACGCGCTTGACCTTTTGGGTCAGCTTGGCTTCCAGGCGCGCAAATACGTCCTTGAGCTCTTCGCGAGTAGTGGGTTTTACCGCATAACCGATTGCGCCCATGTGCATGGCGGCTTCTACGCGGTCTTCCACGGAAATCACATGCACGGGAATGTGGCGGGTGTTGGCGTGTTCCTTGAGGCGTTGCAGCACGGTCAGGCCGGAATGGTCGGGCAGGCGCATGTCCAGCAGGATCGCGTCGGGAATGTATTCTTCGGCCAGGCTGTAGCCCTCGTCGGCGCCATGGGCCACCAGGCAGTGGTAGCCCAACTCATGGGCCAGGTCGAACAGGATGCGCGCGAAGTTCGGCTCGTCCTCCACCACCAGAATGCAGCGGGTGGTGAACGGCGCTTTATCTCGGTCGTCGGCAAAGCGAGGGATGTGTTTGGCGTCGGCCACCGGCAGCGGCGACACCACGATCGGCTTGGGTGCCGGTGCGGCAACCACCTGACGTGGTTGCTCGATGGGCGCCGCGTCTTCCTCGCGCTCCACGTAGTGCTCCGGGATCACCAGGGTGAATACGCTGCCCTTGCCCGGCTCGCTGGTGACGCTGATGTACCCGCCGAGCAAGGAGGCCAGGTCGCGGGAAATCGACAGGCCCAAGCCGGTGCCGCCGTAGCGGCGGTTGGTGGTGCCATCGGCCTGGCGGAAGGCTTCGAAGATGCTTTCCTGCTGGTCTGGCGCAATGCCGATGCCGGAGTCGCGCACGGTGAAGGCAATGCCCTCCCCCGAGGCGCGCGCCACCGACAAGCTCACTTCGCCCTGTTCGGTGAACTTGAGCGCGTTGGACAGCAGGTTTTTGAGAATCTGTTCCAAGCGCTGGCGGTCGGTAAACAGCATGATCGGCGCATCGCTCTGCACCTCCACCTGGAAGCCCAGCTTGCGATCGGCCGCCAGTGGCTCGAACATGCCACGCAGGCCGTCTACCAGACGCGCGACGCTGGAGTTTTCCGGGCGCATCTCCAGCTTGCCGGCTTCGACCTTGGAAATATCGAGAATGTCGTTGATCAGGTTGAGCAAGTCATTGCCCGCGGAATAGATCGACTCGGCAAACTTGACCTGCTCGACGCTGAGGTTTTCCTGGGGGTTTTCGGCGAGTAACTTGGCGAGGATCAGCGAGCTGTTCAGCGGCGTGCGCAACTCGTGGGACATGTTGGCGAGGAATTCGGATTTGTACTTGCTGGAGCGCTGCAATTCGTCGGCGCGATCTTCCAGCTCAAGCTGAACCCTGTTCAGCTCGACGTTCTTGCGGTCCATGGCGTCGCGTTGCGCGGCCAGGGTCTCGGTCTGTTCGGCGAGCTGCTCGTTGGTTTGCTCAAGCTCTGCCTGTTGGGTTTCCAGATGGGCCTGGGATTCCTTGAGGATGCGCGACTGTTCTTCCAACTCTTCGTTGGCGGTCTTGAGTTCTTCCTGCTGCACTTGCAGCTCTTCGTTGAGCTGCTGGGTTTCGGCCAGCACTTCTTGCAACCGCTGGCGATAACGCGCGGCTTCGATGGAGGTGCCGATATTGCCGGCGATCAGCTCCAGCAGCTCCACGTCACGCTCTTGCAGAGGGCGCAAAAAGCCCAGCTCGATCACGCCATTCACGCGGCCGTCATCGCTGGTGGGCATGACCAACACACTGCGCGTCGAACCATCGCCCAGGCCAGAGCTGACCTTGAAGTAATCCACCGGCACATCGTCCAGGCGAATCAGGCGATCGAGCTGGGCGGCCTGCCCAACGATGCCTTCGTCGCTGTAGATCGACTGTTCCTTTTGCTCCTGTTCGCGCGAGAAACCATAGGTAGCAATGCGCTTCAGACCGCCGTGTTCTTCACGCACGTACAGCGCCGCCACTGCCGACCCCATGTATTGGGCGAAGAACTGCAAAATATTGCGACCCAGCAGCTTCAGAGTCGGTTGCCCCAGCACTTGTTCGGCCAGCTCCGTCTGGCCGTTACGCAGCCAGGCTTGCTGTTCCAGGCGGGTGGCTATCTTGCGTTGCGACGCGAGGTTTGCGCTGTAACTGCCCGCCAGTGAAACAAGATTTTTACGACCCGAGTAAGCGAGGAAGCCGCTCAACCCGAGCACGAACGCCAGGTACAGGGTGACGCTGAATACCGTGGTCTTGGTGACTTCCTCATTACGGGTAATCCGGAACTGCTGCTCCATCGCCACCGCGTCGTCGTATTCCCTGCGAATTTCATCCGTCAGGCGCTTGCCGCGCCCGGCCTTGACCGCGCTGCGGTAATCGCCGGATTCACGCTGCATGTCAATCATCGACTGGGCGTACTTGTTCCACTCGGTCTGCAGGGCTTCCAGGCGCTTGAGGCGGTCCACTTGCTGGGGGTTATCTGCCACCAGCTCCTGCAAATTGCGCAAGTCGGCAATGATCCGCGGCTTGGCCACTTCGTACGGGTCGAGGAAATGCTCGTCGCCGGTGATCAGGAAGCCGCGCATGCCGGTTTCCAGGTCCACCGTCAGCTTGGATGACTCATTGAGGTTATTGATGACGCGGTCGGTGTGCTCCACCCACTGAATCACTGACAACAGGTAGGTGATCAATACGACAAAAAACACCGCGCTAAGCACGCCGACGCTTAATGGCAGGGCCACGTTTCGGGTCAGGAGTTTACGGAAGCTCTTTTCATCGACAGACGACGCGGGAGTCATGGGCATGCCTTGGCCAGGTGCGGAAAAAGGGGGAGTTTGCCCGAAGACAAGGGGCCAGGGCTATGTTTCAGCGTCGAATTTCTGCAAAAACCTACAGAGCACGCGTGGATCTCGCGCGGATTCAGGCCGGTTTCGTCAGCTCATTTACACAGTTCAAAACAATTGCCCTACACGGCCAGGGAACGACGGTGACGCGTTCGTTCACTCAAAAACGCGCCTCATGAACACGGAAGATCTTTTGGAGGGCGTCATTTTTGACCCATTCAGGTAAGCCCAATGAGCATGACTACCGTTGCACGGCAAACAATAAACACCCCCCGGCACGCAATCGCTGCGGACCCTGCGATCACGCAAGGCGACACCCATGCGGCTGCAACCGCCCTCTCCCAAAGCCCTGCGTCAACGGTTCAGGCGCCAACCGTTACGCCTTTGCAAAAACTGCTGGCCGATAATGAAACCATTAAGGATGTGGCTTTGCGGCTGCGGGGCATTGTGGGTTGGGTTGATAGCAACTTCTCAACCTGGCTGACCAAAACCCGCGTGAACGCGCACCCGGATTCGACGTATGCCTTGTCGGGAGTTACCTTCCCGAATATAGCGACCGTTATCGCCGACCTCGGTTATAAATTGCCGAGCACCGACGATGAGGTCAAAGCCCTCGCGCATGCGCTGGAGCAAAAGGCCGACCAGCATCCTTTGGGGAATTTCGGCGGTGGGCTTTCCTGGCCGGTTCCGTTATCGCACGCCGACCTGGCCAAAATGCAGGCATTTGTGGTCTCGGACGAGAGTGGGACCAAAGGCCAGAAAGGTTACTTGCTCGATAGCCGTTCGATCCCGGCGAGCGACCTGCAAAACCCTGCCGAGGCGCTGCAAAGAATCCTCGAAAACCCGCGGACCCTGGCGCTGGGGCAAGAGCTGCAGCGCCACATGGACGGCGTGTCCACCGACACCAGCACTTACGACTATGTACTCGCCCTGCTTCACTACAAGCTCGATCCGGAGTCCTGGGCCGCACCCGAACGCAACAAAATTGCCAACTTTGATCTTTTACAACCCGATAATTGGGGCCAGCCTCCCTCCCAGGTCGCAGCAAAGCTCAGAAATCACCTTATCGCCCAAAAGCGCTGCAGCCCTGCCCTCGCCAATATGGTTAGTTACCTGCTCCTGGCCCGCACTGCACCGCAATTTCTGATCAAGGACATGCCCGACAGCGTGACAATCGGCAGCCAGGCTTGGGTCAACCTGTCGATTGCTGCAGCGACGGTCGAAGCTGAGCGGCCGGGTGCGGTCGCCAACATGACCTTCGCCCAGGTCATGAGTTATTCAACGACCACTGAGGGTCAATCGGACGCCGTTGCATCTGCGCAAAGAAACGCGTTGGTGGACTGGGCGGTGGCCAATGGCGTGGTTCAAAAAAGCACAGATGACGCCTACACCGGTGAGCAACTCGACACCATCAGAACCGCCTTCAACCAGCAACTGAACGATCGGCTGTCTGCGTCGCAGACCATGGACAAGGCCATACCGACTCGAAAAGAGATCGCCCTGGAAAAACTCAAGGAGCGATTTGGCGACCTGGGGGCGCTTTTCGAAGAAAAACTGCTGGGTACTGATCAATATAGTGGGGAACCGGAGCAAGTCGGCCTGAGCGGGCTGCATTCGCTGCTGGACATCGCCATGATGGACTTGCCGAATTCAAGGCCCTTTACGTCGAGTGACTCACGCATCCCGTTAGCAGCGTTGAACAGCAACCGCACATTTGGCGTAACCCAGGCATTCGACCAGCAGGTTGCAAGCGCGATTGAGGATAAAAAAGCCGCCGTCAATACAACGGTCAGGCACTTGATATCGCAGCTTCCACTGGAGGATCGAAAAAACTTTGAACATGGAAAAATAAGCTTCTTCCAGGAAAGCTCGTACCAATTAGGCGCAGGTTTCTGGGGCTCGACACCCGGCCCGAAACAACCGCAGCTTTTGGCCAACATTGAGCGAGATGGCAAGACGTACGCCTACGAAATCAATTTCAACACTGGCACGATTAAACCGGTCAACGCTCAGCGGGCTAAACAGCAGGAAGCTCGCCAGGCGGCGTGGGTAGACCAGACCGTAAAGTTCGAGCCTTTGGGCAGTTCACCTAATCTCGAGCGTGAATCCCCTTCGAGCGAATCCTCTATAAACAGCTTCAGCAGCAGTCGATCCGCTGACGTTGCCGACGTTTTTATTGCGCACCTGGAGCTCGATGACCCGGACATTAAAAAACAGGCCCGAGGGCAGACGACACTTGACGAGCTGAACGGTGGGCCCAAGCCACTGAGTGATTTCCTGCTGAACTTGATTCCGCTGCGGTCAGCCATCGTCAACTTTCAAAAAGGCAACTACGGCGAAGGGGTATTCGATCTTTCGCTGGATGTGTTCGGGTTCCTCACCGCTGGCGCTGCAACGGCGGGGAAACTGGTCAAGATAGGCAGCAGTTCACTTTCTACCGGAGCCAAGGCACTAAAGACTGCCAAAGTAATTGGCGCCGCCACCATCGGCGTACTCAATCCCGTCAGCGGCTTGGGCGATGTGGCCGCTGCAGGCGGCAAGTTACTGAGCAAGGGTGCTGGTTATCTCGCGAGCAAAGGCAGCGAAATCGTCAACAAACTAAAGGGTGCGACCGGCAGTTACGACCTGCTCAAGGCCGCCAGCAAAAGTAATGGTGTCACGGCGACGGGCACTTACACGCTGGCAGAGCAAACCCTGGAAACCGGTGCAGTGTTTCGCGAGGGACAATGGTATGGCTTCGACCCCATTGGCAATCGCCCGTATGGCCCTCCTCTCAAGGACTTCACCCCCAAGGTCGTCGCGCTTGAAGGTGAGATCCGAACCTTCACCGACACCTGGCTTGGCAAGATGATAGGTTCCGTGCTGGCACCTCCGGCGGTAAACCCGAACTTTCGCAGCGATTTCATCGAGGCAGTAAAGACAGCGAAAGCTACCGATAAAGCCGCCTATATACGCGGCAGCAACAGCGGGAAGCCGGAGCAGATTTTTGGCTACTCCACCGCGCTTAAACCCGATGACTTGAAGCGTCTGGCGGTGGCAGAGCGTCGTACACCGCAGGAGCTGGGTGCCCTTGTACGTCGTATCGATGAGCTTGACGCTCTACCGGCTCGACTCAACACCACACGGCAGACATCGAGAATTGTCGATCCCGAAGGCTTCCGAAGAGGATATGCCAAGGGGAAGCCCGACGAGATCGCGGGCTTCTCGGAAACACTCACCAATTATCAACTGGCAGAATTGGCAGTCGTTCGTGGGCGTACACCCGAAGAAGTGGGTCGTTTGATCAAATACCTCGAAAACCGAAGAATTTGGATAAGCCTGGAAAACTATCAGGCATTCAGAGCCGACCTTGGGCATGTGGGCGTCAAAATAGAATCGAGTCCGCAAGGCTTTTATCTGAGCCAGGTTGCGCTGCTTTCAGAAGGTGAATGCGCGGCGCTGTCCAACGTAATGGCTGCTGCGACCAAACATGGAAAACAGCAAACATTTTTGTCTAACATGCATACCTCCCTGACCCCGACGCTCAGCCCGACCGAGATTGCCGAGCTGCGTAAAATCGACCCGGCCAAGGCCGTTATCGAGGAACGTCGCGCAACCCGCGTTGCCAAGTTCCACGATCAGTTAGACAGCTACCAGGAAATACTCGGGAAGAGATTCCATCACGGTATGCAAGAAAGGCAGGTTCCTTACACCACCATCATCTCGGAACTGGCAAGTGCCAGAATTTCAAAAACGCTGCTGATCAATGGTCCGGGCCACGGCATTACCGCTGGCGTCGTTATTAATGGCGGTAAAAAAGAGTGGTTCTATTTTGACCCCAACTTCGGTAAAGCGACGTTCAGTACCGAGGCGGCGATGAGTGCCTCCCTGGAGAAAGCTCTGAAGTCGGGCCGAACCAAAAGCCTGCTGAATCATTACGGCGACAACCCCGCCGCGCCGGAATACAAAATTTCGGTGTTTGACGAAGTGGAGTTGAACAACTCGGTTAAGGCAGCACCCGGTGCCGTCACCGACTTGTTCATGACCGAGTTGTAACTCGGCCAACGCCCGTAAGCCGCTGATTATCTATAGCGGCGACGGGCAACAGCCAACGTCCTACCCTCCACGGGACATTTCCCGCCTTTGCCCTCACAATGCGCCAACCAACGGAACTTGCCGTGATTGGCGCGACTCATTAGAGAGTGGCCTTTCAACCGTTAAAGGCCAGTCCTTTCCTTATATCGAGAGCTTTTCTTATGTCCGCGCCCAACTCCACCATCCTTGTAGTCGAAGATGACGCCATCGTGCGCATGCTGATCGTCGATGTACTCGAAGAACTGGAGTTCATAGTGGTTGAAGCTGCGGATGCTGAACAAGCCTTGAAGGTGTTCGACGACAGCAGCCAAGTGATCGACCTGATGATGACTGACGTCGGCCTGCCGGACATGGACGGCAAAGCATTGGCAGCCAAAGTACGCGAGCTGCGCCCCGCCCTGCCGATTCTGTTCGCCAGCGGCTACGCCGAAAACATCGATGTGCCGGAAGGCATGCAAAGGATCGCCAAACCCTTCTCCATTGACCAACTGCGCGACAAGGTCAAATCCATGCTGCCTAGCGCCTGAAAACTGCGACGGTTCCCGCGCGAACCGACTAACGGATGCAGACTACTGGCTAGTCCCAATTTAACGGCTGGCTTCAAAGGCGGTGCGTATTACCGCGAAAAATCGGCAGTGTCGTCGTTCAGGTGTGCCTCAGTTCAGGTTGTTTGCAGGGATTAACGTGACGTTCGGCCAATAAAGCTGGAAACTCAGCGCTTTGATCCCCACGCCCGTTAAAACGACCCCTGGAAGGACGCAACAACATGATTGGAAAACCGACGCGCCTGCTGTTGGCGAGCCTCTCGATACTCATGAGTACCGGCGCCTGGGCCGACTTCACGGCGACCCCCGCCGAAGCCCGCGCCATCGCCAAGGAAGCCTACCTGTACGGCTACCCGGTCGTGGCGATGTACAAGACGCTCTACACCCAGGCCGTTGACAAAGGCGGTGCCAACTTCAAGGCGCCGTTCAACCACATTGGCAACACCGCCCAAGTGTTCACGCCCAAGGACACCGCATTCGTCACCCCCAACTCCGACACGCCCTACTCCTTCGTCTGGATGGACCTGCGCAAAGAACCGCTGGTGTTGACCCTGCCCAAAATCGAAGACAACCGTTACTACTCGGTGCAGTTGATCGACCTCTACACGCAGAACTTCGCCTATCTCGGCACCCGCAGCACCGGCAATAACGGCGGCCACTACATGATCGCCGGCCCGGACTGGAAAGGTCAGCAGCCGGTTGACGTCGACCGAGTGGTCTACAGCGAAAGCAATATCGCCTACGCCCTCTATCGCACGCAGTTGTTCGACGAAAAGGACCTGACCAAGGTCAAGCAAATCCAGAATGGCTACAAAGTGCAGCCCTTGAGCAGCTACGTGAAGCAACCGGCGCCGGCCAACGTGCCAAAGATCGAATGGCCCAAGCCCATGGCTACCATGACCGAAGGCCCGCAACTGTTTCGCTACCTGAACTTCATGCTGGCGTTTGCCGCGCCACAGGACAGCGAAAAAGACGTGCTGGCGCGCTTCGCCAAGATTGGCATCGCCCCTGGCGCGCCGTTCAAGGTCAAGGAGCTGACGGCTGAACAACGCAAGGCCCTGGAAGACGGCATCGCCGACGCCCGCGCCGAGTTTGCCGCGTTCAAGAAAGACAAGATCGACACCCAGCAAGTGTCCAGTGGTGAGCTGTTCGGCAGCCGTGATCGCCTGAACAACAACTACCTGTACCGCTACGCCGGTGCCGACCTGGGGATGTTCGGCAATTCCACCGATGAAGCGCTCTACCTGAGCTACTACGTCGACAGCGAAGGCAAGCCGGCCAATGGTGCCCGCCACAGCTACACCGTGCATTTCGACAAGGGCCAACTGCCGCCTGCCGAAGCGTTCTGGTCGCTGACTATGTACGACGCCAAAACCAAGCAGCTGGTACCCAACCTCAAGAAACGCTACTTGATCAATTCGCGGATGCTGCCAGACCTCAAGCTGGACGCCGACGGCGGCCTGACGCTGGCGTTGCAGCACCACGAGCCACCGAAAGCCGAACAGAGCAACTGGTTGCCCGCGCCGCCCCGTCCGTTTTACGCCGTGCTGCGTATTTACCTGCCCAAGCCTGAGGCCATCAACGGTCAATGGAAGCTGCCACCGTTGACACCGCTCAAGTAATACCGCGCGCCCGCTTGCAGAAGCGGGCGCGCACGGCTCAGGGTTAAAAACCGTTTATTGGCCTTTGAGTTTGATATACGACTGGTGCAGGTCCGAGGCCCAGCCATCCATCACGCCCTTGACGTCATCGGCTTTCATCACCTGGGACTCGTTGGACAGCGGCTTGCCGGTGCCTTTGCGCACCACTTGCGCGATCACCTTGCCAGTCGCGCCGTCGAGAAACTGTGCTTCGGTACCCAACATCGTCTCTTGATCACGAATGCCCGCGCCGGTACTCACCGCCGCCGCGACCAGGGCCACGGGCACGTATTCATAGGGCTTGAGGCTTTCGGTCTTGCTGCCGACGGCGGTGATCGCCGCACGCACCACGATCACACCCGGCCCCGGGGCGTTAGCCAGCGGCAAAGACTTGACCAGCTCGCGCTTGAGCGCCTGGTTGTAATAGGTATTGATGCCGTTGAGCGTGCTGGCCGGTATTTTCGACGTCGCCTGGGGTTTGGGGTAGAACTGCGTCGGCTCGACGAACACCGCGTTATAGCTGGAAAGCTTGAGGTCAGGATCGACCCAGCGCATGACCTCGGCGCCCGAAGGTGACTTGGCTTGCTTGAGCTGGCTGTAATCCGAGAGGAAACCGGAGTATTCGTCCGGTTGGGTCACGTTGCTGGCACAGCCTGCCATTGCAAGTGAGGCAACCCACAGCGTGCTTATCATCAGGACTGATTTCATCATTGAACTCCTTGGCGATAACCATCGAAACCACTGAACTGTAGGTATAGCCAACTCTCGCAAATAAGCCGTTATTTCAAGCGACGCTCAGCCGCGCTCGCGGGGGATCAGGCTTTGCAGCTGCGACGCCAGGAAGTTGGCGTTGAAGGTGAAGGTGTCCGGGTCTTTCAGGCCGTTGGTCTTTTTCCACAGCCAGTCGTTTTTATCCGCCGGCAGTACCAGTGACACGCTGCCGTGGCGCGCAGCCGTCAGGCCTATTACCGACACGGAAATAAAACCGCCCACGCCCATCACCTCCGGCACGAACTCCACGCTCTTGCCGGTAATCTGCACGTTGAGTTTTTCGGTTTTGAACGTCGACGTCTCTGAAGGGATGCTGGCGTTGCTGGCGACGTAGGCTTCGCGGTGTACTTCGAGCAAACCTGCGCTCTTGACCGGCTCCAGCCACTGTTCAATCTGCCCGAACAACTCGCCGAGCTTTTGCGCCCAGCGCGCTGATTGCACCTCGAACTGCTGTTTTTTATGCGCTTCGCTGTCGGCGTAATGACGAAGCATCTCGCCCAGTTGCTGTACATCGTCCATTGCAGGAATCCTTTGGGTGAGTCAGGTTGCGAGCCTTGATCATGGCAGATGCAGCGGTTCACTGTGGGATTAACACCGACCTGCCAACTGCACCGCTCATTTGGCGGGCAACTGCGTATGACTAATCGACGGCCGATGAGTAAGGTGAAGCGACATTCCTTGTCCGGAGCTACGCATGCGCACCATCGGCCTTATCGGCGGCATGAGCTGGGAGTCCAGCGCTGAGTATTACCGCATCATCAACCAGTGCGTACGCGATCAGCTCGGCCCGCTGCGCTCGGCGCAGCTGTTGATGTACAGCGTGGACTTCGGCCCGGTGGAACAGGCCCAGCACGAAGGGCGTTGGGATGACACCGCGCTGATCCTCGAAGATGCCGCGCGCCGCCTGCAAGCCGGCGGCGCCGATTGCGTGGTGCTGTGTACCAACACCATGCATTTGGTGGCGCCACGTATACAGGCGGCGGTGTCGATTCCGTTTCTGCATATTGCTGATGCGGCAGCGTTGGCGGCGGTGCAAGCCGGAACGCTGACGGTCGGCCTGCTCGGCACGGCGTTTACCATGGAACAGGACTTTCTCAAATCGCGTCTGGCGGCCCAGGGCTTGACCGTGCTGATACCCGACGCGGACGAGCGCCAGGCCGTGCACCGGATTATCTACGAGGAATTGTGTGTGGGCGTGATCAGCGCGGCGTCGCGCCAGGTCTATCAGCGCGTGATTGAGTCGCTGGCGGCGCAAGGCGCCCAGGCGATTATTCTGGGTTGTACGGAGATCAGCTTGCTGATAAAGCCGGAACACAGCCAGCTGCCGTTGCTGGACACCACCGAGCTGCATGCGCGGGCTGCGGTGGCGTTTGCCTTGGCGGACTAAGCCGATTTGCGCAGGCGCGCCATGCTCAGGGTGTCGACGTACTGGCCGTCACGCACGGCGTAATCGCGCAGCCGGCCTTCAATCTCGAAGCCGAATTTGCGGTACAGGTGTTGCGCGGCTTCGTTGTCGGCGTACACGGTGAGTTCGACGCGGTGCAGGTTCATCCAGTTGTCGGCCACCTCCAGCGCGGCCGTCAGCAAGCGCGACCCGACGCCCTTGCCCTGCCAGGCGGGTAAAACGCCCATGCCGAACGAACCGACATGGCTCTGGCGCACGCGCAGGTACTGTTCCAGGCCCAACTGGCCGATCACCTCGCCGCCGTGCAGCGCCACGAGTTGCAGGCGCCGTTCGTTGTCCATCACCAGGCGGTTGCGCCACATTTCCACTGACTGAAAAGGCATTTGCAGCACCTGACGGCACACGGCGGGTTCGTTGTAGAGCGCAGCCACGCCTTCCAGGTGGGCCTCGGTAAAGCGCTGGATCACGATAGACGGTTCAGGTGTGTGCATGGTGCTTCATCCTTTGAAAAGCAGCTGGCCGACCAGTGTAGAGGCGGCTCTACTGGCTGCGCAACGTCGCCACTCGCCATACCCGCGCAATATCTGCTGCGCGCTCACGCAGCAGACGCGGTGCCTCGGCGCAGGCCTGCTCGAGTGTTGTCGGGCCAGCGGGCAAGGCGAACGCGGCGTCCACACCATGGGCGTACATCTGCTCGTAGCCATCGCCTAATGTGCCCGCAATAACAATCACGGGTACAGCGTGTTGTTGAGCGATTCGCGCCACACCGAAGGGCGTTTTGCCGCGCAGGGTCTGGGCGTCAAAACGGCCTTCGCCGGTGATGACCAGGTCGGCGCCACGGATGGCTGCCTCCAGGCCGACCAGCTCGGCGACCACCTCCACCCCGGCGCGGAACTGCGCGCCCAAAAAAGCCTTGGCGGCAAAACCCAAGCCACCGGCGGCGCCGCTGCCGGGCTCGTCGCGAACGTCTTTGGGGAGCACCTTGGCGCAGCGGTCGGCGAAGTGGCCGAGGGCTGCGTCCAGCTGTTGCACTTGCTCGGGATTGGCACCTTTTTGCGGGCCGAAAATGGCGGAGGCGCCGTGCGGCCCGCAGAGCGGGTTGTTCACGTCGGCCGCGATTTCAACGCGCACGCGCGCCAGTCGCGGGTCGAGCGTGTCCAGGCTGATACGCGCCAAACGGGCCAAGGCCAGGCCGCCCGGCGGCAAGGGCTGGTCTTGGCTATCGAACAATTGCACGCCCAAGGCCTGCAGGGCGCCGGCGCCACCGTCGTTGGTCGCGCTGCCGCCAATCGCTAGGATCACGCGCTTGGCGCCCAGGTCCAGTGCGGCGCGAATCAACTCGCCGGTGCCAAAGGTTGTGCTGCAGCACGCATCGCGGTGGCCCGGCGGCACCAGCTGCAGGCCGCTGGCTTCGGCCATTTCGATAATGGCGGTGCGGCTGTCGGCCAACCAGCCCCAGCGCGCGTCAACCGTGCCGCCCAGTGGCCCTTGAACGGTTTGGCGACGCAGTTCGCCGTTGCAGGCCGCAAGCACCGCATCCACCGTGCCTTCACCGCCGTCCGCCATCGGGCACTGGATCAGCTCGGCATCCGGCCACACCTGGGCCAGGCCTTCGGCAATGGCCTGGGCGACGCCTTCGGCACTCAGGCTGTCCTTGAACGAGTCGGGGGCGATGATGATTTTCATGGGCGTTCTCCGTTTTTTATAAGGCCCATGCTGCCAGTTGGCTCGGGGAATGACGCCGGTCCGATGCACAAGTACGCGTGAGGTTTGTTGTTCATTCCGACAAAGCCTGGGGCAACAGCTGTACGCCGAGGTAGAGCGCGAGCATGCCGTCCAGGGTCAGCGGGTCAACGCCGCTGAGTTCGGCGATGCGCTCCATGCGGTAACGCAGGCTGTTGCGGTGAATACCCAGCGCATCGGCGCAGGCCTGGCTTTGGCCGTCGTGTTCGCACCAACTGCGCAGGGTCGCGAGCAGTTGGCCGTTGGTGTCCTTGACCAGCACTTTGCGCAGCGGGTTGAGCAATTCGTCGAGGGCGTCGTCGTTGCGATGGCGCCACAGCATCACGGGCAGGCGGTATCGGTTGAGGGTCAGCAGCCGCGACTGCGGGAGGATATCGCGACCGTAAGCCAGCAAGTCACCTACGCGGCGGTAACAACGGCGCAACCCGGCCAGGCCATCGGCTTGCCCACCGACGGCCACGCGCAGGATGTTCCAGCCCAGGCCCTGAAGTTTCTCCAGCAACCTGGGATTGTCCACCTGCACCGCCGCGGGCCTGCACCACAGCAGGGAAAACTGCGCGGAGCTCACGCACCAGCTGTCCGGGTAACGGCTGGTGAGCCAGGCGCTTAACGCATCCGCCGACTGGCCCACGCCCAATTCAAACAGATACGGCGTGCGCGCCAGTTGCGGCTTGAGGCCCAGCTGCTGCGCCTCATCCACCAAGCGAGGTGAATCGCCGCTCTCGGCCAGCAACAGGGCCAGCAGGTCGTCGCAACGCTGGCGCCGCCATTGCTGCTCGGCTTGCTGATGGCGGTGGCTGACGAGCATTTCGGCGGTCATGCGCACCAGTTGCGCATACGTGCGCAACAGCTCGGGTTCGCCGGTAATGCCCAGCACGCCGATCAGGCGTTGGTCGTGCATCAACGGCAGGTTGATGCCGGGCTGCACACCCTTGAGGTGCTTTGCGGTCTGACCGTCGATTTCCACCACGCGCCCGTTGGCCAGCACCAATTGCGCACCCTCGTGGCGGGTGTTGATGCGCTCCGGTTCGCCGCTGCCAAGGATCAGCCCCTGACTGTCCATGACGTTGACGTTATAGGGCAGGATGGCCATGGTGCGATCGACAATATCCTGCGCCAGGTCATGATCCAGCTCGAACATGGGGCTAACTTCCTTAAACGCATGGGTTGTTCATCGGCACAGCGCAATTCATGCTTCACTGTGCGCAAGCACAAAGACAGCACCCCGCGTGGTGGCCGAGACTCATCTGGCGATAGACGTTACCCTCGCATCGCAAAAAATCATAATAAAGAGAGACTCCCATGTCCCAGAGCGCCGCTGCCACACTGGCCACCGATGACGATAAAAACGCCATCTACAAGCGCATCACCCTGCGCCTGATCCCCTTCATATTCATCTGCTACCTGTTCAACTACCTCGACCGGGTAAACGTTGGCTTTGCCAAGTTGCAGATGCTCGATGCCTTGAAATTCAGTGAAACCGTCTACGGCCTCGGCGCCGGGATTTTCTTCATCGGCTACGTGCTGTGCGGCGTGCCGAGCAACCTGGCGCTGACCAAATTCGGCCCACGGCGCTGGATTGCGCTGATGATGATCGTGTGGGGCACTTTGTCCACCTGCCTGTTGTTTGTGACGACGCCGACACATTTCTACGGCTTGCGCCTGCTGACCGGTGCCGCCGAAGCCGGCTTCTTCCCGGGAGTGGTGCTGTACCTCTCGCAGTGGTTCCCGACCTTCCGCCGTGGGCGAATCATGGCGTTGTTCATGTCGGCGATCCCGGTTTCCGGTTTGCTCGGCAGCCCGTTTTCCGGCTGGATCCTCAACCACTTCGCCGCCGGCCAACACGGCCTCGCGGGCTGGCAGTGGATGTTCCTGCTGCAAGGCATCCCGACCGTGATCCTCGGCGCCCTCGCCTACTTCCTGCTCAGCGACAGCTTCGCCCACGCCAAATGGCTCAAACCCCACGAACGCGCGGTGCTGGAAGCTGACCAGGCGACCGACCTGGCCAACAAGCCGAAAACCACCACCGACTCCCTCGCCGAAGTGTTCAAAAACCCGGCGATCTGGGCGTTTGGCCTGATCTACTTCTGCATCCAGAGCGGTGTGTACGCGATCAACTTCTGGCTGCCATCGATCATCAAAAACCTCGGGTTCAGCGATAACCTGGTAATCGGCTGGCTCAGTGCAATCCCTTACCTGCTGGCGGCGGTGTTCATGCTGCTGGTAGGCCGCTCGGCGGACCTGCGCAAAGAACGTCGCTGGCACCTGGTAGTGCCGATGCTGATGGGCGCCATTGGCCTGGTGATTGCGGTGAATTTTGCCACCACGCCAGCGATCGCGATCCTTGGGCTGACCATTGCCACCATGGGCGCGCTGACCGGCCTGCCGATGTTCTGGCCAGTGCCCACCGCCATGCTCAGCGCAGGCGCCGCAGCCGGCGGGTTGGCACTGATCAACTCCATGGGCCAGATGGCCGGGTTCCTGAGCCCATATATTGTCGGGTTCGTGAAAGACGCCACAGGGTCAACGGATATCGCGTTGTACTTGCTGGCGGCCGTGATTGTTGCGGGGAGTGTTTTGGCTTTACGAATGACGCGGACTTTGACGGCGTAGCAGGGATTCGTTCCAGCCAAAAAGTGGCTCAGTGTGGAATCTGGCTTTTGTGGGGGCTGGCTTGCCTGCGATGGCATCAACTGGTTTTGCCTGATGTACCGATGTGCCTGCATCGCAGCATAGGTATCTACACAACTTTTAGAGGCTGGCGAATCTCTCTGTGGCGAGCGGGCTTGTCCCGCGTTGGGCTGCGTAGCAGCCCCAGAACCAGCCACTACGAAGTAGTCTGATACACCGTATTCTTCTTTATCGGGGCTGCTTCGCAGCCCAACGCGGGGCTAGCCCGCTCGCCACGAAAGCCCTACCTACTGGTGTTTAAGCGTCTAGCTCGAGTTGTGTAGATACCTATGCGCATCGCAGGCAAGCCAGCTCCCACAGAAAAGCGGACTTGTGCAGCTACTGAAGTTGTACCCGGTCAAAACTGTGGGAGCGCGTGAAAGTGCTGCACCGATTTTTAAAGGCGCGCTGTCAGACCTTGCTGCATCAGTGAAGAAACGCGCTCAGGGCTTGTTCCAGAGCGGTTGAGTCTGGTATTGCATACCTCACATTTCCCTGCCATGAGGAGCTTTGCATGATTTACCGCACATTGGGCCAGTCCGGGTTGAAGGTCAGCGCGCTGACCCTGGGCACCATGATGTTTGGCGAACAGACCGACACCGAAGACTCGCTGCGCATCATCGACAAGGCGTGGGACCAGGGCATCAATTTTATCGACACGGCCGACGTCTACACCGGCGGGCGCTCTGAGGAAATCGTCGGCGAAGCCATTGTTCGCAATCGCCAGGATTGGGTGGTGGCCTCCAAAGTTGCGATTGGCCCCACCGACGGTTTGCCGAACCGCAGCGGCCTGAGCCGCAAGCGTATTTTTAACGCACTGGAAGCCAGCCTGACGCGCCTGGACACCGACTACCTGGACATTTATTACCTGCACCGCGAAGACCACAACACACCGCTGGAAGTGACCGTGTCGGCAATCGGCGACCTGATCCGCCAGGGCAAGATCCGCTATTGGGGCTTGTCCAACTACCGTGGCTGGCGTATCGCAGAGGTGATTCGCGTGGCCGAGCGCCTGGGCGTGGACCGGCCGATTATCAGCCAGCCGCTGTACAACATCGTCAACCGCCAGGCCGAGGTCGAGCAGATTACTGCAGCCGCTGCCTATGGCCTGGGCGTGGTGCCTTACAGCCCGTTGGCCCGTGGCGTACTGAGCGGCAAATATGCACCGGATGTCACACCCGAAGCCGGCAGCCGCGCGGCGCGCCAGGACAAACGCATTCTGGAAACCGAATGGCGCGTGGAGTCGCTGCGCATCGCTCAACAGATTCAGCAATACACACAAGGACGCGGCGTAGGCATTGTTGAGTTTGCGATTGCCTGGGTGTTGAACAACTCAGCGGTGAGCTCGGCGATTGTCGGGCCACGGACCGAGGCGCAGTGGGACGCTTACACGGGCGCTTTGGAAGTGAAGATCACGGCTGAAGATGAAGCGTTTATTGATTCGCTGGTGACGCCGGGGCATTCGTCCACACCGGGATTCAATGATGTAGGCCATTTTGTATCCGGCCGCACGCCACGCCCCTAGCTTGATTGTGGAGCACTGGCGTGTTGTGGCCAGTGCGCTTGTCGTGCCGAGCGGGCTTCCTGTGGCGAGCGGGCTTGTTGTGGCGAGCGGGCTTGCCCCGCGTTGGGGCGCGAAGCGGCCCCAGTAAAGCCACCGCGTAATTTCAGACAATTCACGGTTGCAGGTTTCAGGGCTGCTGCGCAGCCCAACGCGGGGCAAGCCCGCTCGCCACAGCAAACCTGCTCGCCACAACGGCGTCTCAAAATCGACGGCGGTGAGCATTTTTCCATAAATACGCTCCCAAACAGCCCACCTCTCCCCGGCCAAAAGCACCATAATCCACACCCTTCTGAATCAATCGTTTTTCGCGAGGACAGTGTGTCTAAAGGTGCTGTTTTATCGGTCTCGGCCTCTGTGCTGTTTGCCGTTATGTATTACTTCACATCGCTGCTGACGCCATTGAGTGGCCTGGAGATTTTCGGCTGGCGCATGCTGCTGACCGTGCCGTGCATGACGCTGTTCATGATCGTCAGCGGTGAGTGGCGACGGGTGTGGGAGTTGGTGCGGATGCTGGCCGCCAAGCCACGTCTGTTGGGCGGCGTGGTGTTGTCTTCCGCGTTGCTGGGCGTGCAATTGTGGCTGTTTATGTGGGCGCCGCTGAACGGGCGCAGCCTGGATGTGTCGGTGGGGTATTTCCTGTTGCCGCTGACCATGGTGCTGACCGGGCGCCTGGTGTACGGCGAGCGCTTGTCGCGTCTGCAACAAATTGCGGTGTTTTTTGCCGCGCTTGGCGTGCTGAATGAGCTGTATCAGGCCGGCGGTTTTTCCTGGGCGACCCTGGTGGTCATCATTGGTTACCCGATCTATTTCGTGGTGCGCAAATACCTGGCCACCGATAACCTGGGCGGCCTGTGGCTCGACATGGCACTGATGCTGCCGGTGGCCTGGTGGTTCGTGCAGCATGGCGAACAAGGCTTTGCGGTGATGGATAGTCACCCAAAGCTGTACGCGTTGATTCCGATGCTGGGGGTGATCAGCGCGTCGGCTCTGGTGAGCTATATCGTTGCCAGCCGTTTGCTGCCCTTCAGCCTGTTCGGGCTGCTCAGCTACGTTGAACCTGTGTTGTTGCTGGGCGTAGCGTTGATACTGGGAGACGGCATCAAGGGCAGCCAATGGCTGACCTATATCCCGATCTGGATGGCGGTGATGGTGCTGGTGTACGAAGGTTTCAAGCACTTGGTGCGTCAGCGCAAAGCTTGAAAGGCAGGCGATAAAAAGCCCGGCCGGGGTAATCCTCGGCCGGGCTTTTTTATGGTTTAGTCGGCGGTCAGTACACCACGACGCACCTGGTCGCGTTCGATCGACTCGAACAGCGCCTTGAAGTTGCCCTCGCCAAACCCGTCATCGCCTTTGCGCTGGATGAATTCGAAGAACACCGGGCCCATCAGGGTTTCCGAGAAGATCTGCAGCAGCAGGCGCTTGTCGCCTTCAATCGACGAACCGTCGAGCAGAATGCCCCGCGACTGCAGTTGATCCACCGGCTCGCCGTGGTCGGGCAGGCGGCCTTCGAGCATTTCATAGTAGGTGTCGGGTGGCGCGGTCATGAAGCGCATGCCGATGCCTTTCAGCGCGTCCCAGGTCTTGACCAGGTCGTCGGTGAGGAACGCCACGTGCTGGATGCCCTCGCCGTTGAACTGCATCAGGAACTCTTCGATTTGCCCTGCACCCTTGGACGATTCTTCGTTCAGCGGGATGCGGATCATGCCGTCCGGTGCGCTCATGGCCTTGGAGGTCAGGCCGGTGTATTCGCCCTTGATGTCGAAGTAGCGCGCTTCACGGAAGTTGAACAGTTTTTCGTAGAAGTTGGCCCAGTAGGCCATGCGCCCGCGATACACGTTGTGGGTCAAGTGGTCGATGACCTTGAGGCCCGCGCCCACCGGGTTGCGCTCTACGCCTTCCAGGTACACAAAGTCGATGTCATAGATCGAGCTGCCTTCGCCGAAACGATCGATCAGGTACAACGGTGCGCCGCCAATGCCCTTGATGGCCGGCAGGTTCAGCTCCATCGGGCCGGTCTGGATGTGGATCGGCTGGGCGCCCAGTTCCAGTGCGCGGTTGTAGGCCTGTTGCGAGTCTTTGACGCGAAACGCCATGCCGCACACCGACGGGCCGTGCTCGGCCGCGAAGTACGAGGCGAGGCTGTCAGGCTCGTTGTTGAGGATCAGGTTGATTTCGCCCTGGCGGAACAGGTCGACGTTTTTGGAGCGGTGGGTGGCTACTTTGGTGAAGCCCATGATCTTGAAGATCGGCTCCAGTGCGCCCGGGGTTGGCGATGCGAATTCGATAAATTCAAAGCCCATCAGGCCCATTGGGTTTTCGTATTGGTCGGCCATGTCGGCACCTCATCATGCGTGTGGGTAGCAATTGTTCAGTTGCGTGCAAGGATGAGGTTGCGCGGTGGCGCACAGGACAGGCCTCGCACGCTGCGGGCGAGGAAGTCACCAAAGATGAGGGGGGAGCCGAGTAGCTTCATGGTGTCATCAGTCTCTGACGGCCGAGGCTTGCGTGAGCGCAAGTCCATATTCTTGTATGCGTAAATCGATTCTACACAGCGTAACAACGTTTGTCCGTAGTCTTATCAAATCCCCAATGCCTTGGCCGGTGCAAGGGGTTTGTTGCACAGGAAGATGCCGAGCAGGATCACTGCGCCGCCCAGCAGCATCGGCAACGTCAGTTGCTCGCCCAGCAGCATCGCCCCACAGATCACCGCCGTCAGCGGGTTCAGCGCGATAAACACCCCGGCGCGGGTTGCGCCGATGTGGCGGATACCGTCGTACCAAAGGATATAGGCGAGTGCCGAACCCAATACGCCCAGGTAGAGCAGGCTCAGCCACTGCGGCAGTTGAATGGCTTGCACGGCGGCGACTGTCAGTTTGCCGCTGAACGCAGTGGTGGCCGCGAGCATCAAGGTGCCGAGTAAAATCGACCAGGTCACCGTCTGCAAGGCACCCAGCTCCCGGTTGAGGCCACGGGAAAACAGCGAATACGCGCCCCACCCCACCACGCAGCCGAAAATCAGCAGGTCGCCGATCCAGGCGTTCGCCGCGCCGTCCAGAAGCGCCGGGTTACGGCTGACGATAACGGCGCCTGCGCCGCCCAGGCACAGCGCGATGCCCAGTAATTTGGTCGGCCCCAGGCGTTCCTTGAACAACACCCGTGACGCCAGACCGATCACCGCCGGGTTCAACGCCACGATCAGCGAGGCTCGCGAGGCGTTGATGTAATGCAGCCCATAGAAAAAGCACAAGTTGTAGAAATAGATGCCGAAAAAACCCAGCATCGCCAACTGCACAAGCTGCCCAACGCTGGGCCGAACCAGACGAATGCGTGCAACTGCCATAAACACCAGCAATGCCACACTGGCCAGCACAAAGCGCAAAGTCGCGGCCAGCAACGGCTCGACATCGGCCGCCAGGTAGCGGCCGGCGACGAAGGTGGCGCCCCAGATCATGGTGACCGAGGCCAGCTTTACGTAGGTCAGGCGGTCGGAAGAATAAGGCATCAGCGCGTGCTCTATGGCGGTCAGGATTGGCGTATGCTCGCGCTAATGACAAGTCATCGTAAAATGAGTAAATGCTCATGACACTCACGCAACTTGAAATCTTTTCGCGGGTCGCCGAGCTGCAAGGCTTCACCAGCGCTGCCCTGCGCCTGGGGATCAGCCAGTCGGCGGTGTCCCATGCGATCAAGGCCCTCGAGCAGGAACTGGGCGTGGAGTTGTTTCGCCGGCACCAGTCCCAAGTGCAACTGACCGACATCGGCCTGCAACTGTTGATGCGCGCACGCACCTTGCTCGGCGTGGCCAGCACTCTGCAGCAGGAAGCTTCCGATGCCCGAGGCATGAAGCGCGGCACGCTACGCATCGGGTCTTTTGGCCCTACATCGTCCAACCGGCTGCTGCCGCGCATTCTCAAGCAGTTTCGCGAGGCGCATCCGGGTATCGAAGTGCATGTGGACGAAGGCCCGGACCGTCAGGTGATCCAGTGGCTGGATGAGCGCCGCATCGACGTGGGGTTCGTGGTGCTGGAACAGGAACGTTTCGATACGTTTGCGCTGTTCGAGGACCAGATGGTCGCTCTGCTGCCGGCCGCGCACCCGTTGGCCGCACACGCCAGCGTGGCGTTGAAGGCGCTGTGTGACGACCCTTTTATCCTCACCGAAGCCGGTTCGCTGGAGCTGGTCTCGCGGCTGTTCAGTTCGGCGCGGCTGACACCGAATGTGCGCTACCGATACTCGCAACTGCTCAGCTCCCTGGAGGCGGTGAGCCGGGGCGACGGTGTGAGCGTGGTAGCGCAGGCGTCGTTGCCTGAGGCGCCGGACCCGCGTTATCAGGTACGACCGCTGTCGCCGCCGGTCAGCCGTGAAATTGGCCTGGCCGTGTTGGACCAGCGTGAGTCAACGCCGGCAACCCTGGCGTTTATCCGGTTGGCGCAACGCAGTGCTTTTTAGTCGCTGCACCTGGCCGAACGGTCAGGTGCGGCAAGCTTATTTCCAAAGAGCCATCTATCATCGATTGATTCTGATCCGCCCTTGGGGCGAACTCCCACCTTGCAACAGGTCGTTATACCCATGCCCTTGACCGTCAACGGCCCGCGAAAACGCGCCACCCGCTGCTTCATCACCGCACTCAGCGGCCTGCTGCCGATTGCGCTGGGCGTGGTCATCCTGCACTGGCAAGCCGAACGCACCTTGCAATACAGCACCGCGCAGACCGCCCAGGAAGCGGTGCGCCAGTTTGACCTGATGCTCGACAACACTGCCCTCGCCGCCCAGGCCTTGCTGCCGCTGGCGGGTTCGCCGTGCGACAGCGGTGCGCAACTGGCGCTGCGTGAGCAGGTCACGCGTCGCCCGTTTGTGCGCGCCACCACCTTGTCCTGGCAGAAGAACATCTATTGCAGCTCGCTGTTCGGTGACAATTATCAGTCGCCGGTCAACCCGGATGACTACGTCGACGGCAGGCTGTGGTTGATGAACGGCAACCCGGTGACACCCGACACGGCCCTGTTGGTGTATCGACTGGTCGACGGTGACAAGGCCGCATTCGCCTCGGTCGACGGCTACCACCTGACCAACGCGTTGCGCCTGATCAGCCGGTACGCGCACCTGGTTTTGCAGGTCGGGCCCAACTGGCTGGATGCCGATGGCAAGGTGCACAACAGCGCTGCTCCGGTGTTCCCAGTGGCTCATCATCACCGGGTGTCCGAGCGCTATCACTACAGCGTCGACGCCGGCATGCCCGCCGGTGAAGTGTGGCGCTACATGGAGGCGCGCTACCCCGCCTTGTTCAGCTTGCTGGTGTTCTTTGGCGTGCTGGCAGGCGCGCTCGCCCATTGGCTGCAAAAGCGCTCATCCGCGCCGACCCAGGAGTTACAGCGTGCATTGGGCGCCAACGAATTTATCCCGTACTTCCAGCCAGTCGTGCGCGGCGACACCCAGGAATGGGCCGGCTGTGAAGTATTAATGCGCTGGCAACACCCCAAGGAAGGCCTGGTGCGCCCTGACCTGTTCATACCGCTGGCCGAGCATTCCGGGCTGATCGTGCCCATGACCCGTGCCCTGCTGCGCCAGACCGCTGCGCAACTCGCGCCGCATGCCGCGCGATTCGCGCCAGGCTTTCATATCGGCGTGAATATCACCGCCCGACATTGCCTGGATCTGGCGCTGGTGGATGACTGCCGGGAATTTCTGGCCGCCTTCCCTCCCGGCCAGATCACGCTGGTGCTGGAGTTGACGGAACGGGAGCTGATTGAGCCGACCGACATCACTCGACGCCTGTTCGACGCCCTGCATCAACTCGGCGTCATGATCGCCATTGATGACTTTGGTACAGGCCACTCAAGCTTGGGTTACTTGCGCAACTTCAATGTGGACTACTTGAAGATCGATCAAAGCTTTGTCGCGATGATTGGGGCCGACGCACTCTCGCGGCATATTCTGGACAGCATCATTGAGCTTTGCGCCAAGCTGGACCTGGGCATTGTCGCCGAAGGCGTAGAAACACCCGAGCAGTGCGACTATCTGGCAGCACACGGGGTGGATTTCCTGCAAGGCT
The DNA here is from genome assembly GCF_041946035.1 of Pseudomonas sp. AMR01. Lineage (NCBI taxonomy): Bacteria > Pseudomonadati > Pseudomonadota > Gammaproteobacteria > Pseudomonadales > Pseudomonadaceae > Pseudomonas > Pseudomonas sp. AMR01. The sequence continues at coordinate 212,814 of NZ_JAUTYR010000001.1, forward strand.
ACCTGTTTGGCCGACCCTTGCCTTGCGCCGAATTCATTAAGTCTTTGACCAGCCATTGAATAGCCATTCGATGGCCAGGATGAAATATTTTATTCAGACAAAAGACGTGATTTACTCTTAACGCATTAACTACTACAATTTTTCCTGCCTGTGCAGCACTCTCGGAAAGACTATTTTCTTTGAGTTATTTTTATAAGCGCCTGGCTTATAGCTTTGTCTGCAGTTGAATCAGCAAACTACACTATTGGAGTACAGATTTTGTCCAGACTCGCCGAATTTCGCGCAGCAGAAAAAGCCCTTCAAGAGCAGCTCGCCCAGCTGGAATCCCTGAAGAACGACGCCGGCCTGAAGAAAGAAATCGAATTCGAAGAAAAGCTCCAGGCGCTGATGAAGCACTACGGCAAAGGCCTGCGTGACATCATCTCGATCCTTGATCCTAACCCTGGCAAGGCCGGTGCTGCGACCGCTGCCGCCCCAAAACAGCGTCGCGCGCGCGTGGTCAAGGTTTACCACAACCCGCACACCGGCGAGCTGATCGAGACCAAAGGCGGCAACCACCGCGGCCTCAAAGCCTGGAAAGAAGAGCACGGTTCCGACACCGTAGAGTCCTGGTTGCGCAAGTGATCAGGCTGCACTAACAAAAAACCCGCCGAGGCGGGTTTTTTTGTTCAGGGTTCGAAATCGAACTTAACTAACCTTTCATTTTGTTCAACATCGACCCGCGCGCACCATTCAAAGTTTCAGGCTGTCACGCACTGAACTGACTTCGCCCTTGCTGGCTTCGTATGCATCCGTTTGGCCGGCGTACGAAAAAACATAAGCCTTATCGGCGTCCACCGCCCCTACCAATGTTTGTGACAATACGTGGCGTCCATTCTCGGTAATCACGCAAGTAGTTTCCAGCGCGTCAAGGTTACTTAACGTCGTCTGGTGCATCTTGCTGCACACGCTTTGATAACCGCCACCAGCAAAATCTTTCTGGATGGATTTACGCATTTCCAGCAATACACCTTGAAGATTAACTTTGTGCCCGGCTTCAATCGGTGTACCGGTCAACTCCATGACCATCAAGGTGTTGCCATTTTCATCATTTTTGATCGCGCGCTGGCGTGACACAGCCTGGGGCTTTGCCGGGGCCTCGCCGTCAGGTACCACTTCCTCGACCTGCCAACCGCTGGGCCAGTGAATTTCCGGGTCGGCCGCCCACACGTACGAGCTGCCCAACAGCACACACACAGCGCTCAACAACGGTTTACGAAATTCAATCATTGCGAAAATACCCAAGATTCCAGCGCCAAAGTTTGAGCCTGCGCACCCGCCCGTCGCAAGGCCTGCGTGACCTTTTTCATTTGGCGCAGCGCGCGGGCCTTGCGTATCATGGTTTGGCTGCACGGATGCCGGCCGCACGCCAAGGGACCGCTCTTTTCACTTGGAGCTGCGTTTGCCCCATTTTTTTCTGGAGGGCCCATGAGCCTGCACGATCTGAACACTTTCCCGGGCGTCACTGCCCAGCCTGACACCGCCACCGCGAACTTCGTGTTCAACCACACCATGCTGCGGGTCAAGGACATCACCAAATCGCTGGATTTCTATACCCGCGTGCTGGGTTTTTCCCTGGTTGAAAAACGCGACTTCCCTGAAGCCGAATTCAGCCTGTACTTCCTTGCCCTGGTGGACAAGGCCGACATTCCGGCCGACGCCGCCGAGCGCACCCAATGGATGAAGTCGATTCCGGGCATCCTTGAACTGACCCACAACCACGGCACCGAAAACGATGCCGATTTTGCCTACCACAACGGCAATACCGACCCACGTGGCTTTGGCCACATCTGCATTTCAGTGCCGGATATCGTGGCCGCCTGCGAGCGCTTCGAAGCGCTGGGCTGCGACTTCCAGAAGCGCCTGAGCGATGGCCGCATGAAAAGCCTGGCCTTCATCAAAGACCCGGATGCGTACTGGGTTGAGATCATTCAGCCAGCGCCGATGTAAACGAAAAAAACCCATGATCGCTCATGGGTTTTTTTATGGCTGACGCTAAAGGTTACGACGTGCGAATCAGGTGATCAAAAGCACTGAGGGAAGCCTTGGCGCCCTCGCCTACCGCGATCACGATCTGTTTGTACGGCACGGTTGTCACGTCACCGGCGGCAAACACGCCTGGCAGAGAAGTCTCGCCACGTGCATCGACGATGATCTCGCCGCGCGGTGTCAGCTCTACAGTGCCTTTGAGCCAATCGGTGTTAGGCAACAAGCCGATCTGCACAAAGATACCTTCCAGGTCGATGGTCTTGAACTCGCCGCTGTCGCGATCCTTGTACGCCAGGCCGGTGACTTTCTGGCCATCGCCTTTCACTTCACTGGTCAGGGCACTGGTGATCACGTCCACGTTCGGCAGGCTGTGAAGCTTGCGCTGCAATACTGCGTCGGCGCGCAACTTGCTGTCGAACTCAAGCAAGGTGACGTGGCTGACAATACCGGCCAGGTCGATGGCGGCTTCAACGCCGGAGTTACCGCCGCCGATCACTGCCACGCGCTTGCCCTTGAACAACGGACCATCGCAGTGCGGGCAAAAGCACACGCCCTTGGCTTTGTATTCCTGCTCGCCCGGCACACCCATCTCACGCCAGCGAGCGCCGGTAGCCAGAATCACGGTCTTGGACTTGAGCGTCGCGCCGCTTTCAAAGCGAATCTCGTGCAAGTCACCGGCGTTTTTGGCCGGGATCAGGCTAATGGCGCGCTGCAGGTTCATGATGTCCACGTCGTACTGACGCACGTGGGCCTCAAGGGCGCTGGCCAGTTTCGGCCCTTCGGTTTCCTGTACCGAGATAAAGTTCTCGATGGACATGGTGTCCAGCACTTGCCCGCCAAAACGCTCAGCGGCCACACCGGTGCGGATGCCTTTACGTGCGGCGTAGATCGCAGCGGAGGAACCGGCAGGGCCACCACCGACCACCAGCACGTCAAAGGCGTCTTTGGCACTGATTTTTTCGGCGGCTTTTTCGATGCCGCTGGTGTCGAGTTTGGCGAGGATTTCTTCCAGGCCCATGCGGCCCTGGCCGAAGTTCACGCCGTTCAGGTAAACGCTCGGTACCGCCATGATCTGGCGCTCATCGACTTCAGCCTGGAACAGCGCGCCGTCGATGGCGACGTGGCGGATGTTCGGGTTCAACACAGCCATCAGGTTCAGCGCCTGGACCACGTCCGGGCAGTTCTGGCAAGACAGCGAGAAGTACGTCTCAAAGCTGAACTCGCCTTTCAGGGCGCGAATCTGTTCAAGCACTTCGACACTGGCTTTCGACGGGTGGCCACCGACTTGCAGCAAGGCCAACACCAGCGAAGTAAATTCATGGCCCATTGGGATGCCGGCAAAACGCAGGCTGATATCGGCACCCGGGCGGTTGATGGAGAACGACGGCTTGCGCGCATCATCGCCATCGGTGTGCAGGGTGATCAGCGTGGTGAGGCTGACAACATCCTGCAAAAGAGCGAGCATTTCCTGGGATTTCGCGCCGTCGTCGAGGGAGGCGACGATCTCGATCGGCTGGGTGACCCGTTCCAGGTATGACTTCAACTGAGCTTTAAGATTGGCGTCCAACATACGGGCGATTTCCTGTTAATTCGGTTTATTGCAGACAAAAAAACGCCCGAGCGAATCTCGCCCGGGCGTTTCGAGGGCGGTTGCAGCTTACTTAAGTGCGGATACCCGCCCTTGAGGCTTCACAGACTTAGATCTTGCCGACCAGGTCCAGGGACGGAGCCAGAGTGGCCTCGCCTTCTTTCCACTTGGCTGGGCACACTTCGCCTGGGTGAGCAGCGACGTACTGAGCAGCCTTGATTTTGCGCAGCAGCTCGGAAGCGTCACGGCCAACACCGCCGTCGTTCAGCTCAACGATTTTGATCTGGCCTTCCGGGTTGATCACGAAGGTGCCGCGGTCTGCCAGGCCAGCTTCTTCGATCAGTACGTCGAAGTTGCGGGAGATGGTCAGGGTTGGGTCGCCGATCATGGTGTACTGGATTTTGCCGATGGCTGGCGAAGTGTTGTGCCAGGCAGCGTGAGCAAAGTGGGTGTCAGTGGAAACGCTGTAGATTTCGACGCCCAGCTTTTTGAATTCTTCGTAGTTGTCGGCCAGGTCTTCCAGCTCGGTTGGGCAAACGAAGGTGAAGTCGGCTGGGTAGAAGAACACAACGGACCATTTGCCTTTCAGGTCAGCGTCCGACACGTCTACGAAGTTGCCGTTTTTGTACGCGGTAGCTTTGAACGGTTTTACTTGGCTGTTGATGATAGGCATCGTTGACTCTCCGTCAGGGTTAAGAAGTTGATGAGATGAATCCTACCGACTCTTTCCGTCGATGGCTCATTGGCAAACCTGATGCTGACGATTGGTTTTCCCTATCAGGTAGCTGTATTAATAGAAGAAACTTCACATGAGCGGCTGGGTGGCCAAGGTCATGCCGAGAAAGGGCGTCGCTTCAACATAGCGCATGGCGGATTTCATGTCGCTCCAGCCGACGTAACTCATCAGCGACTTCAAATCCCAGCCGCTGCGGTGTGCCCATGTCGCGAAGCCACGGCGCAGGGAGTGGCTGGTGTAAAGGTCGGCCGGAATGCCCGCGCGCTCAAGGGCCTGGCGCAGTAACGGGATCACACTGTTGGCGTGCAACCCCTCCTCGCTCAGGTTGCCCCAGCGGTCAATGCCCCTGAACACCGGGCCGCGCACCAGCGCCGAAGCACTGAGCCATTCACTGTAGGCCTGCACCGGGCAAAGGCGCAGCAGCGCCGGGGTTTGGTAGGTTTTACCGAGGTTGTCGCGGTCGCTTTTACTGCGCGGCAGGTACAGGCTGATGCCAGCGCCCGGCACGGCTTGCACGTGTTGAATCTCCAGGCGGCACAATTCATCGCTGCGAAAACCCCGCCAGAAGCCGAGCAGGATCAGCGCCGTGTCGCGCCGGGCGCGCAGCAAGCGCGGCTGATCCTGTGCAGCAGTCGCCGCCTGGGCTTCACTTTGCAGAGACGCCACCACCTGTTCCAGATGCTGGAGCTGCAAGGGCTCGGCTTGTTTCTCCCGCGCCGGGTGCACGGCACGAATGCCCTTGAGCACTTTGCGCACCACGGGGGCTTTCGTCGGGTCCGGAAAGCCTTGGCTGGTGTGCCACTGCGCTAACGCCGAGAGCCGCAGTTTCAAGGTGTTCACTGCCAACACGCCGGCGTGCGCCACCAAGTAGCGCGCCACGCTGTCGCTGGTCGCTGGCAGGAACCCGCCCCAGCTCACTTCGAAATGCTCGATGGCCGCGCGGTAGCTGCGCCGCGTGTTATCGCGGGTGGCGGCGTTTAGATAACGGTCCAGGTCGCTCATGAAAGCCCCATTCGTACTGCTACGGCGTGTTTGCGAGCGTAAAAAGCTCCTGATGCGGGATAATACGCCAATATCCCATCTGTTAAATCATGAATTTAAACGGATTTTTATTCGTGTTACAGTATGTATCTACATACTACGTACCACAGTACAAAATCGACGGAGACCTCATGGCGCGCGGCGGCATAAACAAAGCAGTGGTTCAAACGGCACGCCTGGCGATCCTGGCCCGTGGCGAAAACCCGAGCATCGATGCAGTACGCATCGAGATGGGCAATACCGGCTCGAAAACCACGATTCATCGTTATTTGAAGGAGCTGGAAGAAAGCGAAACCCGCGTCACCATCACCGAAGCGCCCATCGACGACGAGCTCGGCGAGCTGGTGGCACGGCTGGCTCAGCGTTTGAAAGAGAAAGCCCAAGAGCCCATCGACCTGGCGCTGGCGCAGTTTGAGAAACACAAAGCCACCCTGCTCGCCCAGATAGAGACGCTGGAAGCCGCGCACGCTCAACTCAAGCAGCAGTTTGATATTCAAGCGGCGGCACTGGCGGAAGAAAGCGCCGCCTTGCAGACCGCCAGCACCAGCCTGCAGACCGAGCAAACCCGTAACGCCGGGCTGAGCCAGGCATGCAGTGATTACGAATTAAGAATCAACGATAAGGACGAGCAGATTCGCTCGCTCGAAGACAAGCACCTGCACGCTCGGGATGCGCTTGAGCATTACCGCAATGCGGTCAAGGAGCAGCGCGAGCAAGAACAACGGCGCCACGAAGGTCAGTTGCAGCAGGTTCAGGCGGAATTGCGCCAGGCCCAGCAAAGCGCGATGGTGCGCCAGGATGAAATCACTCAGTTGCACCGCGACAATGAAAGACTGCTGATTGAACACCGCGTGACGGCGAAAGAATTGCAGGCGGCACAGGAACAGACCCGCAAGGACCAGGCACAACAGCTCAAATTGAGCGAGCAGGTCAGTCAGGTCGACAGCGAACGCGCCCTGCTCCAGGAGCGCTTGCGCGTTGCCGTGCAGGAAAACCAGGCGCGGCAGGACGCGCTCACCGCCCAGCAACAGGACAACAAGGCGCTGGAGCTGGACCTGATCAAAGCCCAGGCGAGTATCGAGGCATTGCGCCTCGCCGCCGTCGTTGCAACGGCGCCAGACGCAAAACCTGCCACCTGATCAGTCGGCCTTAGGCGTGCGCATGGTGACGAACTCTTCCGCCGCCGTAGGGTGCACGCCGATGGTTTCGTCGAAATGCTGCTTGGTCGCGCCCGCCTTGAGCGCGATCGCCAGGCCTTGCACGATCTCGCCGGCGTCCGGGCCGACCATGTGGCAACCCAAGACTTTGTCGGTGTCGGCGTCGACCACCAGTTTCATCAGGGTTTTTTCCTGGCAGTCGGTCAGGGTCAGCTTCATCGGGCGGAAGCGGCTTTCGAAGACCTGAACCTTGTGGCCGTTCTTCTTCGCCTCTTCCTCCGTAAGGCCAACCGTGCCGATGTTCGGCAAGCTGAACACCGCCGTCGGGATCATCGCGTAATCCACCGGACGATACTGTTCCGGCTTGAACAGACGACGTGCCACGGACATGCCTTCAGCCAGGGCGACCGGCGTCAACTGCACGCGGCCGATCACATCACCAATAGCCAGGATCGACGCCTCGGCGGTCTGGTACAGGTCATCCACTTCAACGAAGCCACGCTCATCGAGCTTGACGCCGGTGTTTTCCAGCCCGAGGTTGTCCAGCATCGGGCGGCGGCCCGTAGCGTAGAACACGCAATCGGCTTCGAGCACGCGGCCATCCTTCAGCGTGGCCTTGAGGCTGCCGTCGGCTTGTTTGTCGATGCGTTCGATATCGGCATTAAATTGCAGGTCGAGGCCACGCTTGGTCAGCTCTTCCTTCAAATGAGTGCGCACCGAACCATCAAAACCGCGCAGGAACAGGTCGCCGCGATACAGCAGCGAGGTGTGCGCGCCCAAGCCATGGAAGATGCCCGCAAATTCAACCGCAATGTAACCACCGCCCACCACCAGCACGCGTTTGGGCAGCTCTTTGAGGAAGAAGGCCTCGTTGGAGCCTATCGCGTGCTCGCGGCCCGGGATGTCGGGAATCTGTGGCCAGCCACCGGTAGCGATCAGGATGTGCTTGGCGGTAAAACGCTCGCCATTGATTTCTACCTGATGCGGGTCCACCAAGCGCGCATGCCCTTCGTGCAGGGTCACGCCGCTGTTGACCAGCAGGTTGCGGTAGATGCCATTGAGGCGGTTGATTTCGCGGTCCTTGTTGGCGATCAGCGTCGCCCAATCAAAGTTCACCTCGCCCAGTGACCAGCCAAAACCGCTGGCTTGCTCGAAGTCTTCGGCGAAATGCGCGCCGTAGACCAACAGTTTTTTCGGCACGCATCCAACGTTTACGCAGGTGCCGCCCAGGTAGCGGCTTTCTGCAACCGCAACTTTGGCGCCAAAGCCTGCGGCAAAGCGCGCCGCGCGAACACCGCCGGAACCGGCGCCAATTACATACAGGTCAAAATCGTAGGCCATTTCACTCTCCTCGGCAGAACATCAGCATACCGACTTACATGGGGCTGAAAAACGAAAAAGCCACACAGACTGACTAATGCAGGTCAGTTAAAGGCAGGCACCGCACCTGTGGCGAGGGAGCTTGCTCCCGCTGGACTGCGCAGCAGTCCCATCTTTGGGGCCGCTGCGCGGCCCAGCGGGAGCAAGCTCCCTCGCCACAACTAGCCCATTTCCAGAACACCTATAACGAAAAATGCTCCGTACCTTTCGATACGGAGCATTTTTTGCTGGTCAGGTCCCACACTGGCAACAGTGCGCTACCCGACAGGCTGAAAACAACTCAGCGCTTTAGCTGCCTTTCTTGTAGAAGTGCTCGAAGCAGAAGTTGGTGGCTTCGATATAGCCTTCAGCGCCGCCGCAGTCGAAGCGAGTGCCTTTGAACTTGTACGCCAGCACGTTGCCTTCGGCAGCCTGCTTCATCAGCGCGTCGGTGATCTGGATTTCACCGCCTTTGCCCGGCTCTGTCGCTTCGATTTTTTCGAAGATGTCCGGCGTCAGGATGTAACGGCCAATGATTGCCAGGTTCGACGGTGCATCTTCCGGCTTCGGCTTTTCAACCATGTCAGTGACACGGAACAGGCCTGGCTTGATTTCTTCACCGGCAATAACGCCGTATTTCTGGGTTTCGCTTGGATCAACTTCCTGGATGGCAACGATCGAGCAGCCATAGTGCTTGTGCAGCTTGACCATCTGGGCCAATACGCCCTCGCCATCGAGGTTAACGCACAAGTCATCGGCCAGGACGACGGCGAACGCCTCGTTACCGATCAGAGGGCGGCCGCTGAGGATCGCGTGACCCAGGCCTTTCATTTCAGTTTGGCGCGTGTACGAAAAGCTGCACTCGTCGATCAGGCGACGGATGCCCACAAGGTACTTTTCCTTGTCGGTGCCCTTGATCTGGTTTTCCAGCTCGTAGCTGATGTCGAAGTGGTCTTCCAGTGCGCGTTTGCCACGGCCAGTGACGATGGAGATTTCATTCAAGCCGGCATCCAGTGCCTCTTCGACGCCGTACTGAATCAGTGGCTTGTTCACCACCGGCAGCATCTCTTTGGGCATGGCTTTGGTCGCTGGCAGGAAGCGAGTGCCGTAACCGGCTGCTGGGAACAAGCATTTCTTGATCATATGAGTCCTTACAAAGGGCTGTGCGTACGGAATTCGGCGCAGTCTAATGAGGCCGCAGTCACCTTACAATGGGTCCTGCTGGCGTTGCGATGTCAACATAGAGAAAAAATCCCGGCGTAAGTTCCGAAGGTTTTGCGAACAGCCTCACCAACGGTGCCAGTCAATTGCCCTCGCCTGTCTGTTTAAAAGGGCTGCGACCGTTTTAGCACGCTTTTCAGTGCAGGGCACTGACCTGCAACAACTTGCGCCTCAAGGCGGCGTTTGGCGTTATCATGGCCCGCTTGAACCAGACCACGAGATTGATAGATGTCAGAACCAAAAGGCGTAAACGGCTACCTGATCACCCAGCGAGCGGACGGCTGGCACTTGATCAACTTCCACGGAGACAGCGTCGCCGGGGCATTCGCGACCGAACGTGAAGCGTGTGCGGTGGCCGAAGTATTTGTGGATGAAGCAGGCCACGCCTCAAGCAAACGCCCAAAGGGCAAATAAGCCTCAAGGCCGCCGCGCAAAGAGCCCCGTTAATCGGGGCTTTTTTGTGCGCGTCGTTTAAACACAAACTTCATTGTTTTCAGGCGACTGTCATCTTATTCTGACAGACATTACAACAACTAAGCCCCTCCCATAAAACCCCGTGTAGTTCATTTCTTACAGCCACTTTTCAAGTTTTGGCAAATTGCCATAATCTTCTTATATCAATCAGCAACCCCAGGCTACGCACCTGTGCGAATCCGGCGACTTACTTTTTCATGTTTAGACCGGACAATTGCCTGGCTTCGAACTTATGCCGAATAGCAATGCAACTAATTGGAAAAGCACATGTTTTTTCAGGCTGCATTGCCGTTCACCAAAAGGCTGAGTTCGCGGCATCGACTGACCACTCATAAATGCTGAATGGCGCTGGCCGTGAATGCGTGCCTGATGCGCCCTGCGCCGAAATGCGCCGGGTATTTATAACTTTTACTCCTAGATGGGTTCTTGCAAATGAAAACTGAAATGAAAACTGTGCTGTTGTCTCTCGGGCTGTTAGCAGGTTCGATGTCCGTTGCTCAAGCGGCGGATGGAACGGTTACGTTTCTGGGGTCGGTTCACTCAGGTGCCTGCTCTATCAAACCCGACTCGGTGGATCAAACGGTTAACCTGGGGGCGATTGCCAAGCATCAACTGCAAACCGGCGGCAAATCAGAAGCGCGCCGCGTGCTGATTGAACTGGAAGGCTGCGACCTGACAGGCCTTACCGACAACACAGTCACCACCACTTTCACCGCGGCGCCATCGTCGGTTGTTCCCGGTGCAATCGGCACCATCGGCGGTGCCGGCGGTATCGGGATCATGATGACCCATGGCAGCAAAGCCATTGAGCTGGGTGTCCCTACCACCCCGCAGGCCATCGTCGCCGGTGACAACACCCTGGAATTCGGCGCCTACGTACAAGGCGCAGCCACCGACCCGATCATCCCGGGCGATTTCAGCGCGGTCACCAACTTCACCCTGGCTTATCAGTAAGTGTTTCCCCCGCCGCTCTTTGGGTGGCGGGGGAAAGCTGACGGGAGATAAAGGTGAACACATTCCTGCGTATCGCTATCACCTCTGCATTCACGATAGGTCTCAGCCCCTGCGCCCTTGCGCAAACGCCCTCCCAGGGCGATGGGCTGGTGACGCTGGGTGGAGAGATCGTTGACTCAGCGTGTGGCCTGGAACTGGGCAGCGTTGACCAGTCCATCGAGATGAATCCCGAACCCATTGGCCGGCTGTTGCGCAACACGATGGGCGAGCCACACCCCTTCCAGCTGCGCCTGGTCAATTGCTCGTTGAGCCGCCCCGACCCGTTGCGCCCGGGTGCAAGCCTGCCGGATTGGCAACACCTGCGAGTCACGTTTGACGGTTCCAGCGACCGGGAAGGCCGCTCCTTTGCCGCCTTTGGCGACTCACAGGGTGCCGCGTTTCATATCTGGGATTCGGCCGGTGAAGAGAGTGTTCCGGGTGAGCCGATGGCTTTACGCCCCTTGGCCGAAGGCGACATGACACTGCACTACACGCTTCGCCTGATCGGCAACGGTCTGCCGCTGCTACCTGGCGCCCACCGCGCCGCAGTGCGGTTCAAGTTGGAATACTTTTGAACAGTAATGGGTTGTTTCCATGTTGAATGCGTCGAAGATCAAAAATACGCTGCGCCCACACCTGATTGGCGGGTTGATGTCGGTTGCGGGAACCGCATTGGGTGCCGGGGATATCGAGTTCAATACCGACGTCCTGGATCTCAATGACCGCAGCAATATCGACTTGTCTCGGTTTGCCCGCAGCGGGTTCATTCTGCCCGGCACCTATTCAATGGTGGTGCAGATAAACAACCAGCCAATTTCTGAACAGTCAGTGGCGTTTTATCCGCCCGACAATGATCCCAAAGGCAGCCAGGCCTGTGTGTCGCAAGCGCTTGTGGATCAGTTGGGACTCAAAGAATCAAATGCTGCCGAACTCAGCTGGTGGAAAGCCGGCGAATGCCTGGACATTCAGGGTTTGCCGGGCATGGAGGTCAGTGGCGATTTGGCCACATCCACGCTCAACATCAGTTTGCCCCAAGCCTATCTCGAATACAGCGCCATCAATTGGGACCCGCCCTCGCGCTGGGACGAAGGCGTGCCGGGGCTGTTGGTTGACTACAACATGACGGCGCAGTCGAGCCATCAACGGGATAACGGTACCCGCACCAACTTCAGTGGTAACGGCACACTGGGCGCGAATGCCGGCGCTTGGCGTCTCAGGGCCGACTGGCAGGGGCGTGTCGACAAAGACCGCGAGGCAACCGCCAGGAAACATGAGCTGGAGTGGAGTCGTTACTACGCCTATCGGGCCATTCCGGCGCTGAAGGCGCGCCTGATTGTGGGCGAGGATTACCTGTATTCAGACCTGTTCGACAGCTTCCGTTTTACCGGCGCCGCCCTTAAGTCCGACGAAACCCAGCTGCCACCCAACTTGCGCGGTTACGCACCTGAGGTGGTCGGCGTCGCCAAGACCAATGCCAGGGTCATCATCAGCCAGCAAGGGCGTGTGCTCTATGAAACGCTGGTCGCGGCCGGGCCTTTCCGGATCCAGGACCTCAATGACGCAGTCACCGGCAGGCTGGATGTACGGGTAGAAGAACAGGACGGTTCGGTCCACAGCTTCAAGATCGATACGGCGGGCGTGCCTTACCTGACCCGCCCTGGCCACGTGCGTTACAAACTGGCCACGGGACGACCGTCCAATCTTCAATACGGCGCAGACGGTGACGTGTTCGGCACCGGCGAGTTTTCCTGGGGCGTCAGTAATGGTTGGTCGCTGTATGGCGGCGCCATAACGGATAACAACTACCGCGCCTTGTCGTTAGGCGTGGGCCGTGACCTGTTGATGTTTGGCGCCGTGTCGCTGGATGCAACTCAGTCCAGCGCAACCGTGTGGGACGAGAAACTCTCGGGTAAATCATACCGCCTTCAATATTCGAAGAACTTTGAACAATACGACAGCCAGATCACGTTCGCCGGTTACCGGTTTTCCGAAAAGAATTACTTGAGCATGAGTGAATACCTGGACGCGCGGCATTACGGCAGAAATGGGGAACTTGCCGGGCGCGACAAATACGACGAATTAATTGGCGACTGGAAACCTATTGGCGGGAGCAAGGCGCTGTATACCGCAACGGTCAATAAACAGTTTCGTGATTTAGGCGCCACCGTCTACGCAAGTTACAACAAACAAACCTATTGGGAGCGGCCGCCTACGCAGCGCTGGAATGTGTCGGTGTCACGCTACTTTAATGTCGGGACAATCAAAAACATGAGCTTATCCCTGAATGTGCATCGCACCCACGATTATAACTATAAGGATAACGGCGTAGCGCTGACGGTCAGTCTGCCATTGGGGCCAAGCGGCACCCTGTCGATGGATGCAAACAGGGCCGCAGGCAGTAGCAGCCTGTCGACGCGCTACAGCGATCGCCTGGATGAGCGCAACAGTTACCAACTCAGCGCGAGTGACAAAGCGGCCAGCGGTTATTTGAGCCATATCGGTGACCGGGCTGACTTCGATCTGGCCGCCAGTCGGCAAGAAGGCAGTTACACCAGCCTGACTGTGTCTGCACGCGGCGGTGGCACGCTGACGCCTTACGGCGCTGCACTGCACCGCACCAACAGCACCGGCGGCACACGCTTGATGGTCGACACCGGCGGTGTGCCCGATGTGCCAGTACGCGGCTACGGCACGCCGACCCGCAGTAACGCGTTCGGCAAAGCGGTCATTTCCGACATCGGCAGCTACCAGCGTACGGCGGCCAGTGTCGACCTGGAGAACTTGCCGGGCAATGTCGAAGCCACTCAATCCGTCACCCAACTGACCCTCACCGAAGGCGCAATCGGTTATCGCACCCTGCAAGTGATCGCCGGTGAGAAAGCCATGGCTGTGCTTCGCCTGCCGGATGGCACCTCACCCCCTTTCGGCGCGACCGTAAGGAATGCCAAGCAACAGGACACAGGCATTGTGAATGACGGCGGCAGCGTTTACCTGAGCGGCATTCAGGCCGGCGAAGAAATGGTCGTCAGTTGGGGCGGAACTGCGCGCTGCACCCTCACCCTTCCAGTGGTTTTACCGGCGGACGGCCTGACCGATGCCTTGCACCTGGGTTGCCGAATGGTAGCCATGGAAAAAACCTCGCCCGAGCCAGCAGCACTGACCGGGACGCGCACCGATACGGAGAAAACTTCCTCATGACACCGAATAAACCCATCACGCTCCCTGCCCTCGCCCTGTTGGCGCTGGGCGTAAGCCACAGCGCCAACGCCGCCATCGGCCTGGACCGTACCCGCGTGATTTTCGATGGCGGCAAAGACGCCACCAGCGTGAACATCACCAACAACAACACCCAATTGCCCTACCTGGCTCAGGGCTGGATTGAGGATGAGGCCGGGAAAAAGATTGCCACGCCCCTGATCGTACTGCCGCCGGTGCAGCGCGTGGAGCCGGGCAAACAAAGCCAGGTGAAGGTTCAGGCGCTGCCTGCGGCCAAGTCGCTGCCGCAGGACCGCGAGACGGTCTACTACTTCAACTTGCGCGAAATCCCGCCGCGCAGCGACAAAGCCAACACACTGCAAATTGCGCTACAGACCCGCATCAAGTTGTTCTACCGACCACACGCCATCCGGCCAAGCCAGCAGGATTTGTCTAACCCCTGGCAGGAAAAGCTGACCCTCACCCGCGACGGCGAGCGTTATCAGGTGAACAACCCCACGCCCTACTACGTGACCCTGGTAGACGCACGCAGCACCAAGGACGGCAAAACCGTGGCGGGCTTTGAGCCGGTGATGGTTCCACCCAAAGGCACGCTGACCCTTGGCCCGACCGCCCAAGTGCTGGGCACCAGCCCGTACCTGGCTTACGTGAATGACTACGGCGGACGTCCGGTGCTGGCCTTCACCTGCAGTGGCAACACCTGCAAGGTGAACGCCCAAGGCTCGACGCCCAATGACTAGCGCGCGCTGCCGGAGAACCGCATGAATTCACCGACTGTAAAGGCCGTGGGAAGCCTGTTGCTGGCCTTCGCCGGGCAGGCGCTGGCCGAGGACGTCGAAGGCATGAACGGGATGCTGAATATTTCCGGTTCGATGCATGAGCCTCCCTGCAGCCTGGAAATGACCTCGCTGCATCAAACCATTGACCTCGGCGCCGTATCGACCAGCCAGCTGCAACGCCCTGGCGACAAGGCCAAGGCGATTGCCTTCGAACTGCGTTTTGCCGATTGCCAGCGCACCGCCGGCAGCATCCGCAGCGAACGCACCGGAAACCTGACATGGAGCGCGTTTCAGCCCGTGCTGTCGGTGGCCTTTATGGCCCCCGCCGATGCCGATGATCCACGGCTGGTCAAGGTGCAAGGCATCACCGGAATGGGCCTGCACCTGACCGACGCCCTGGGGCGCGATGTCAACTTGGGCGCCAGGGGCGAACCGCTGTTTTTGCCGTTGGCCAGCAACACACAGGTCTGGACGGTCCAGCCCACGCGCACTTCCGCGCCGCTGAGCAGCGGCGCGTACCGGGCCGTGGTGGATTTCAGGCTCAATTATGACTAGGGGCGCAACGATGGCTAAGTCAACCATTCTTATCGGTATCAGCGTGTTATGCACGCTCGGCCAGGGGGTGCAGGCCGAGACCGGCCTGACCATTCGCGCAGTGATCATCGCGCCTCCGCCGTGTGTGATTAACAGCGGCAGCACGCTCAATGTGCCCTTCGGTAACGACCTGCTGACGTCACGGGTTGACGGGGTCAATTACCGTCGGGATGTGCCCTACACCGTCACGTGCGACGCGCCTTTCAGCAACGCGCTGACGCTGGAACTCAGGGGTGCCGGTGCTGCGTTTGACAGTGCGGTGCTCATGACGCGCAAGGCGGACCTTGGCGTAAAGCTGTTCGTCAACGGCGCTGACTGGCCGCTGAACCGCGCCGTGAATTTTACCTATCCGGACTTTCCGGTGGTGCAGGCGGTGCCCGTCAAACGCCCGGGCAGCACATTGACCGGAGGGGCCTTTGATGCGACTGCGACCCTGTTGGTCGATTACCAATGAAGGGGAATAACTCATGACCTGCTGGCAACGGCGAACCTCGCTCGCCTTGTGTTCCCTCGGCCTGTGCTGCGCAGCGTCGGCCAACCTGACGTTCAGTGGAACACTGAATGAGCCGCCGCCCTGCACGATTGATGCAGGAAACACCATCGAAGTGGACTTTGGAGATGTGGGCGTCAAGCGCGTCGACGGGGTGAAATACCGCAGAGGTGTGGGTTACACCATCAGCTGTGGCCCCGCCACGCTGCCGTGGGAATTGAAGTTGAGCATTAACGGTACGCCGACGGCATTTGATGACTCGGCGGTGCAGACCAGCGTGCCCGAATTGGGTATCCGGCTGTTCCAGAACAACCTGCCGTTTCAACTCAACACGCCGCTGGACATCAGCCTGTCGTTACCGCCGACGCTGGAAGTGGTACCGGTCAAACAGCCCGGCGCGGTACTCGCCCCCGCAAGGTTTTCTGCGGTGGCCACGCTCCTGGCTGAATACGAGTAGGAGTCAACGCTATGCGACATGCAAGGGATCAACAAGCCTGGCCACGTGCCGGCCTGGCACTACTGCTCGGGTTCGGCATGCTTGCCAACGCGCAGGCGGCTGACAACCTGAGATTGAAGGGCAACCTGGTTGAGGAAGCCTGCACCATTCGCCCCGGCGACGAAGCGATCACTCTGGAACTGTGGGACGTGACAAGCAAGCACCTCTACATCAACACGCGCTCACAGGGCAGAGGCTTCAAGCTGCATCTTGAGAACTGCGATACCACGATCGGCAACTCGGTCACCATTCAGTTCGGCGGAGCAGAAAACGCCGCGCTGCCAGGGTTGTTCGCACTGGACGGAGGAAGCGGTGCTTCCGGTATTGGGCTTGGCCTGGAAACGCCGAGCGACAAGCCCTTGCCCCTCAATGCCGTCAGCGACGAACAGGTGCTGAGTATTGGCAGCAACGTCATCGAGCTCAAGGCCTACGTGAAGGGTGAGCCGGACGCGATCAGGGATCAAACCATCGGGTATGGCCGCTTCACAGTGACCTCCACATTTACGCTCGACTATCCGTAGCAGCGTCAAACAACCGTTAAATCTCCCCCTGGGCACGGTCGAGTGTTCGTCGAACCGTGCCCGGGAAGAACAGCAGCGAGAGATCAAAATGAAACGACTCTATGGAGCCATGGGGCTTCTCGTGTTGAGTGGCGTTAGTCCGACTGCACTGGCTGTCGATTGTCGCGTCAACGGTGGCCCCTGGCAAAATGGCAATCCTGACCTGGTTGTTCCCGTCACCGTCACCCTGAGCGCCGATGGAACCCGCATCACACTGGAAGGCGCACGGCTGGAATGCCGCTACACCCCCGATGGCGGCCCTTCGTGGCGGGAGGATTACTGGTCGACAGGAAGTTCAGCCGGCACGGCCTGGACGCCCGGCCCCAAATTCGGCGGTGAAAGGACCGGTTTACGCCTGAATGGATCGTTCTATAACAGCCCTGTTCCGGCGGGTATACGCATCGTCACCATTCCCAACAACGCGGCGTTTTACCCGGTCAATGTCACGCCCTACATTCTGATGCGCAATGATCCGTCTAATCCAATCGATGTTCGAGTGGGCGATAATTTGGGCCTGCTGCGTCTCACCAGTTCCAACAATTACGACCCTACCCAACCGCGACTCACCGTCACCTATAAGGCCAACAACAATTTCACCGTCGCGCCATCGACGTGCACGATCAACAACAATAGCCCGATTGAAGTCAATTTCGGCACCGTCCACCAACGGGCAATCGGCACTGACCCGCTGACGACGCCGATGCGCAGCGACCGCAGACTGACCTACTCCTGCCCGCAAGGCGGAATTACCACACCGATTACGATCACCTACAAAGGCATCCCGTCGTCGTTTGATCCTCGCCTTTTGAGCATGACCAATCCGGACGTCGGTACCGCGCTCGTGCGAGGCGGGGCAGCGGTTCAAGTCGGCAGTTCATTCCGCACCCAGATAACCAACAGCGTTGGAGGCGATGACGTGACCTTTACCCTCGCTCGCAGAGCGGGGTCACTTCCTGCTGCCGGTGCCGTCAGCGGCAGCGGCGTACTGGTGATGGGCGTGCCGTGAAACGCGCACGAATTCGAAACTGTCCACGCCTGCGGTGGCTGGGCAGAGCGGTAACGAGAGATCAACATGAAACGACTCTACAGAACGACTGCACTTCTCATCCTGACGGGCGTTGCCACGACGGCCAAAGCGGTTGATTGCCGCGTAAATGGGGGTGGATGGATCAGTGTCGGCGGAGGGGGAACCATCAATCTGCAAGTCCCCGTGAACGTGCGACTGGACACTGCTCAAAACCGTATCCTGCTCGAGGGGGCAAGGCTGGAGTGTCGATACACCATCGGCCCGCAGACCCCTTCCGCCGGAGTGGATTATTGGGCCACGGGTAACGGATCACCCTGGACGCCAGGCCCTAAATTTTATCAGGAAGGTACTGGCTTACGAATAAACGGCGTATTCAGGAACACCCCTGTTCCGATTGGCATCAGGTCAGCCACCATGCCTGACAATGCGACGACCTATCCGATCGATATAACGCCTTACATCCTTATGCGTAACAGTCCCGGAAGTCCTATCGATATTCGTGTGGGGGACAATCTCGGGGTCTTGCGTATGGTCCAGACCAACAACACCGGGAGTGGTTCGGCACAACTCACCGTCACCTATACCGCCAACAATAATTTCACCGTCTCGCCATCCACCTGCACGATCAACAATAACTACCCGATCGAGATCAACTTCGGCACCGTACATCAGAGGCAAATAGGCACCGACCCGCTAACCACGCCCATCACCAGCAATCGGAGACTCACCTACTCCTGCCCGCAGGGTGGCATCACCACATCCATAACCATCACTTATAAAGGCAACCCGTCGTCGTTCGACCAGCGCCTGCTGGTGATGACCAATCCGAACGTGGGCACGGCCCTTGTCAGGTCGGGTGCGGCTGTTCAGGTCAACCGCTCGTTCCTGACCCAGATCACCAACAGTGCGGGCGGCGACGATGTGACGTTTTCGCTGGTTCGACGCGCCAACTCCCTGCCGGCCGCCGGGGCTATCAGCGGCAGCGGTGTGCTGGTGATGGGTGTGCCGTAAGGTCCGCACAGGCATAAGCCGATCAGCGCATTTATTTGCGAGACTACATAGGTGGCAGTTCGCTATAATCTGCCGCCAACGCCCCACGACAGTGTCAGCGTCCCTCCAACACCCTCGACGACGACCTTATTATGAACAAAATCCTGGCACTGACTGCGGTACTGGCGCTGGCCGGTTGCACCACCACTTCCGACACCCTGCTGAAAAACGGCGAACAAGGCCTGACCATTGATTGCTCCGGCGAAGCCAATTCCTGGGCCAGTTGCTACGAAAAAGCCGACGCCTCGTGCGCGGGCACCGGTTACCGCATCGTGGGCACCGAAGGCACGCCGTCGCTGAAGGAAGACGACAAAACCTTGGGTAAAGACGTGGGCAACTTCAAGGGCCGCAACGTCGTGGTGGTGTGCAAGTAAGCTCGCTGGCTACAGATGAATTTCAGCGAACTTGATGCCCAGGCCGCGCAGGATTTCAATCAAGTCGTCCAGCTGTGGAAATGACTCGACCTCATCCTGCTCATCCACCAGAAAGTAGCTGCGGCCACCGCTCTTCTTGAAAAATACAATCCACTCGCCCAAGTCGGCGGGGTTCTGGATCACATGGGTGGCCGAAATCTGACCCTCGGCATAGCGGGTTTTGGCAACTTCACGTTTCATGGGTACATTCCAGATAAAGGCAGATGCCGCGCAAGCCAGAGGTTTGCGCGGCATTTTGCATTTTACACGAATGCCTCGCCGGCAAAAAAAAGCCTGACGCTGCGCAGGCAGGGTCAGGCTTTTTCATCGGATTCTAGTGCGGGAGGTGAACCGTGAGGCTCAACCGGAAATGCAATCCTCCGCCGCTTTCTTCACATCACCGGGGCGGATCGGCACGTTGGACATGCTTTCATAGAGCTTGATGCTGCTGCCACTGGAGCGTTCTTCAACATCAATAATCGCCGACGGGTCAGACGAGAATTTTTGCGGCACAATCACCTGAACTCCGTCCTTGTGGGGCTCGATCTGCGATGGACGCCGAGTCGCAGCCAATTTGCGTACCAGGCACGCGGTGTATTCCGTTGGCTTTTTCCCTGAGATCACCACCAAGGTGGGCGGGGTCTGCTTGATATCTGCAACCGACGCACAGCCGCCCAACGCCAAGGCCAGAACCAACACACTCCACTTCATACTTAAACCTCCGATAAAGATCCTACGACAGCGCAGACAGTAATTTTCTCCCAGCAATGTAGGATTTATCTCTTAAAACTGGGTAAATAACTGTTTTTAATTGTCGAAGTCGTCGACGACGGCCCGATAATAATCGCGCTAGGGCTGATAAACTCTATCTTAACCTACGTATCATTCTGATTTTTCAGAAAAAGCCCTTCTGGAGACACCCCATGAAATTCATCCACCAGCGCGAGCACCTCAACGAGGGAGACATCGTCGTCATCGAATGCTCGCAGACCTGCAATATTCGTCTGATGAGCGATGCAAATTTTCGCAGCTTCAAGAACGGCGGCCGCCACACCTATCACGGTGGCGCGTTCGACCAGTTCCCGGCCAAAATCACTGCGCCCAGCACAGGTTTCTGGAACATTACCCTGGACGTGGTCACCCGCCGCGCCATCAGCGTTACCCGCAAGCCCGCGCTGTCCCACAAGATTCGCATCGTCCGTCGCACCAGCAGCAAATTGAGCTGATCCGGACACCGACAGGAAAAAAGCTGTGACCACCACGATCAAATACGTCATCAAGTACAAGCTCAACGGCGTACGCCGCTTTGAGTTCGCGCAATTGCAGAGCAACAGCGTGGAAGAAGCCAGGCAAGCCCTGGCGAAAATTCACGATGCCAGCGACGAAATCACAGACATCAATGTGAGCAAGGCGCTGTAAGCCATGCACGGCCCGACTGCCGATTTGTTCGCCGACGCTGCGCTGCAGCAACCCCCTGGTCGCGAACAAATTGGCGAAGAGTCCTACGTACTGCGCGGCTACGCCCTGCCCTGGATTGATCGCCTTCTGCCTGAGCTGCGGCGGGTGCTGGCCCAATCGCCGTTCCGGCAAATGGTCACACCCGGCGGCTTTACCATGTCAGCCGCGTTGAGCAGTTGCGGCGCGCTGGGCTGGACCACTGACAGCGCCGGCTACCGTTACACCCCGCTCGACCCACGCAGTCAGCAGCCTTGGCCGACGATGCCCGACGCCCTGCATGAGTTCGCCACACGGGCGGCCACAGAGGCCGGCTTCCCGGACTTTTCCCCGGATGCCTGCCTGATCAACCGCTACGTGCCCGGCGCCAAGATGTCCCTGCACCAGGACAAAAACGAACGCAGCTACACTGCCCCGGTCGTGTCGGTATCCCTCGGTCTGCCCGCAATATTCCTGTTCGGCGGGCATGAGCGAAGTGACAAAACGCAAAAGATTTCGCTGTTTCACGGTGATGTGGTGGTGTGGGGCGGCGTCGATCGCTTGCGCTTTCATGGTGTGATGCCGATCAAGGAAGGCGTCCACCCGATCATGGGCCCGCAACGCATCAACCTGACGTTTCGCACCGCCGGTTAATTTGACCGCAAGCTTCAGAGTGCCGGGAACGACAGGCGCGGCTAGTCTGCCGGTGAACCGACAAGAGTGCAGGCCATGAGCAACGAAAAAGATCCGCGCTGGGCGGCCATCATCGCCCGCGACGCCAAGGCAGATGCGCTGTTCGTCTACGGCGTGAAAACCACCGGCGTGTATTGCCGCGCCAGTAGCGCCTCACGCCTGCCCCGCCCGGAAAATATCGAGTTTTTCGACACCTCGGCCCAGGCCGAAGCGGCGGGTTATCGGCCGAGCAAACGTGCCACCGGCGACCAGACACAATTGGCTGCGCACCACGCGCAAGTGGTGGCCAACGCGTGCCGACAAATAGAACAGGCTGAAACGCCGCCTAGCCTGAACGCCCTCGCCCACCTGGCCGGGTTGAGCGCTTTCCATTTTCATCGCGTCTTCAAAGCCGTTACCGGCCTGACGCCCAAGGGTTACGCCAGCGCCCTGCGCTCTCGAAAACTGCGCGATGGCCTCAACCGAGGCGCGCAGTCGGTGACGGATGCGCTGTATGACGCCGGCTTCAATTCCAACAGCCGCTTTTACGCGTCAGCCGACCAACTGCTCGGCATGAAACCCAGCGACTACAAGGACGGCGGCGCCAACAGCCAGATTCACTTTGCGGTGGGTCAGTGCTCGCTCGGCGCAATCCTGGTGGCACAAAGTCAGCGTGGCGTGTGCGCGATCTTGCTGGGGGACGACCCGGACGCACTGCTGCGCGACCTGCAAGACACCTTCCCCAAAGCCGATCTGGTGGGTGCGGACCGGGACTTCGAACAGTTAGTCGCCCATGTCGTAGGCTTTATTGAAGCTCCGGCCCTGGGCCTGAACTTGCCGCTGGACTTACGCGGCACGGCCTTTCAGGAGCGGGTGTGGCAAGCACTGCGTGAAATCCCCGTGGGCAGCACCGCCAGTTATGCGCAAATTGCCCAGCGGATCGGCGCGCCCACAGCCTTTCGCGCGGTGGCGCAGGCCTGTGGCGCAAACTGCCTGGCGGTGGCGATTCCGTGCCATCGCGTGGTGCGCAGCAACGGCGAGCTGTCTGGCTACCGCTGGGGCGTGGAACGCAAGCGACAGTTACTGGCGCGCGAGCAAAGCACCTAAAGCTGTTTGCGTTTGCGAAACTCCGCGACTTTATGCCGATTGCCGCACAGCGCCATGCTGCACCAGCGACGTTTGTGCGCCTTGGTCCGGTCGTAAAACCACAGGATGCAGTCCGGATGTTCGCAACGGCGAATCAGGTTGAAATCCCCCGCCACCAATAAATTCGCCGCCGCTTCTGCGATCGGCGACAAATACTGCTCCGGGGTCTGCTGCTTGCGTTGGCGCTCCAGCGAAGGCGCGCCGGACACTGGCCACACAAGCTGCGGATGACTGACAGCCTTGCGCAGAAAGCTGTTCAGCGCCGCCGGGTTGCCAGGCAAGTCGTTCTTGCGCGCGGCCACCAGTTCACGGACCACCTCGCGCAACGTCCTGGCGGCAGTCAGTAGTGCGCCCTCCTCAAACCTGGGCAAATGCCCCTCCTGCACCCACTCCAAACGCACCAGCCAGCGTTCGACGTCGGCATCAACCGTCCAGAAATCCCACGGCTCGCCGTCGATGGTCGCCAGGGTATTGAGCATGTCCAAAACCGGGTCATCGGCCAGCACATAGGGTTCCAGAGGTGTCGCCGGGGCAATGGGAGTGGTCATGATTGATCCTCGTGAGCGTGGTGCAAGGGTAACCGCTCTCAAAACCTTTGAACAGTTACAAATAAACAATCTGCTAACCTGATTAACGTCGTTGACAGGTTACCTTTTTAGGCGCAGCTTTTAAAAACGGTAACCCGTAAACCTTAATTTTGAAGTTACAAAAAGAGGCGCTCGCCATGTCACTCCAAGCTCCAGTCGTTCGCTACCACCACGTCGATGTTGATGGCGTACGCATGTTCTACCGTGAAGCCGGCGACCCTGCGGCCCCTGTCATGCTGTTGCTGCACGGCTTCCCCAGCTCGTCGCATATGTACCGAAACCTGATCCCGCTGCTCGCCACGCGCTTTCGGGTGATCGCACCGGATTTGCCGGGCTTTGGCTTCACTGAAGTGCCTGCCGAACGCGAATACGTTTACAGCTTCGATAACCTGGCGATCAGCGTCGGGCATTTCGTCGATGCACTGAAACTGACGCGCTACGCCCTGTACGTCTTCGATTACGGCGCACCGGTGGGCCTGCGTTTGGCGGTGGCACATCCAGAACGGGTCAGCGCGATGGTTTCGCAAAACGGCAATGCTTATCTGGAAGGCCTGGGCGATGCCTGGGCACCGATCCGGGCGTATTGGGCCGAACCGAGCCAGGCCAATCGCGAGGTCATCCGCGATGCAGTGATCAGCCTGGAAGGCACGCGCTATCAATACCTGCACGGCGTCGATCAGCCCGAATTGGTCGCGCCGGAGTCCTACATGCTCGACGTCCTGTTGATGCAGCGCCCTGGCAATGACGAGATCCAACTCGACCTGTTCCTCGACTACCGCAACAACCTCACGCTGTACCCGGCGTTTCAGGCGTTCTTCAAGAGCACCCAAGTGCCCACGCTGGTGATTTGGGGCCAGAACGACCCGTTTTTCATTCCGCCCGGCGCCCATGCCTACAAAGGCGACAATGCCAATGCGGTGGTCGAGTTGCTGGACACCGGCCATTTCGCCCTGGAAACCCACGCCGCGCACATTGCCGAGCGAATTCACGCGGTGTTGGGCGCGGCAATCAACTGATTGCAGCACCACGAAACATCGCCCCCGTCCAGTGAATAAAACGGACTGGCCGGGTGCCAATGGCCCTGCTAAAACAGCGAAATGCCTTACTAACGCTGGAGACGCATCCCATGAGCACCTGGCCAGACACCCGAATTCTCGACCTGCTGGGCATTGACGTGCCCATCATCCAGGCACCGATGGCGGTGGCCACCACCACCGCCATGGTTATCGCCGCCAACGCGGCGGGTGCACTCGGTTCATTACCGGCAGCGGCGTTGAGCATCGAGCAACTGCGCGATGCCTTGACCGCCATTCGCAACGCCAGCACCCGGCCTCTCAACGTGAATTTCTTCTGCCACCAACCACCTGCCGCTGACGAGATGCGCGACCGTCGCTGGAAGGCGTTGCTGGAACCTTACTACCGCGAGTTGGGCGCCGACTTTGACGCACCCACGCCGGTCTCCAACCGCGAACCCTTTAATGATGCAGCGTGCAAAGTGGTGGAAGCCTTCCGTCCGGAGGTGGTGAGTTTTCACTTCGGCCTGCCCGAAAAATCCTTGCTGGACCGGGTAAAAGCGACCGGCGCCAAGGTCCTGTCCTCGGCCACCACCGTGGAAGAAGCGGTCTGGCTGGAAAAGCACGGGTGCGATGCAATCATCGCCATGGGCATCGAGGCCGGCGGCCATCGCGGCTTGTTTTTGACTGACGACCTTAATACCCAGATCGGCCTGATGGCATTGGTGCCGCAAATCGTCGACGCCGTCAGCGTGCCAGTGATCGCGGCCGGTGGCATTGGCGATGCGCGCGGCATTGTCGCGGCCTTCGCCTTGGGCGCTTCGGCCGTGCAGATCGGCACCGCTTATTTGTTTACGCCGCAAGCCAACGTCAGCGCCTCACACCACTACGCGCTGCGCCATGCGCAGGCCAGCGAAACCGCCTTGACCAACCTGTTCACCGGCCGCCCGGCACGGGGCATCGTCAACCGAGTGATGCGTGAATTGGGTGCTATCAATGCCGAGGCACCTGCGTTCCCCACCTCCGGCGGCGCCTTGATGCCGCTCAAGGCCAGGGATGAAGCGGGTTTCAGCAACCTGTGGTCGGGCCAGGCGTTGCGCCTCGGCAAAGATATTTCAACCTATGACCTGACCCGCCAACTGGCCGAGCAGGCGCTGGCCAAGCTGAATCGGGTCTGACACCTGGGGCACTTTAGGCTGTACCGGCAATGCTCAGTCGCTATATATTCCGCTACATAGCGCACAAGCCGTAACAAACCCCAAGGAGCCGCTTCATGAAGATTCACGCCTCACGCCTGGCCGTCCTGGTTGCCGCCCTCGCCTTTGGTTCGGCTCACGCCGACGAGGTCCAGGTGGCCGTGGCCGCCAACTTCACCGCACCGATCCAGGCGATAGCCGCCGACTTCGAAAAAGACACCGGCCATAAGCTGGTCGCGGCCTACGGCGCCACCGGGCAGTTCTATACGCAGATCAAGAACGGCGCGCCGTTTGAAGTGTTCCTCAGCGCCGACGACACCACACCGCAAAAGCTTGAGGCCGAAGGCGACACCGTCAAAGGCTCGCGCTTCACCTACGCGGTCGGCACCCTGGCGCTGTGGTCGGCCAAAGAAGGCTACGTAGATGCCAAAGGCGATGTGCTGAAGAAAAACGCGTTCACGCACCTCTCCATCGCCAACCCGAAAGCCGCGCCGTATGGCCTGGCCGCTACCCAGGTGCTGGCCAAGGAAGGGTTGACCGACAAGGTCAAGAGCAAGCTGGTTGAAGGCCAGAACATCACCCAGGCCTATCAATTTGTCTCCACCGGCAACGCCGAATTGGGCTTTGTGGCCTTGTCGCAGATCTACAAAGACGGCAAAGTCACCAGCGGTTCAGCGTGGATCGTTCCAGCGTCCATGCACGACCCGATCAAGCAGGACGCGGTGATCCTCAATAAAGGTAAAGACAGCGCCGCTGCCAAAGCGCTGGTTGAATACCTGAAAGGGCCGAAAGCCGCTGCCGTTATCAAATCCTACGGTTACGAGCTGTAAATGCCGCTATCGAGTGCCGATTTATCCGCGATCTGGCTGACCATCAAACTGGCGTCACTGACCACCGTGATCCTGCTGATTATCGGCACTCCGATTGCCCTGTGGCTGTCGCGCACACGCTCGTGGTGGCGCGGGCCGATTGGCGCAATCGTCGCCTTGCCGTTGGTGCTGCCGCCCACGGTGATCGGCTTTTACCTGCTGTTGACCATGGGCCCCCACGGCTACTTCGGCCAGTTCACTCAATGGTTGGGCCTGGGCACTCTCACCTTCAGCTTCGCCGGGTTGGTGATGGGCTCGGTGATCTATTCCATGCCGTTTGTGGTGCAGCCGCTGCAAAACGCCTTCTCTGCGATTGGCACCCGCCCGCTGGAAGTGGCCGCGACCTTGCGCGCCAATCCGTGGGACACCTTTTTCACGGTGATCCTGCCCCTGGCGCGGCCGGGCTTTATCACCGCCTCGATTCTCGGCTTCGCCCACACCGTCGGTGAATTTGGCGTGGTGTTGATGATCGGCGGCAACATCCCCGACAAAACCCGCGTGGTCTCGGTGCAGATCTACGACCACGTTGAAGCCATGGAATATGCCCAGGCGCACTGGCTGGCCGGTTCCATGGTGGTGTTCGCGTTCCTCGTATTGCTGGCGCTTTACTCCAGCCGAAAAACCAAAATGGGCTGGGGCTGACCGCGATGATTGATATACGCCTGCACCTCTCCTACACAGGCTTTGCGCTGAACGTAGACCTGCACCTGCCCGGTCGTGGCGTGACGGCACTGTACGGGCATTCCGGTTCCGGCAAGACCACCTGCCTGCGCTGCATCGCCGGGCTTGAACGGGCCGATGACGGGTTTATCCAGATCAACGATGAGGTCTGGCAAGACAGCCGTAACGGCCTGTTTATGCCGCCGCATAAACGTGCGCTGGGTTATGTGTTCCAGGAAGCGAGCCTGTTTCCACACTTGTCGGTGCGCGCCAATCTGGAGTTCGGCCTCAAGCGCATCCCGCGCCCGCAGCGGCGTGTGGACATGGCCCAGGCCAACGAGTTGCTCGGCATCGGCCACTTGCTTGAGCGCCACCCGCAGCACTTGTCGGGCGGTGAACGCCAGCGCATCGGCATTGCCCGTGCGTTGCTCACCAGCCCGAAATTGCTGCTGATGGACGAGCCGTTGGCCGCCCTCGACAGCCAGCGCAAAAGCGAGATTTTGCCGTACCTCGAACGCCTGCACGACGAGCTGGACATTCCGGTGCTGTACGTCAGCCATGCCCAGGACGAAGTCGCGCGGCTGGCCGATCACATTGTGCTGCTCAGCGACGGCAAGGCCCTGGCCAGCGGCGCCATCGGTGACACCCTGGCGCGGCTCGACCTGCCCATGGCACTCGGCGACGATGCGGGTGTGGTGATTAATGGCACAGTCAGCGCCTATGACGAGCACTACCAATTACTCACGTTGCAACTGCCGGGCTGCCCACTGCAGGTTCGCGTCGCCCACGCGCCGCTGGCAATCGGCAAACACCTGCGGGTCAAGGTGCAGGCACGGGATGTGAGCCTCAGCCTGCAGGCAGAAGAACACAGCAGCATCCTCAACCGTTTGCCGGTGACGGTTATCCAGAACGTGTCGGCGGACAATAGCGCCCATGTGCTGGTACGCCTGGACGCAGGCGGCACGCCGTTGCTGGCGCGCATTACGCGTTTCTCTCGCGATCAGTTGCAACTGCACCCCGGCCAGACGCTGTGGGCGCAGATCAAGGCAGTCGCGGTACTCGCCTGAAAAACCTTTTGGCACGACCGCAAAACGCTGCGGTCAATCAGACATACCGGCCTGATTTGTTGCCAAGGAACTTGCCCCATGCCCGACTCCGCGACCCTCCCTGACCTGCCCCGCGACCTGCATTACGTTGACGACACCCAGCCGGGCATCAGCCGCAAACTGCTGCGCGGCAAGTTTCAGTATTTCGACCCCAAGGGTAAACGCATCACGGACGCCGATGAGGTCAAGCGGCTGAATGCCCTGGCCGTGCCGCCGGCCTACACCGACGTGTGGATCTGCGCCGACCCGCGCGGCCATTTGCAAGCCACCGGCATCGATGCCCGGGGCCGCAAGCAGTACCGCTACCACGCGCGCTGGCGCGAAGTGCGAGACTCGGATAAATACGCGCGCCTGCAAGAGTTCGGCAATGCCTTGCCCAAACTGCGCAAGCAACTGGAAGCGCAGATTGCCGAGCCGGGCTTCACCCGTGAGAAAGTGTTGGCCACAGTGGTGATGCTGCTGGACGCCACGCTGATTCGTGTCGGCAACACCCAATATGCGCGTGACAATAAGTCCTACGGGCTGACCACCCTGCGCACGCGGCATGTCGACGTCAAAGGCAGTGAGATCAAGTTTCAGTTTCGCGGCAAGAGCGGTGTAGAGCATCAAATCAGCGTCAAGGACCGGCGCCTGGCCAGCGTGGTCAAACGCTGCCTGGAGCTGCCAGGGCAGAACCTGTTTCAGTACCTGGACGAAGACGGCGAGCGGCATACCGTCAGCTCCTCGGACGTGAACGCCTACCTGCACAGCCTCACCGGCGCCGATTTTACTGCCAAGGATTACCGCACCTGGGCCGGCACCGCCATGGCCCTGGCGGTGTTGCGCGAGGTGCAGTGGCAGCCCGAATCGGATGCCAAACGCCACGTGGTGGCGATGGTGAAAGATGTGGCCAAGCAACTCGGCAACACCCCGGCGGTGTGCCGCAAGTGCTATATCCACCCGGCCGTACTCGAACACTTCAGCCTCGGCGAGTTGTCCAAACTGCCCAAGCCGCGCGTGCGCAAGGGCTTGAAAGCCGAAGAAGTCGCCCTGGCAATGTTCCTCGAACAACTGGCCGCCGACTTGCCGAAGACCGCCAAGGCGGGTTAGCCTTCGCACTCCTTCCGAGCTACGGGACGACCGCCGACGTGAACACCTAAGCCTTCCAAAATGCACCCGCAACGAGCCGCCTGGCGCGCTTGTCTGCCTGTTCGACATTTTTTTGGAGGTGCTGATGACTGACGTCAACCGGCTGCCCGTACTCGTATCCCTGCAACACCTGTGTTTCCAGTTCGCCACTGGCGAAACCCTGCTCGACGACCTGACCTTTTCGATTGACCACACGCCCACCGGCATCGTCGGCCGCAACGGGCGCGGCAAAAGCATTCTGGCAAAGTTGATCGCCGGACGCCTGATGCCCTCTTCCGGCGTGCTCACCTGTACGGCCCGCGTGGCATACGTCGCGCAGGCGCTGGCGGTGCATCCGGGACACAGCGTGGCGGATCTCACCGGCACCGCCGAAGTGCTGGGCGCCCTTGAGCGTATGGCGCGGGGGAACGCTCATGCAGATGACCTAGAGCTGATCGATGACCGCTGGGACCTGGCCGAGCGCCTGCGGGCGGCACTGGATGGGGCGGGATTGCAGCAGTTGGCCGCTGACACTCCGGCCGCTCAACTCAGCGGTGGCCAGTTGGCCAGAATCGCGGTGATCGGTGCACTGTTGGCGGCGCCGCAATTGCTGATTCTGGACGAGCCCACCAACCACCTCGACAGCGCCGGGCGCACATGGCTGCTGGCGGTGCTGAAGCAATGGCGCGGCGGCCTGGTGGTGGTGAGCCATGATCGGCAGTTGCTGAATACCATGGAACGCATCATCGAACTCTCGCCCCTAGGCGCGCGGGTGTACGGCGGCAACTACGCGGCCTATCGCCAGAGGCGCGACAGCGAACAACACGCCGCCGTCGCCGCCCTGGAACACGCGCGCCTGGAACGCAGCCGCGAACGAAAGCGCCTGCAAAAAGATCACGACAACCTGCAACGCCACGCCGCACGCTCGCGTAAAAACGCCGACACCGCCAACGTCGACCGGTTTACCCAATCGCGCTGGAAAGCCGCCGCTACGCAAATCGTCAGCAACGTGCGCAGCGCTCACCTGGCGCACACCACGCAACTGGATGCCCAGGTGCGTCAGGCGTACGAACGCGTCGAGGACGAAGCGCCTACCCTGCTGACCCTGCCCGGCTCGGCGGTGCCCAATGGGCGGCAAGTGCTGAGCCTGGTCAATGCCCAACTGCCGTGGCTTGACCCGCTGGCGCCTTCGAGCTGCCTCACGTTGAACCTGGTGGGGCCGGTACGCGTTGCCGTCAGCGGGCCGAACGGTTGCGGCAAATCCACGTTGCTCAAGCTGCTCGCCGGCCAATGCCAGGCTCTGGGCGGCGAATGTTCGGTGCAGGTGCCGGTCGCGTATCTAGATCAACACGTGGCACTTGTGGATGACAAGCGCTCCATCGTCGAACAGCTCAACCTGCTGGGCACGCCGCTCGCCGAAGCCGAACTGCGCACGCGCCTGGCGTTGTTGCACCTGGACGCCGTGCGGGTGACGCAACCGGCACGCCACTTGAGTGGCGGTGAACGTTTGAAAGCGGCGATGGCGATTGCCCTGTGGCGCGCGGTGCCGGCGCAATTGCTGTTGCTGGATGAGCCGACCAATCATTTGGACCTGGAGTCGGTGGTGGCGTTTGAACAGGCGCTGCGCGGTTATACCGGCGCAGTGTTGGTGGTGTCCCACGATGAGGCATTCGTGCAGGCGCTCCGGCCGACGCATCGCTTGGTCTGGCAACCTCTGGGTTGGCAACTGGAGCGTGCGTGAGGTCATTGCGCTGGCAATCAAAGCGTCCTACGGTGATGGCCGGATAATCTCACCGAGGAACCTGGCGCCATGTTGCCTTCGTCGCGCAAACCTTACGTCAATGCCGCACTCGCCCATCGCCAGCGATGGCGCGGTCGGGTCGGTTCGATGTCTGTGGCCAGCCTCTCGGTGCTTGCCGGCATGACCGATGCGATCGGCTTTATGGCCAGCGGCGACTTCGTTTCGTTCATGAGCGGTAACACCACGCGCCTGGCGGTGGCGATCAGTGCGGGTGACCTCGGCCTGACCGGCCGCTTGCTGTTGCTGGTGGCCACCTTTGTCGCAGGCAACGCATTGGGTGTGGTGGTCAGCCGCGTCAGCCGGCGGCATGCCCTGCCCTTGCTGTTATGCATTGCGGCGCTGTTGTGCGGCGGCGCGGTGTGGCCCCGCGCCGATGCCTTGCCGGCCTTGCTGGCGGCGATTGTCGCCATGGGCATGCTCAATGCCGCCGTGGAAGAGGTCAACGGCTTGCCGGTGGGCCTCACTTACGTCACGGGCGCGCTGTCACGCTTTGGTCGAGGGTTGGGGCGCTGGATGCTGGGGGAACGCCGCAACGGCTGGCGGGTGCAGTTGATACCGTGGGGCGGGATGTTTGTGGGCGCGGTGATCGGCGCGGTGCTCGAACAGCACCTGGGCCTGAGCGCGCTGATGGTCAGTGCCGGGTTGGCGGCATTGCTGGGGCTGGTGTCGCTGAAGATTCCGCGTCGCTGGCACTTGGGTTACATGCCGCGATAAACCGGAAAAGATGCTCGCCCGATGATTCGGCCTCGACGTCCATGTACTGGTAAAGAGCCATCACCTCGGGCGAGCGGGATGAATCATAAGCCAATGCCCGGCGGCTGTCCCGCCGGGCTTTTCCGAAAAACCCTTAGGCAAAGGATTACAGGCAGGTCGCGAGTGCCGCCTGGCGACGCATGGCCGGCATCGTTTGTTGTGCGGCGTAGTACTTGACGGTAGAACCGGCGCCTGCGCTTCGCACGTCGGCAAAATAGTCGCCGCCAGTGGTGTACACCGTGAAACCGCCGGTTTCGAGCGGTTCCTTGAAGCCGCCGGCGTCAACGCCGAAGACGGCTTCGTCCTGCCAGCCAAACTGGATGCATTGGGCAACCACCAAAGGCGCCTTGTCCGACGCCAGGGTCTTGTAAGGCTGGCCGGCGCGCGCTTCTTTCATTTTCGAGCCTGCGCAACCGCTCAGTGCTGCCAGTACCAACGCGCCAATGACTACTTTGTACATGCCATCACTTCCTTGAAAAAAACGCGACTGTACCACCGCTGAGGGGCCGTCTGAGGCCTGCATAAACTTTCTTTCACTGTGAGCGCTGACCCCGCCGCCTATAGTTGGCAAGCTCATTTTTAAGAAGTCTCCCTTCTGCCCGCTCTCCCGCGGGCTTTTTTTCGCCTGCGTTTCACAGCCACCAGCGCAACAGATAGAACAGCGCCATGCTCAGCAGCACGGTGATCAACACGCTGCGCGTCCAGAACATCAGCGCCACTGCGCACACACCCGCCAACAAATAGGGGTTTGCCGGGCTGAGGTTAAGCCTGTGGTCGGCGAGAAAAATGATCGGCCCGCAAATCGCCGTGAGCATGCCCGGCACTGCAAAGCCGAGAAACTCCCGCGCGCCACGGTTC
This sequence comes from Pseudomonas sp. AMR01, assembly GCF_041946035.1. NCBI lineage: Bacteria > Pseudomonadati > Pseudomonadota > Gammaproteobacteria > Pseudomonadales > Pseudomonadaceae > Pseudomonas > Pseudomonas sp. AMR01. The sequence continues at coordinate 245,238 of NZ_JAUTYR010000001.1, forward strand.
AGACGCACAGGCAGGCGCGGCTCGATAAACAGGTAACGGTTGAAAAACACCACCAGCCCCATGGCCACAATCATGCTGTAGATCATCGCTGCCCAACCCCCAAACGCTTGCAGGCATAACCTGCGCTCATGCCCAGTACGCCCGACACCACCACTGCCGATTCCCAGTGCAAGTAGCTCAACCACACCGAAAACAGCAGCGACACCGCAACGCACACCACGGTGGGCACATCGCGCACCACCGGGGTAATCAAGGCGATAAAGGTGGCGGCAATGGAAAACTCCAGCCCCAACTGATCAAGCCCGGGAATGCTCTTGCCAAGCACGATGCCGGCCAGGGTAAACAGGTTCCAGGCGATATAAAACGTCAGGCCCACGCCGAGGGCATACCAGCGGTTAAAGGTTTCACGGTCGTAGTGGTTAACCAACGCAAAGAATTCGTCGGTCAGCAAAAAACCCAGGCTCATGCGCCAGCGGGTGTTCAGAGACGACAACGTCGGGCGCATGTGCATGCCGTACAGCAGATGCTGGGAAGTCAGCAGCAAGGTGGTCAGCACAATCGAAATCAGGCTGGCGCCGCTTTTGACCATGCCGATGGCCACCAACTGCGCGGCACCGGCAAACACGATGGCGGATAAACCCTGGGCTTGCAGCGGGCTGAATTGCGCATCAATGGCCATGGAGCCGGCAAGCAACCCCCACGGCGCGCAGGCCAGGGATAACGGAATGACGGCAATCGCGCCGCGGGCGAACGCGTAATGCGGTACGGCAGTGGGCATGGATGCGGCTCATCGACAGACAGTCGACAAGCATGCCAGCGTCACTCGGGGCTTGTCTTGAACGATATTGCTCAGGCCAGCTTTACCGACACCTGTTCGACGCAATCGCGCGCTACGCGCAGTTCGTAGGCGTCCTGGTTGAGCCGGTGAATGGTGTTGAGCAGGCGTTGGCGCAGGACTTCATCGCCGAGCTTTTCGACGGCACGCATCAGGTCAAACGCCGCAGTTTCGTTATTGTCCGCGACGGAATCGAGGGTCTTGCGCAGGTTGCGAGTGGCACGGGTCACGCGGATTCTTCCTTCTTCAGCAATGGGCGGGACTTTAGGACATTCATGTTTCATTTTAATTTCAAACACTTGTGGCCGACTGACGGTCATTTGATCCACGTCGGAAAAATTAAGGATTTGACCTACATATATGGGCATCCGTATATTCGCAATTCCATATATGCGCAGCCTCAGCCATGCCTGATCTCTTCTCCCCGCCCACCGTGTTCAAGTGCCTGGCCGATGCCACCCGGGTGCGGCTGACGCTGTTGATCCATCGCGAAGGCGAACTTTGCGTCTGCGAACTGATCCATGCTCTGGACGACAGCCAGCCAAAAATTTCCCGACACCTGGCGCAACTGCGCAGTTGCGGGCTGTTGCTGGATCGTCGTCAGGGACAATGGGTTTACTACCGCATCAATCCGGCATTGCCCGCCTGGGTGATTCAGGTGCTGGACACCACCCTGCAAGCCAACCAGCCATGGTTGCACAGCGACGCGCAGCGTCTCGATGCAATGGGCGACAGACCACAACGGGCCGGCACCTGCTGCTGAACCCTCGGAGCGTTTATTCATGCTTGTCGCGATTGCGATTTTTATCTTCACCATCGTGTTGGTCATCTGGCAGCCCAAGGGCCTTGGCGTAGGCTGGAGCGCAACGCTGGGCGCAATCCTGGCCCTGGCGTGTGGCGTGATCAGCTTTGCCGATATTCCCGTGGTCTGGCACATCATCTGGAATGCCACCGGCACCTTTGTCGCGCTGATCATCATCAGCCTGCTGCTGGATGAAGCCGGGTTTTTCGCCTGGGCCGCGCTGCACGTGGCGCGCTGGGGGCGCGGGCGGGGCCGTCGGCTGTTTGCCTATATGGTGCTGCTGGGCGCGCTGGTGTCGGCGTTGTTTGCCAATGATGGCGCGGCGTTGATCCTCACGCCCATCGTCATGTCGATGCTGTTGGCGCTGCGGTTTTCCCCGGCGGCCACGTTGGCCTTCGTGATGGGCGCGGGGTTTATCGCCGATACCGCCAGCTTGCCGTTGGTGGTGTCGAACCTGGTGAACATCGTTTCGGCGGACTATTTCAAGATCGGCTTTAACGAATACGCCGCGGTTATGGTGCCGGTAAACGTTGTCAGCGTGGCTGCGACCCTCGCGGTGTTGCTGTGGTTTTTCCGTCGCGACATTCCCCGCACCTACGACCCTGCCGACCTCGACGACCCCGCCAGTGCCATCCACGACCGCGCCACCTTTCGCGCCGGCTGGTGGGTGCTGGGCATTCTGCTGGTTGGCTGTTTTGCCCTGGAGCCGCTGGGCATTCCCATCAGCGCGATTTCCGCCGCGTGCGCCGTGTTGCTGCTGGTGATCGCCGCCAAAGGCCACACCATTTCTACGCGCAAGGTGCTCAAAGACGCGCCCTGGCAGATCGTGGTGTTTTCGCTGGGCATGTACTTGGTGGTCTACGGCCTGCGTAACGCAGGGCTGACCACGTATCTCGCCACCTGGCTCGATACCTTCGCCACCTACGGCGTGTGGGGCGCGGCCATGGGCACCGGGGTGCTGACGGCGTTGCTGTCTTCGGCGATGAACAACTTGCCGACGGTGTTGATCGGCGCACTGTCCATCGAATCCAGCCATGCCGTGGGGGTGGTCAGGGACGCGATGATCTACGCCAACGTGATCGGCAGCGACCTGGGCCCGAAAATTACCCCCATCGGTAGCCTCGCCACCTTGCTGTGGCTGCATATCCTGGCGCGCAAAGGCATCACCATCACCTGGGGTTACTATTTCAAGGTCGGCATTGTGCTGACCTTGCCGGTGCTGTTGATCAGCCTCGCCGCCCTCGCCCTGCGCCTGAGTGTGTGAAGGAGAACCCGCAATGAAAGTCTTGTTCATGTGTACGGCCAACAGCTGCCGCAGCATCTTGTCAGAAGCACTGTTCAATCATCTGGCGCCACCGGGGTTTGAGGCGATCAGCTCCGGCAGCTTCCCCAAGGGTCAGGTCTTGCCCCGCAGTTTGACCGCGCTGAAGGCGGCCGGCATCAGCACCGACGGGCTGTACAGCAAGGGCAACGACGCGTTTGAAGGCAACCCGCCGGACGTGGTGATCACCGTGTGTGACAAGGCCGCCGGTGAGGCTTGCCCGGTGTATTTCGGGCCTGCACTGAAAGCGCATTGGGGCCTGGAAGATCCGTCCGACGTTCAAGGTGACGATCAAAGCCTCAACGCCGCGTTCAACGCAACCATGGCCATCATCACCGCCCGCTGCGAGGCGTTTTTCGCCTTGCCCTTTGCCCGCCTCGGCCCGGTTGAACTGAAGGCTGAACTCGACCGCATCGCGCGCTTATAAAGGGGCCAATGACCTCTCGATCTGATCACCTGAGTCGTCGTATGCTCTCGCACTTTCTCGAAAGGACGCGGGCATGTTGACGATCTTTTTCTACGCGCTGGTATTCGGTTTTGTGTTTTGCCTCTCCCCCGGCGCGGTGCTGGCGGAGACGTTGCGCCGTGGCCTGCTGCACGGTTTTACCCCAGCATTGATGGTGCAATTCGGCTCGCTGGTGGGCGATGCGGTCTGGGCAGTGATTGGCCTGACGGGCATTGCGCTGCTGATCCAGCATGATGCGGTGCATGTACCGCTGACCATCGTGTGCGCGGTGTACCTGGCCTGGCTTGGCGTGCGCAGCCTGATCGATGCCTGGCACTTGCCGGCAGCCGACAGTGCGCCGGCCGGCACCGGGCAGAATGCGCTGGCAGTCGGCGCGGCGATTTCCCTGGCCAACCCGAAGAACATCGTTTACTGGGGCGCACTTGGCAGCGCCTTGTCCGGGATCGTCGGCACAACGCCCAGCCATGGGCAAACGCTGATGTTTTTTGCGGGCTTTATGCTGGCGTCGGTACTGTCGTGTTTCCTTACCGCCGCGCTGGTCAACCTGCTGCGCAAGAACGCATCGCCGTTGTGGCAACGGGTCAGTTACGGGACCTGTGGGGTGGTGTTGTTATATCTCGCTGTTCTGGCCGCTCAGGGGATATGAAGTTATATATTGCGCGCAACTTCATAGTGCCGCGTGTCTGAATAGATTCTGAACACGCGGCACTTTAATTAATCATCCGTTGACATTTTGTAACGGTCTGAGTAGATTGCCCCTGCCCGCAACTGGGGCCTTTTTTAAACCTCACAAAAGAAGCCAATGGACACAGTATCTAGTCGCTGTCCGAGCACCGCATCAGCGGGCGTCGGGCGCCAAACCCAGAATATGACAGGACTCGCCTTCCAGGTCCGGTAAGCTGCGCTAGAGCTCGATGCTCCACCGTAACTGCCTCACCGGTCGCTCGTCCGGTCCCGAGGTGTGTTATGACCTTTCAACTAATTGTTTTGCCCGATATTCGCACGCTCGCCGCAGCCCTGCGCGCCAAGCTGTGCCGCGAGCCCGTAGGCTTTTCACCTACCCGCTCGGCCTTTGCTGCACCTTCCCTGCACGTGCGACCAGCTCCCCCGCTGGCGCATTGGCATGTCTGCCCGGACAGCGGCCACTTGCTGCAACACTGGGACCACGCCGACCCTCAAGACCCGCAGAGACCTCAGGTTTCCATGCGGGCTCAAACCAGCCTGATGTTCGCGTTATACGTGAGCGCCCGGGCCGCTTAACCTCGCTGGAAACAGCAACTTTCTGATGAACAGTCTGGAGTTCTTTATGAACATTTCCAGTAGTAGCCCGCTGCGCGCTAGTTAACTAACGCGTCAGCAGCGGGCCCTGCAGAAGTTATATCAATACCTTATTTAAACCGATCGCGAAGTCCGCGGCTCGGCATGCTTTCGCTCGCCTGTATTCAGGTAAGTACCGGGTATGTTTTGTCGAGAATTGGCGACAGGAGTACAGACAATGAGCGCCGTAAAAAACACGCCACTGCACAAGAAAAATGGCACCGACGCCGACACCAAGCTGTCGATGCGTGCCGCCCGCGAAGCCCAGAACGGCCTGTCGGCCACCCTTGCCAATGTGCGCGCAACCACCGACGGCCTGACCGAGCTGGACGCCTCGGCGCGCCTGGCACGGGAAGGCCACAACGAAGTGGCCCACGACAAGCCGCCTCACGCCATCGTCCAGTTCCTGCAGGCACTGAACAACCCTTTCATCTACGTACTGCTGACCCTCGCCGGCATCAGCTTTGTTACCGACTATTGGTTGCCGCTGCAAGCCGGTGAAGAAGTCGACCTGACCAAGGTCATCATTATCATGACCATGGTGCTGCTCAGCAGCTTGCTGCGGTTTTGGCAGGAACACCGCTCGGCCAAATCCGCCGAAGCCTTGAAAGCCATGGTACGCACCACCGCCACCGTGCTGCGCCGCGAGCAAGTGGGCGCCCAGCCCATCCTGCGTGAAGTGCCGATGCGCGAGCTGGTGGCGGGCGATATCGTGCAGTTGTCGGCGGGCGACATGATCCCGGCTGACATACGCCTGATCGAATCCCGTGACCTGTTTATCAGCCAGGCCGTGCTGACCGGCGAAGCCTTGCCGGTGGAGAAATACGACACCCTCGGTGACGTGACGCAAAAATCCGCCTCCTCGATGGCCGCCGACCAGGGCAACCTGCTCGACCTGCCAAACATCTGCTTCATGGGCACTAACGTGGTCAGCGGCCGCGCCAAAGCCGTTGTGGTCGCCACCGGGCCGCGCACTTATTTTGGCTCGCTGGCCAAGGCGATTGTCGGCTCGCGGGTGCAAACCGCCTTCGACCGAGGGGTGAACAGCGTCAGCTGGCTGCTGATCCGTTTCATGCTGGTGATGGTGCCGATCGTGTTCCTGCTCAATGGCTTCTCCAAAGGCGATTGGGGCGATGCCTTCCTGTTTGCCCTGGCGGTTGCGGTGGGCCTCACCCCGGAAATGCTGCCGATGATCGTCAGCGCCAACCTGGCCAAGGGCGCAACGGCCATGGCCAAGCGCAAAGTGGTGGTCAAGCGCCTCAACGCGATCCAGAACTTCGGTTCGATGGACGTGCTGTGCACTGACAAGACCGGCACCCTGACCCAGGACAAAATCATCCTCGAACACCACGTCAACGCCCTTGGCCAACGGGATGACGCGGTACTGTCCCTGGCCTGGCTGAACAGCTTTCACCAGAGCGGCATGAAAAACCTGATGGACCAGGCGGTAGTGCAGTTCTCGGCGCAGAACCCGAAGTTTCAGGTGCCGTTTGCCTACAGCAAGGTCGATGAGTTGCCGTTCGACTTCGTGCGCCGTCGCCTGTCGATCGTGGTCAAGGATGCCGCCGGCGACCAGCTGCTGGTGTGCAAAGGGGCTGTGGAGGAGATGCTGAGCATTTCCACGCACATGACGGTGGCCGGCGAAGCCGTGCCGCTGGATGATCGCCGCCGTGAGGAGTTGCTGGCCCTGGCCAACGACTACAACGAGGACGGCTTCCGCGTGTTGGTGGTTGCCACGCGCAATATCCCCAAGGCATTGGCACGCCAGCAGTACACCACCACCGATGAGCGCAACCTGGTGATCCAGGGTTTCCTGACCTTCCTGGACCCACCGAAAGAAACCGCAGGCCCGGCGATTGCGGCGCTGCAACAGATCGGCGTGGCGGTCAAAGTGCTGACCGGCGACAACGCCGTGGTCACCAGCAAGATTTGCCGCCAGGTCGGCCTGGAACCCGGGCAGCCACTGCTGGGCGTGGAAATAGAAGCGATGGACGACGCCACGCTGATGCGCCGCGTGGAAGAGCGCACGGTGTTTGCCAAGCTGACGCCGCTGCAGAAATCCCGGGTGCTGAAAGCCCTGCAGGCCAACGGTCACACGGTCGGTTTCCTCGGTGACGGCATCAACGATGCGCCGGCGCTGCGAGATGCTGACGTGGGCATCTCGGTGGATACCGCCACCGACATCGCCAAGGAATCGGCCGACATCATCCTCCTGGAAAAGAGCCTGATGGTGCTCGAAGAAGGCGTGCTCAAAGGCCGCGAAACCTTCGGCAACATCATGAAGTACCTGAACATGACCGCCAGCTCCAACTTCGGCAACGTGTTCTCGGTACTGGTCGCCAGTGCGTTCATCCCGTTCATGCCGATGCTTGCCATCCACTTGCTGCTGCAAAACCTGATGTACGACATCTCCCAGCTGGCCTTGCCGTGGGACAAGATGGACAAGGAATACCTGGCCAAACCACGCAAGTGGGACGCGAAAAACATTGGCCGCTTCATGATCTGGATCGGGCCGACATCGTCGATCTTCGACATCACCACCTTTGCACTGATGTGGTACGTGTTCAGCGCCAATAGCGTGGAAATGCAGACCCTGTTCCAGTCCGGCTGGTTTATCGAAGGGCTGCTCTCGCAAACCCTGGTGGTGCACATGCTGCGCACCCGCAAGATCCCGTTCTTCCAAAGCACGGCCGCCTGGCCGGTATTGATGATGACCGCCATCGTCATCGCACTCGGGATCTACGTGCCGTTCTCGCCGCTGGGCACCCTGGTTGGCCTGGAGCCGCTGCCGCTGGCGTACTTCCCATGGCTGGTTGGCACCCTGCTGGCCTACTGCTGCGTGGCGCAACTGATGAAAACGATCTACATCCGCCGCTTCAAGCAGTGGTACTGATCTCCCCCGCCGTTTAAACGGTGGCGGCCGCCCGGCCGCTGCCGTGCACTACAAGGATTTGACCCATGCGCGTGTTGATCTGTGCAGGTCGTCATTACGCCGACACCAAAAGGTCCCGCCACGTGCTGGACGCTTACCACCGCCTGCGCCCGGTGCAGGTTTTGATTCACGGCGGCAACCAGTTCCTCGGCAGCGACATCGAGGAATGGGCCAGGGAAATGAGCATCGACGTGGTGCGCTACCCGCCCAATTGGCAACGCCACGGCAAGCAGGCAGAACGCCAGCGCAATCATTTCATGCTCACCGACAGCCGCCCCGATGTGGTCATCGCCCTGCCGGGTGGTGACGACACATCCGAGCTGGTCTGCCAGGCCACCGCCAGCGGCATTCCGGTGCTGACCGTAGAAAGCTGACTTCAAGCGAGGTGCATCATGCACAAAAAACACACCCCGATTCAAAAGGACGGGTTCGCCAAATACCGTGCGCGTCACTATCGCGGCCCGCGCAATACCTTGTTGTTGCTGCCACCGGCCAAGCGCCGCGCACTGCAACGTAACCTGATCTTTATCGGCGTCACCCTGGGCCTGATCTTGCTGACCGCACTGTGTTCCAGGGCTTACGCCGCTGGCGGTGCCTATGTGGTGGATGACGGCGCGGTCAATGCGCCGGGCGAATGCAATGTGGACGCCTGGTACACCGCCAATCGGCATCAAGGCAACGTTCATAACCAAACCCTCAACCCGGCCTGCACCTTCAGTGCCCTGCCATCGGTGCAATGGAGCGCGGCACTGTCGCGCTCCAGCGAGGCCGGTGACGCCGAAACCCAGGTCAGCCCGCAAGTGAAGGCGCAGGTGTGGTCGCGGGAAGATCTGGGGCTGCAACTGGCGGTGTCTGCAACCGGGCATGTCGCGCTGGACCGCCAACATGCCTTCGACGGCGCAGACCTCACGGTGCCGCTAACCTGGCAACCCGTGCAAGCGCTACGCCTGAACTTCAATGGCGGCTGGGCCCACGCCTACAACGGTGGCGAGCAAACCCACCGCCTGACGTGGGGCACCGGGTTTGAATATCAAGTAGCGGACGCACTTACGCTGATCGGTGAGCGCTACGGCCAGGAAGGCGGCGACCAAGCGTGGCAGGCCGGGCCGCGACTCCATCTGGGCACGTTGGTGGATGTGGATGTGGTGGTCGGGCAAAGCCTCAGTGGCGAGCGCAACAGATGGTTGACCACCGGCGCCACCGTGCGCTTCTAGGACTTGGCAACCATAGCCCGCCGCTGCGGGAACACCATGACCGCCGGGCGGGCACGCTTTATGATGGCGTTCACGCGCCATTGAAGGAGAACACCGGTGAACCGCATCGAGCACATTACGCTGCTGGCAGACTACAACGCCTGGATGAACCGCAAGGTGTATGACGCTGCCAGTACGCTGACGGACGCTGAGCTGAGCGAGGATCGACAGGCGTTCTTCGGCTCGATCCTCGGCACGCTGAACCATCTGACGCTGGGTGACACTGTCTGGCTCAAGCGCTTTGCCACGCACCCGGCCGGCTTCTCGGCGCTAGCACCGTTAAGTGCTGTCGACATGCCGACAGACCTCAAACAGCTGGCCTTCGCCGATATCCGCGAGCTGACGGCCCGGCGCCTCTGGCTGGACCCGCTCATCACTGAATGGGCCCGCAACCTGCGCGAGTCAGACCTGGACCATCACCTGCACTACCACAACATGCGCGGCATGGCGGCCGACAAACCGTTCTTCGGCCTGCTGATGCATTTTTTCAACCATCAAACCCACCACCGGGGCCAGGCAACGACGCTGCTGAGCCAGGCGGGCGTGGACGTGGGCGATACCGACCTGCTCGCGCTGATCGACTGAACTCAGCGTGCGCTGAATTCGGCATACTTCCAATGGCCGGGATTGAGGCCCAGGGGAGTGATACCCGCCCGATGAGACCAAACACAATCCCTGTGGCGAGCGGGCTTGCCCCGCGTTGGGTTGCGCAGCAGCCCCAAAAACAGCAGCCGAGGAGTGCCTGACTCACCGCATTGCTCCTTTTAGGGTCGCTGCGCAACCCAACGCGGGGCAAGCCCGCTCGCCACAGGGTACTCATCGCCTGTTCTACCTAAGGACCATTAAAGGGGTGGCCCTCAGGACAAAGTTATTTGACCTTGCTACTCAGCGTATCAAGGCTGCGTTTAAGATCGTCCAGGCTGCGTTTTTGCTCCTCAATGCTGCGTTTCTGATCACTGGCTTCGCTTTTGAGTTGGGACAGTTCACTGGAACTGGAGCTTGAACTGGAACTTGAGTTTCGCTTCAAGTCATCCACCTCGCTTTTCAACTTGTCGATGACACTCTTCTGATCCGCGACCGTGCGCTTCAAGTCGGTGAGCTGACTGTCGCTGGCACTTGAACTGGACCCGTCCTTGCGCTTGAAGTCATCAAAATAGCGCGCCTGCTCTTCCAGCTTGCCTTTCAAACTCTGCAGTTCGTAGTTGTCGCTCTTCTGTGCCTCCAGCAATTTTTCGAAATCGCCCACGCTGAACGTGCTGGTGGCCAACACGCGCTTGGCGCCCTCTGAGGAACTGGTCGTAAACTTGTCATTACTGCCTGGCCCGAAACTGCCCCACTGCACATCACTCTCCGCCTGCGCCGTATTCACGCCCATGGCGACAAACAGCCCTATTACGCTTGCAGTAATCATCCAAGAAGGCTTGCGAACACTGAGCATCAACTGATTCCTTTCGAAACTGCCGGGATGGCATATCGCTATGACTGGAATTCCGAGAACTTGTTCCCGCACGCAAAAAATCCTCCGCAGAGCGCCAACAGGTTTATGTAGATCACTGATCTATCACGCTTTTTCAATAAGAGATTTGTGCAACAAACGCGCCTCTCGACCTTGCATCGATGCGCCTGGGTCTATATATTCCCAACCCTGCTTCAACGCGCTACCGCCCGAATGGCGAAACTGGTAGACGCATGGGACTTAAAATCCCCCGCTCGTAAGGGCGTGCCGGTTCGATTCCGGCTTCGGGCACCATACATATCAAGGGCTTGCATGAGTTATCTCATGCAGGCCCTTATTGTTTGTGCTTCGTTACCCTCTATTCTCGCCTCCCACACCGCCCATCAAACTCCGACGGCTAACTCACCAATCTGTTCTAATCTGAAGGGTGGGCGTGCTTCAAACCGTGAGCGCCTGCTGGCAACCTTCAGAGGCACAAAAAAAATGAAAATGACACTTCCGACCCTGGCACTGGGCATCCTGATTTCGCAAGGCGCGATGGCCGCAGGAGATGGCACCGCAGCGCTGGGCGGCGGCGTGGGTGGCGCATTGGGCAATATCGTCGGCCAACAAATGGGCGGATCGACCGGCGCTGCTGTCGGTGCAGGTTTAGGCGGAGCAGCTGGCGGCGCGGTTGGCGCTCAAAAGGGCAATAAAACCGAAGCTGCCATTGGCGGCGGGCTGGGTTCTGCGGGTGGCTCACTCATCGGCAATCGCCTCGGCGGCGCAACCGGGTCAACCATCGGTGCAGGTGTAGGGGGCGCAGCGGGCGGCGCGTTGGGCAATAACCTGGCGGATGACGAGAGCGGTCATCGGTCCGGCGGCGGCAAGCACAAAGGCAACAACAAGCACAAACACAAGAACAAACACGATTGATGGGTTGATACCCACCCGGCAAAAGGCCCACTGCATGTGGGCCTTTTCATGCCATCAAGGCTAGGCTCTCGAAAAAAACCACATCACAAAGGCGACGGCGACCACCCAGCCGAGCGTTAGCAGAAATGAAAGACCCGCAAGCCGCTTATCCATGTTTACCCGTCGACAGATTGAGATCGCACTAGGATCATTTGAGTGCAAGAGTAGTTCAGCCGCGCCATTCCTTCTCGACTAGGCGCCTGAAATCACCTGCCCTCCCCGGCGCATTGAGCTGAACGGTAAGTAAGCGCTTCAGGTGTTGCCTGTGAGGCGTGTAGCGTTTAAGCGTGGCCGCTCAACAGCGTGCGGGTCGCCGCTGCCACATCCTCTTGGCGCATCAAGCTTTCACCCACCAGGAAGGTGTTGATACCGGAGCCTTTCAGGCGCTGGCAATCGGCATGGCTGAAGATGCCACTTTCGCCGACCAGAAATTTACTCGCCGGCACCATGGATGCCAATCGCTCGCTGACCGACAGGCTCACCTCAAAGGTGCGCAAATTACGGTTGTTCACCCCCAGCAACGGCGAGTTAAGTTTCAGTGCGCGCTGCAACTCGGCTTCGTCGTGCACTTCCACCAGCACATCCATGCCCAAATTCATTGCCAGGCCTTCGAACTCGGCGGCCTGGCCGTCGCTCAGTGACGCCATGATCAGCAGGATGCAGTCCGCACCCCAGGCCCGCGCTTCGTAGACTTGATAGCCGTCAAACATGAAGTCCTTGCGCAATGCGGGCAGGCTGCAAGCGTTACGCGCCTCGATCAAAAATTGCGGCGAGCCCTGAAAGCTTGGCGTGTCGGTCAGCACCGACAGGCAGGCCGCGCCGCCGTCTTCATAGGCCTGTGCCAGCGCCGGTGGGTTGAAGTCTTGCCGAATCAGCCCTTTGGACGGGCTGGCCTTCTTGATCTCCGCAATCAAGCCAAACGCCCCGTCGGCTTCCTTTGCCTTCAAGGCACTGTAAAAACCTCGGGTCGGGGGTTGGTCCAGCGCCATGGCCTTGATGTCCACCAAGGGAATCGCCGCCCTGGCGGCTGCAATTTCCTCAAGTTTGTAGCGTTCTATCTGTTCAAGAATGTCGCTCATGACCAAGCCTTTGTCAGTGGTGATTGCGTTGACGCACAGAGCCATGGGGAAAGGCACGGCCCGGCATGCCCGCAATACAGAGCGGTCAGCCTACCGTGGTTGTGTTCGAAAGTCGGCACGGCGGCGCCGTGCCAACAGAAACCCGCAACTACACCATCGGTGAATTACTCACCACCCGCAGCGCCAGGCCTTCATACGCATCCAGCGTGATGGTGAATTCACCCTCAGCGGTCAAGTCGCCCTCTACCCGCTCATTAATGATGTCCACCACCGGCCCTGGCGCAATGTTGGGCAGGTGCAGGGTTTCGGTGATAGGCGTGGCGCCGAAGTTCAGCGCAGTGATTTGCGTGCCCTTCCCGGCCGGCAGCTCGTGAACCATGATCAGCAAGCCGGGATGCTCGACATCCGGCACCAGAATCTGGCGGCTGGCAGCAATCCCGTAGGCGCTGCGCACGGCGAGGATTTTCTGCAACTGCGAGGCAAACGATTCCGGGTCCTTCAACTGGCTGTTCAAACTGCCGTACAAGGTTTTTGCGCGCGGCATCTGGCCTGCCGACAGTTCTGCTTCAGGGTTCAAGTCCACCAGATCGTAGGCACCGCGATGTACCCAGCGGGTATCGCCGTCTGCCATCAGGTGCGCAACGTCGTCTGCCGCTAACGGCAGCGCGCCAACCAGGTCCCAGCCCGACAACGCAAACACCCCGGGTTGCATGGCGTTGTACATCACCAACAACAAATGAATCTGGCGAATCTGCTGGATATCCGCCGCTGTAATCGCATCCAGATCACGAATGCCCAGTGCCGCCGTGATGATGCTGGCGGTGGTGCAGGACACGCCGTTGGTTACGAATTTGAGGTTATACGGCGCCTGCTCACCGGCCAGGCGCTCGTACATCTGCTCGCGAATATGCTCGCGCAAGATGTTGCCGGGGAAGGTTTGGCCCTGATAAAGGTAGCTGTCGTGGGCGTGCAACGTCCAGAAGTGCACCAGTTCAAGGGTCAGCTCGTCGTGGTTTTGCAAGGCGTGAATCAGGGAGCCGGGATCAATGCCCTGGCTGTGCATTTCGCGCAGCATCAGGCGCAAAAACTCAGTGTCGCCCATCAGCAAGGCGTGCTGGTACGCCGGACGCGTGATGAAGTCGTAGGACAGGTCGGCGCCGCCATGGGACATCGCAGCGATGTCGTCGACGGTGAGGTTCAGCTCCTGAAAGCTGAAGCCGCCGGCTTTACGAATTGCGCCGCCGAGCAACTGGTTGCCGGTGATCGACAGCGGGTGGCTTTCCGACCATGCCGTGCCATCCAGCTTGCGCTCCACGCCGAGAAACCCGTTGGCATCGAGGCGCAGGATCTTGGCGCCCATCACATCAATGGCGTGCAAGGCGTCGCCAATGATCATCTGCTGCGCGGCAAACGAAGGGTCGAGCCAGTTCAGCGACGGCTGGCCTTCCTTGAAGTAATGCAGGTACACCCAACGGCGCGGCTTGCCATCCACGCCCATCACCACGGGCGTTGCGCTCCAGTCGGTTTCCTTGACGCCGGGCTCGAAGAAAATCACCCGCTGCAACTGGCCGACGATGTAATGCTTGTCGCGCAGTGCATCCACCTGCAAGGGGCTGAGGTTCTGCGCATCACGCCCCTCGGCGACTTCAGGCAACAGCGGCCAGTCTTCCTCGCGGATTTCCACCATGTGGTAGAGGCCGGGATAGTCTTCATACGCCATCTCGGCCAGGCGGAAGTCCGCGCCCTTGCCGGTGTGCGACGGGATCACGTCGTCGATGATCACCGAGTTATGCGCCGCCGCCATGCGCGTCAGGGCCTGCAACTGCGCCTCGGTGCCCAGTTCGGGGTCGATTTCAAAGCTGATGCGGTCGAAGTTGCCGTCGATGGTCGGCGTATGCCGCGTGCCGGACAGCCCGCCCGACTTCTTCAACGGGCCGTTGTGAATGCCCTGGATACCGATCTTCGACAGCGCATGCCACAGGCTTTCATCGCCCAAGGCTTCCAGCACCGTGCCGCCCTCACGGGTCACAATCGACGCGGGATACGCGGTGAACCAGACAGACGACAACGCCGTGGCATCACGCGGCCGGGTATGCGCATAAGGCTGCTGCCACAGCCGCCCCTGCCCGGAATAAAGCTTGGCCCGCTGGCGCGCAGCGTTGAGCATGGATTGTTGCACCAGCCAGTTCACATGATCGTTGTCAGCCGCCGTCATAAGCTCAATACCTGTCTCGTGAAAAGGATATTCGTAAGCATAGGAGGGGTCGCGGGGGCTATTCGTTGCATTGCAATGCGGGTAACTACGCCCGCTGGCGATATTGCCTGGGCGTAAATCCCGTCAAGGCTTTGAACTGCCGGGTAAACGCGCTGTGATCGGTGTACCCGCATTGCAGCGCCACTTCGGTGATCGGCAGTTCGGTGTGCAGCAACCGGTGCGCATGCTCCAGGCGGACTTTCTGGATCATCTGCCGAGGCGTGAGGTGAAACACGCGCTTGCAGTAGCGCTCCAGTTGCGCCACGGAAATGCCTGCGATGCGCGTCAGCTCACTGAGGGTGACGCGGCGGTTGAAATGCTTGCGGATGTGTTCATCCACGGCGGCCAGGCGCTGATACGCCGGGTGCGTTTCGCTGGCCGTTTGCAGGTCTACCGAAATGCCCGCCAGGCCGATGATCTGACCCTCATCGTTGTACAGCGGCCATTTGTGGGTCAGGCACCAACCGGGTTCGCGGGTGCCGTACAGGTGCAGTTCAAGCTGGTCCTCCAGCACCAAACCCTGCTCCAGCACGCGCCGGTCCTGCTCGGTATACCCCGGCCCGAGTTGCGCCGGGAACACTTCGGCGCTGGTCTTGCCCAGCAGCGGTTGCAGTTGCTTTAGGCCGCAGCGCTGCACCAGCGTGCGGTTGGCGAGAACATAGCGGGCGTCGAGGTCCTTGATAAAGACCGCCGCATTGGGGATCACATCCAGCATCGGCAACAACTGCACCACGCCGGCCAACAGCTGCTCGATGCTGTGGGGGCGATGGGCATCAGTCCCTTTGCAAAGGGTCGCAAACGAGCTCTGCAACATCACATCAACCTCCGTTTTTTTAAGCAGATTGCTCCATGCCCGAGGCCCTGTCGAGGGCGGCGCATTGTGCTGAATTCGTCATCCACACCCACACAACACATCAATCTTCGCGCCGCTCGCGGGTTCAGGATAGGGCCATTCCTGGTTACACGGCGGTTTCGCCGTGTTGCTGCCGGGCATCGTGTAGTGCGAACACAGAGGGTGCGTTTTATGCAGCGGTTGCACGTTATCGACTCCCACACCGGCGGCGAACCCACGCGCTTGGTGATGGACGGATTTCCGACACTCGCCGGCAACAGCATTGCCGATCAACGGGATTTCCTGCGCACCCACCACGATCAATGGCGCCGCGCCTGCCTGCTGGAGCCGCGAGGCAATGATGTGTTGGTCGGCGCGCTGTACTGCGAGCCCGTTACGCCCGGTGCGACGTGCGGGGTGATCTTCTTCAACAACGCCGGTTACCTCGGCATGTGCGGCCACGGCGCCATTGGCCTGGTGGCCTCGTTGCACCACCTGGGTCGCATCAAACCCGGCGTGCACACCCTCGACACGCCGGTCGGCCCGGTCGCCGCGACCCTGCACCCGGACGGCGCCGTGACCCTGCGCAATGTGCCCGCCTACCGCTATCGCCAGCAAGTGCCGGTAGAGGTGCCCGGCCATGGCGTGGTCTACGGCGATATCGCCTGGGGCGGCAACTGGTTTTTCCTGGTCTCGGACCACGGCCACAGGCTGCAAATGGATAACGTTGACGCCCTCACCGAATACACCTGGGCGATGCTCAAGGCCCTCGACACTCAAGGTATTCACGCTGCGGACGGCGCGTTGATCGACCATATCGAGCTATTCGCCGACGACGCCAGCGCCAACAGTCGCAACTTTGTGATGTGCCCCGGCAAGGCCTACGACCGCTCGCCTTGCGGCACCGGCACCAGCGCCAAACTCGCCTGCCTGGCCGCCGATGGAAAACTTCAGCCCGGCGAGTCGTGGGTCCAGGCGAGCATCACCGGCAGCCGCTTTGAAGGCCGCTATGAATGGGACGGCGAACGCGTCATCCCGTACATCACTGGCCGCGCCTACATGACCGCCGACAGCACGCTGCTGATCGACGAGCAGGACCCTTTCGCCTGGGGCATCTGAGCCTCGCCTTATTTCACATATTGGAGTCAGAACAATGAGCGACGCCATTTTCACCGGCTGCATCCCCGCGCTGATGACCCCGTGCACCCCGCAGCGCACGCCGGACTTTGACGCCCTTGTGTCCAAAGGCCGCGAATTGGTCGATATCGGCATGAGCGCCGTGGTGTATTGCGGTTCCATGGGTGACTGGCCGTTATTGACTGAAGCCGAGCGCCAGGAAGGCGTGGCACGCTTGGTGGCCGCTGGCGTGCCGACCATCGTCGGCACCGGCGCGGTGAACAGCCGTGAGGCCGTCGCACATGCGGCTCACGCGGCGAACGTCGGTGCCCATGGGTTGATGGTGATTCCGCGAGTGTTGTCCCGTGGCGCCTCGGCCACCGCGCAAAAGGCGCATTTTTCGGCGATTCTCAAGGCCGCGCCGAACCTGCCGGCGGTGATCTACAACAGCCCGTACTACGGCTTCGCGACCCGCGCCGACTTGTTCTTCGAGCTGCGCCGCGAACACCCCAACCTCATCGGTTTCAAGGAATTCGGCGGCGCCGCTGACCTGCGTTACGCAGCGGAAAACATCACCTCCCAGGACGATAACGTGACGCTGATGGTCGGCGTCGATACCCAGGTAGTGCACGGTTTCGTCAACTGCAACGCCACCGGCGCCATCACCGGCATCGGCAACGCCCTGCCCCGCGAAGTGCTGCACTTGGTGGCCCTGAGCAAACAAGCCGCCAAGGGTGACGCCAAGGCCCGGCGCCTGGCGCGCGAGCTGGAAGCCGCATTGGCGGTGTTGTCCTCGTTCGACGAGGGCTGCGACCTGGTGCTGTATTACAAGCACCTGATGGTGCTCAACGGCGACAAAGGCTATGCCCTGCACTTCAACGACACCGACGTGCTCAGCGATGCCCAGCGCCGCTACGCCGAAAACCAGTACGCGCTGTTTCGCCAGTGGTATGCCAACTGGTCGGCTGAACAGAACGCCGCCTGACCCTGCGCGCTGCGGCGCTTGCTCGACGGCCAGAGAGAGGCCACGCCATGCCCGATTCGACCCCTGTAGACATCGCCGTCGTTGGCGCCGGCATCATCGGCGTCGCCTGTGCCCTGCAATTGGCGCGTCATGGCCTGCGCGTGATTGTCCTCGACCCTCAGGAGCCGGGCATGGGCGCCTCCTACGGCAATGCCGGGCACCTGGCCACCGAGCAGGTATTCCCGATTGCCGACATGTCGATCCTCACGCGCCTGCCCGGCATGCTCATGGATCCCATGGGCCCGCTGCGCCTGGACTGGAAATACCTGCCCCGCGCCCTGCCCTGGTTTGTGCGCCTGTTGCTGAACCTGCGACCGTCCAGTTACCAACGCACGGTGGCGGGCCTTCGTGCGCTGAATGAAGCCAGCCTTGGCGCGTGGCAGCGATTGCTGCAGTCCATTGATCGGCCGCAGTTGCTGCGCGAAGACGGTTCGCTGCTGGTTTTCGAGCGCGCCGATTCCCGCGAAGCGATCGACGCTCTGCAACAACGCATGCAACAGCAAAACGTGCCGTTGGAATTCTGGTCAGGCGAGGCCGTGCGCGAAGCGGCGCCGCAGTTAAGCGAACACATCAAGGGCGGGCTGTTTTTCCCGGGTACCGGGCACTTTATTGATCCGTATCAGGTGGTGCGCGAGCTGGTAGATGCCGCCAAAGCCCACGGCGTGCAGTTTCTAAAGCAGCGCGTGCTCGAGGCGCGCGTTGAGGACACGGGCGTCTCGCTGAGGACCGATCTGGGCGTTTTGAAGGCGCGCCAGGTGCTGATCGCCTGCGGCGCCCACTCGGCCAAACTGACCGCTGAACTCACCGGCAAAAAAGTGCCGCTGGACACAGAACGCGGCTATCACCTGATGCTGCCCCTTGAGCGAGATCGCCTGCCGTTTGCCGTCACCTCCCTGGAGCGCAAATTCATCATGACGCCCATGACTGGCGGCTTGCGCCTGGCCGGCACCGTCGAATTCGCCGGGCTTGAGCGACCTGCCGACATGCGACGCGCCTGGCAATTGCACCGGTTGAGCCAGGGGTTGTTCAGGCAAGACCTGAGTGCAGAAGGCGCGACGCCGTGGATGGGCTTCAGGCCGTCATTGCCGGACTCACTGCCGATTATTGAGAGGGTGTGCGATGGCAAGGTGTTGCTAGCGTTTGGGCATCAACATCTGGGTTTGACCCAGGCGGCAGTCACGGCGGAGATGGTGGTGCAACTCGTTGCACCCACACCGTTGTTTTCAGACCTGCCGGCGCCGGCACCGTTTGAATTAAATCGCTTCTGAAAAAAGCCACTTTTGACCCCACACCCGATCGTTCCCGCGCGGTTTTATTGACCCGCTGAAGCCGCACGCAATAAACCATCTGCCATCTCTTGAATCTCATCGCGCATCCAGAGCTTGTCCAGCCAGCCTTCCGGAATACCTTGCATCGCATAGTGCGCGCCGGCCAATTGCCCCACGATGGCCGCCGTAGTATCGGCGTCATCACCCAGGTTCGTGGCGAGCAGTACAGCTTCTTCAAAGCTCTCGGTATGGTGAAAGCACCAGAACGCGGCTTCAAGCGATGCCACGGCATAGCCTGAACCGCGAATCTCGGCGCTGGGTTTATGCCGGTATTCGCCGTGGGCGATGGCCGCGACTTTCGGTGCAGTCGAGGTTGAGTCAGGGAAGTGCAAGACCTGATCCTTGGCAGCGCCGCTCAAGGCATTGCCAATCGCTTGCGCCAGCAACAGGCAGCACTCGATTGCCTCCAGCGCCGCATGGGTTGTACGCGAACTGTCCGCCGTAAACTGACGGATCTTTTCCCGGTCAGGAAAATAGAACAGCACCACCGGCGCCAGACGCATCATCGAACCGTTGCCCGCAGAATAAGGATCAGTCGAGCCGGCAAACGGGTTGCCACTCTCCTGAAATACCGCCAGGGCCTCACGCACCGTCATGCCAATATCGAAGCACTCACCGGTTGAGCTCAGGTATCCCCACTTCCACCAGTTCAGATACCGCGTCATCTGATCGGCCGCATCGCAACCCTTTTTATTCAACAGGCTCTCGGCGAGGCACAGCGCCATGGAAGTGTCATCGGTCCATTGACCGGGCTTGAGGTGGAAAGGCCCCGCGCCGACCATGTCAGTGACCGGTTCAAACGTCCCGCGCGGCTTGAATTCAACCGTGGTGCCCACGGCGTCACCGCAGGCCAACCCCAACAGGCTGCCGCGATAACGATCTTTAAGTGAAATGGCCATCGGCTCTCCCTGATAAAAACGTCCAGATAAACAGCGCCCATCCTACTTCACCAGCCGCTTCTCCTTCGAAGGGCGATAGCCAAAATAGGCGCTGTAACACTTGCTGAAATGACTCGGCGAGACAAAACCGCACGCCACCAGCACATCCACCTGTGACAGCTCCGTGTGCTGCAACAGCCGCCGCGCTTCGGTCACGCGCAGTTCCATGTAATAGCGCTGCGGTGTGGTGCCCAGTTGTTCCTTGAACAGCCGCTCCAGCTGGCGTCGGGAACGGCCGGCATAGACCGCCAACTGGTCCAGCTCCAGCGGTTCCTCAAGGTTGGAATCCATGAGTTTCACGACTTCGCGCAGCGGCGCGCTGACGCACACGTTTTCCGTGGGCTTGATGCGCCGGTAGCGGGATTCTTCAAACGACAGAATGTCTTCGATGCCTTCGACCAGTGCCTTGCCGTGCAGGCTTTTGATCCAGTCGAGGGCCATGTGGAACGCCCCCGACGGGCTGGAGGCGGTCAGCCGGTCGCGGTCGATCACATACGGTTCGCTGGTCACTTGCGCAGCCTTTGCCACTTCCGCCAGCGCCGGGCGGTGTTCGGGGTGGATGGCGCACCGGTAGCCTTGCAACAGACCGGCGCGGCCGAGGAACCATGAGCCGTTCCAAAGGCCAGCGAGGCCCACGCCGTGTTCGGCGGCGCTGCGCAGCAGTTGGGTCAGCTCGTCAGCCGCCTTGAGTTCGGTGCGAAAACCACCGCAGATCACCAGCAAGTCGAGGTCCTGCAACGCCAACGCGTCCAGGCGCGCATCAGGGCGAATCACCAGGCCGAGGTCGCTGATCACTTCGCCCTCGCCGCAGCCGAACGTGCGCGTGGCGAACAGCTCGGGGCGTAGCAGGTTGGCGGTGATAAGGGTGTCGAGGGTTTGGGTGAATGCGGGCAGGGAGAAGTGTTCGAGCAGCAAAAAGCCGACGCGGGTCACCGGCGACGGCTGCTGGGGGTTGTCATTGAGGTAGCGCAAGTTCTTGCCTTGCATGCCACCGCTGAACTGGCGTCTTTCCATCGAGGGTCAGCCCACGCTTATTGTTAGTGCAGTGGGCGCCATCTTAGAGGATTGCTGTACCAAAACGGCGAAAACGTGGCACCAAACCGATGTAGCGTGAGTCGGCACTGTTGAAGGCTGATCTTCATAAACACAGGCGCCACTCAGGCCCGCAAGCCAGCGGCTACAACCCCATCTGATACGGTTTTTTCTTTTCCATCTGCGTCTGTATTGAAATCTGTTCCTGGCGGACAATAGCGCCATTCCCGACACCCATGTCGAGCGCGACAGGACGTTTCCTGCCGCCCCTTCCCTTCGGAGGCCTTATGACCAAGATGGCAATTTTCCTGTTCGGCTTTTTAGTGCTGACCATCGGTATAGGCTTGTTGGCGACCATTTCACCGGTCTAGCCAGCCCTTTCAAGGTATTTAGGTAGAACAGGCGAGAGTACCCGTGGCGAGCGGGCTCGCCCCGCGCTGGGCTGCGCAGCAGCCCCAAAACCTGCGGCCGCAGAACGCCTGACTCACCGCATTGTTCGCCCTTAACGGGCTGGTATCAGCAAGATATGGCCTGTGTCCAGGGCTGGCCGGTCTAGCGAAACGTCCAGTGGGTAAGGCCAGTGCCGCCGTGGTCAATGTCGGCACTTGGCTAAATAGAGCGGCGTCAGCTGGCAAACAGCATCGGGTAGAGCGACAGCACCAGTAACCCGGCCATCGACAGGTTGAACAGCCTCAACCAGCGCGGTTCGCGCAACACATTGCGCAACCCACTGCCACAGCCGACCCACACGCAAACACTTGGCAGGTTGACCAGCGCAAACACCAGGGCAATCACCAGCACGTTGGTCACGTAGCCTTCGGCCGGCGTGTAGGTGGTGATGGCGCCCAACGCCATGATCCACGCCTTGGGGTTGACCCACTGGAACGCCGCCGCGCCAAGAAACGTCATGGGTTTGCCCTGAGCATCACTGCCCTCGGACAGGCCGCCCGACGTCGCGATCTTCCACGCCAGGTACAGCAAATACGCCGCACCCACATACCGCAACACCGTGTAGGCCCACGGAAACACCTTGAACACTTCGCCCAGACCCAGGCCCACCGAAATCACCAGCAGCATAAAACCAACGCTGATCCCCAGCGCATGGGGCATCGACCGGCGAAACCCGAAGTTCACGCCCGAGGCCAGCAACATCGTGTTGTTGGGCCCAGGAGTGATCGAGGAGACGAAGGCGAACAGCACAAAGGCTGACAGTAAACCTGTAGACATAAACATGGCGCGGCATCCAAACGGTGGTGTTATGCCTGCGACAGTAGTGGCTTATGGCGCCCGCCGCCCCGTACAGCTAGGGGCGGATCGAGGCATACACTTTGGGCTTGGCGAGCAGTGCGCGGATCGACCGGGGCGTACGGGAGTTCTTCGCCAGCGGCCTGGTATTCGAGGTGAGCCATTGGGCGCGATTCCCGTTCAGTCAAGTCAGGGACAAAACGGCTCCCGGCGCACGCGCCGGGAACCGTTTGGGTTGACGGGCAGCGCCCACCCGTCAGTTTTGTGGCCGTTGCTTGGTCGAGTCCAGCTCGGCCTTTTTGCCGGTACTGATTTCAGTGATCTGCGCCGACTTGGCAATGGCCATGTCGAACGTGTCCTGCATCTTGGCGATGGCGTCGGTCGCCGTGCCCTTCAGCCCGCCATTCGCGGCCCAGTCGAAGTTCCACACGCCCGACAGGTTATCGGCGCCGGCCACGTCGTGGGTTTCGATTGCGGTGAACACGTCCGGGTGGCGCTCCATGTACTTGGCAGCGTCGGAAACGTCGGTTGGCACCTTGCCCGAGGCGTTATTCGCGAGTTGCGTCAGGTCCTGCTTGTTAATGGCCGACTTGCCCGACTGGCGCATGTAATCGGCAATCACCTTGCTGGACTTGGCAATGTTCAACTTATCGTCGAACGAAGACGGTGAGGACTTTGGCGTGTTCGACCCGCCAGCCGCGGGCGTTACGGTAGTAGACATCGGCGCTGCTCCCTCGATGAAACGAATGAAATCGTCGTGCTGACGATACCCCGACGCGGACGTTAGCATGGGCAAAGGGCCATTCCATGGGGCTTCACAACATTTCACAACGGCAGGCCGATTTTCGCGGCGTGTTCGGGGGTTAAACCTGACGAAATTACCCTGTGTGATAGCTGGTTGGCGCGCAACGGGCCAATAGCGGTATCGCCCTCCTCAAATGAATACAATGGTGGGAGCAGCTCATACGCGATCGCCCGGTTAACGGGTAGCCTGGCAAACCGATACCTTTTGATGTGACGGGTGGGAAACCAATGGAAAAATTGATACACGGCCTCCACGGGCCCAGAACCGCTCAACAGGAACTGTTTTATGACCTGGACGACGCAGCGGCGGTGGTTGGCTGGTCGGTGGTTGAACTCACCGCCCTCGCCGCCGGCGCCCAAAGCCCGAAAGGCGCGGTGGCGATGATGAAGATCGTCGCATTGCTGACAGCCCAGCAGGCGAAGCTTGCGGTGTATGCGGGCGAAGTGAAAAGTCAGCGCATTATCAGGGCTGAGGCTGATGGCAATTGAGTTGAATGGAGTGGTAGACACAAGAGCCCTGACGCGCTGCTTGGCATTGCCGAACTGAGTCACTTATGTGCCAGTGAGCCAGGTTGGGACAGGGGAATCGGCGCACTGAATCGGCAAACAGATTTCATGCCTGACTCCGGGTGAACAGCAACGATATTTGTTAGAGGCGCACCGCCGCCCTGTCGAGCTTCGGACGTTTCCCACAAGCCAGCAAGGTTGAGTCACAGGAAGAAGCCTGGCTAAGATTCGCCGTCGCAGCCAATGCTGTGGCCGGGCGTCGCAACCTGAATTTATCTGAGGATTGCCCCATGGAGCAGGACTCTTGAAATCACTACCACCTGATAACAATATTTCCACCAGTATTTTCAGGGTAAGACCAGACCTGAGTACGGAGGATGCATTAGTGAATGCCAGCGAGCTGTTGGCAGCGGCATTAGTCACTGCTAATGAACAGGCGTTTGCGCTGAGCGGATCACGGCGGCTGCAAACGTTTGGATTGGCGCAGTTGATTGAAAACGCAGGGCTGCTGGTGGATGTTGCGTTGGAGAGATCGAGTCCGATAGATATTGGCTAGTTGGATTAGTGGCTGGGGTATAGGGCGCGGACTACAGTTTTTTAATTAAAATCGTGGTCTGCCCCCGCTAAAAATTTGTAGCCCACCCAATTTTTCTAATTTTATATATGAGGGTTAGGCCCACGACTTGAATTCAAAGACGATCACGGCTGAGTATTAGTGACGAAAAATAGAATTTACCATTTACATGTATCACTGACCTCGCTTTGGCCGTCATGATCGCGCCGGAGAATACCAATAAATACCGTAAGACTGATTCGATATTCACTCCAAAAGGGAAAAATATACCCATTTAATAGCCTTTGGGGGGCTGACCCTGTGATTCAGTCACTTTTCATAGGCGACTTTCCAAAATAACATGACAGGGCAAAGAATCAGTATGCTCAGTGTATTCCCCCTCTGATGGACCATAGGTTGTTTGCCGGCGATGCTCTCAAGGGAGCGTGCTGGACTCATAACGGCTGACCAAGTACCGTAACGACCGCGAAGCGATCACATCGGAGGCCGCTATCGGGCCAACACTCTTCTTTATAGGGTGAAAGAGCAGATTTTTGGTATACTACTTTCTTTTTTGCAGACGATGAACCTGATGCTTAATTCAATACAAATACTCAGAGCCTTAGCTGCATGGATTGTTGTCTTTCATCACTACATGCAAATCGCGTACAACTTCGAACAAACTGATGGAGTTTCAGTTGCTCTATTCAAATACGGAGCAATTGGCGTCGATTTGTTTTTCGTTATTAGCGGCTTCGTTATATTCCTTTCGGCATCTGGAAAAGATGTAACACCAAAGATATTTGCTCTCCATCGGATAGTAAGAATCGCACCGGCTTACTGGCTGTTCACCCTGATAACTGCTGCAGTTTTGATCCTTGCGCCAAGCGTTGTGCCTCTTACTTTATACGAGCCAGTCTTTCTAATCAAAAGCCTATTTTTTATTCCAGCGCAAAACCCTGCGGGTATTGGAATATTCCCTGTCATTACCGTTGGCTGGACGTTGAATTACGAGATGGCATTTTATGCTATTTTCTTTTTCAGTCTATACGCCCCCGCGAAGCTCAGAATACCCGCTATCGTTCTTGGCGTGCTTCTTCTTAGAAAGTTCGTACCTGATCTCGGTGGCGATTTCGTATTTTTCAAAAATAAAATCGTCTATGAATTCTTATTCGGTATATTTATTGCGTATGCATACCAAAAAGGAATGATACAGAAGATACCCACGGCAATTGCTGCACTGATAACAGCTATCGCTATATGGAAAATCGCCGGATATGGCCCGGTCAATCATGACCCATTTCGATCCGGTCTACCGTGTGCAGCCATTTTAATCGCCGCAGTATCTCAAGAGCGCTACTTCTCGCGCATTGGGTTTCTAAGCAAGTTAGGCGACTGGTCCTATTCCACCTATCTATGCCATGTGCTTGTAATTAGCGTGATGATTCAGGCCCAGTTAGCCTTTAATTTGACTGATTCGATCACGCTTGCACTAATTGTGTTAGGTATTGGTGCGGCCTCTTACGCAAGTTTCACGCTCTTAGAGAGACCTCTTTCGAGACTCACAAAAAACAAAATGAAAGTTGAACTTCCGACTGCCCGCTCTGCGTGAATTCGGAGTAGGTACACCTGCGCGCTCACCTAAAAGCGGCAAACGCGTAATAGATGAGAGATTAGCAGCGGGAAATACGGCCAGTTACGGAAACGATCCCAAATCGCAGGCAGTAAAAAACCCCGTAGACGTTAATCTACGGGGTTTTCAAGAGTGGAGGCCGAGGTCGGAATCGAACCGGCGTAGGCGGATTTGCAATCCATAAATATTTCTTTACTTATCAATCAGTTAAATACAATCAAATTCCGCATCGCAAATATTTAAATTGCGCTGAAGGCCAATGAAATCGGGCGCCTCTATTTTGGTTGCGGAATGGATTTTCTAAGTTTCGTAGCCTACATGCTTGCTACCCAGTCGAGGCGTTGTGTAGTGGCACTACTGACGGTTTCTTTGGGTCAGAGCAGCCCATGAGCGCAAGAGCCAGAGTAAAACCAATCAAGACTTGCTTCATATCTTTCCTATGGCCGAATCAGGATGAGACTTTTGTAAAAATCAGAGGGTAAGGTGTGTACGTTTTCCGTTGTATTTGTAAATGGCGAAATACGAATTAAGTCGTCCTGTTATGTCTGACGTCCACCAGAGTTCAGAATGCCGTTCGAAACCTCGTGATCGATCTCCATCTGGTCCAGAAACGCTCTCTCAGCCGCATTTGGCAATTTGTACCGATAAATAACGTCAGTAACATCTTTGATGTCCGAAATACTCCGCTCAATGTTCACAGAGGTCTCAACTAATTGCTCCAGGTGAGCCGTAGTCGATTCGAACCTTTGGCTTTGGTCGGCACTTATGTCGTGAAGAACTGCAGTGGTCTGAATGAGCGACGAAATTCCGGTCTTGACTTGGGACACGTTGAAGAGGATTCCAAACGCAAGGATGCAAATCACCCCCAAGAGACCAGCAATGAGTCCTAGCAAAACTTCAACCATGGGATTCTCCTGCCAATCATCGTGGGAGCGATCAGAGCGCCCTGATACTGCTAAAAGCCAAATCCAGAGCCGGTGGTGTGCAGAGATCTTTTCTATTTACACAGCTGCGTTGCAATGCCATCAAGCTCGCGGTCGAAACTAGCTTTCTCACCTGCGCTCAAGAAGCCTTGCTGGCTTACAAAGCCGTCGGTCTCGTTTCGGATAGCGTCGACACGCTTGAACATACGGTCAGCTTCAGCCTGAGTGATATTGCGGGATTTTCGTGAAGTACCGATATCGGCAATCAGGATATTCGCGCGCACCGATATGTGAGCTTGTCCCAAGTCACTGATCTGACCTCCTGTTTCACCAACCAATGCATGCTGGCCTTGAACGTCACAACTCGGCAGATCGATGTTCTGCTTCGCAGCTACGGCGTTCAGACTTAAAGCTAGCAAGGGAATCAAGATTCTGTATCTCATGTTTTTTTCCTTTATCAGAACGGCTCGGCCACTTCCCCGGTCGGTGAGTAGTAGCTGACTTTGTTTACGACGTTGAACTCTCGATCCTGATACGCAGCACGCCACAAGGCTTCAGGGACATCGCATGCATGACATACCACGCACCGATGTCCATACAGCCTTCCCCAACATAACGGGAACCTCCCGAACCATACATGAGAATCGAATGTGCTAAAAGTTGTTAAGCTATTCGGGCTGTTTTTTGCATCCTGATTACTGCCTTTTTCAAACAGCTAATGTTGAAGCTACTAATTTGGCCTTGAAAAGGAAAGGTCTGCACGACCTGGAGTGCTCTCCTGGATCGGGGTAGCAGTGGGTACGGCCTTAGGTCATATGCGTGTGGAAACCTAATCTGCAACGACGCGAAGATTGACTGTTATGGGTAGGAAACGGGCCAATTCGAACGTCCTCTATTCACCGTTATTGGATCGTCAGATCCATCAACAACGACCGCAACCCGAGCATAAAATCAAAAAGAGCCCTCCAGTCGTGGCACTTCGATGTAGCGAGAAAAAAGGGGGGGGTTGCGGAAGTGATTCAAAAAGTTGCGGAAGTGATCCTCAAATTGCAGGCAATAAAAAACCCCGTAGACGTTAATCTACGGGGTTTCCAAGAGTGGAGGCCGAGGTCGGAATCGAACCGGCGTAGGCGGATTCAATCCACGCACAAAACTCGAGAAATCAGTTACTTAAAAAAAATACCTTTCCGCATTTGTAATGCCTTAAAACGGCTGGAGACCTTTGTTTGCGCGACGTTCATTTTTCATTGCGGAACTGATTTTTGATCCAATCTTGGTTGGCCAGCATCGTCGCGGTCGCCTCACACAACTGGCCCACCGCATAAAACGACAAGCAGCTATCAGCCATAAGCAGCCGATTACCGCAAGAGAAAGGAGTCATTCAAAGCCTGCGTTAACGGGCGGCTACCAGCAAAGCTGGTAGACGTCCTCTTGAACAACCAGGCAGGCGGCGATGCATTGAGATGGGCTATAAGCTGGTGGGCAGCGCTGAAGGATCAATATAGTTCCTGCTTCCCTTTCTTGATTTGTCATGGGCACGTCCAGCTGCCAGGTACACGGCGTGAGACGTGGCTTCCCACACCTGATCCTTATGCCAGTACGTTGGACCCTCAGTCCATTTTTTATGTCCATGCTTTCGAGTCGAAGCAATGTTTGTCCGACCCTCGCCAGGCTCTGTATAGAGGGGTAGCCACCTAGATGTATTTGTATTTACAGCAATACAAACAAAGAAGTGTTGATCTTGAACACGAACTGTTGGGTTGCATGTATAGGTGCCGCCTTCACTTTCCAGCACAGGTGGATCTAGGTGCAAGACAAGGCCAACAGCAATATCAGCAGGGAGGTCGCTGTCGTACAGGTGAGCAAATCTTGGTGCAATAGCCATTTTTTCAATCCTTTGAGACGACGTGACGAGAGTTAACTAAAGGTAGACCGCACGAACCCGCAGGCCATATCTCGCGCTTGCGGTCTAAATCGGCACGAAAATAGCGCGAAAAGCGGCTAGTAGCCATAGCTTTATGGCATGCATTCTCAGCGATTAACACTGAAGCCCCTCCGGGGTTAAGCGCTAAACAGTTGCTAGATCAAATCCGTGAGCAGATCCATGACAAATACTATAACCCGAGTACCGAATAGTCCTGTGGCCAATGGGTGCATGTGTTTGTTAAATATTTCGGTTTACGGCATCCGCAAGATATGGGGCAAGAGAAGATCAGGAATAGATCGAGCTGAATGGCGGCTTTGGAGCTTTTAGCTGGATGGCGGCTTAGGGTTGAAAGCAGTCTATTATCGACGCAACCGCCCTCCCCACCGCGTCCGACGATGGATTGGGCGTAGTCCTTCGTCTGCACCCCGGCCAGCTTCGCCAGGTCCTCAAAGACACAATGCTTTGTAGCAATTTCTAAGCATCCAGCAACTACCGCCCACAAAGGGCACTACCGGTACTATGCTTTCCTTTTTCGAAAGGAGTCGATGCTATGGCTGACGAATATTCGTTATCGGATGTGCTTGAAAGGATGTACCAGAATCAGCTAGGGCTGGAGGCAGCCTTGATGTAGCTGACGCTTCATATTGAGCAGCAAGGTTTCACCGAATTCGGTGACAACGTTCGCGGCGCCTTGTGGGCGATTGGAGAGAACGCTGGACACATTAAACAGGGCCTGGCAACGCTCCGGAGCAAACACCTCTGAAAGACCACCCCCTGATTATGCTGGAGTATTTCTGTAATTAAGCCCTAGCCCCATCTGTTAATGGGAGCTCAGCCCATATCACCACCACATGCACAAACGCATGATTGGCGTTAAATGGCATGGATGGGCATACGGTTTCCCATTTTCGCCCCATCCTTGCCCGCCGCACATCCCTCGCTTACGTATACCCCAATGCTTGCCTGATCGTCGCTGCTTCGGCCGAGGACAACGCTTTTGCGTGTTTTTTGACAATCCAAGATTCTCGTTGCTCAGGGCTTTAACTTCCCCTACAGTAGATGCTGTCTACTGTAGAGAAACAGTATCCACCCAAAAGAACAACCTGGAGATTTATCGTGACTGAAAAAAGCACATCGTTTCATACCATCTGCCGCCTGCTTTTGAGGGAGCTTCGCGTCGAAAAAGGCGTCACTCAGGCACACATCAGCCAGCTTCTAGGCAAAGCTTCGACCAGTTCCTGGAGCAAAGTCGAAAGTGGCGAAACGCCGCTCACGCTGGAACATCTGCTGACTGTATGCACAGCATGCCAAATCTGGCCCGCAAACTTTTTTGTGACAGCACAGAACTACATGACTTTGCTCGGCCAAAACGGCTGGTTTGTTGCGGCCTATGGCAGCCCCTTGAGCAAAGAAGACGACCAGCTTGGCGCGGCAGCTGACGATTACTACTCGTCCAGCGCATCGTCTAGAGCACAAGTCCCTAACGTGGGCATGTACCAAGTTTTGCAAACACCTTGGCCGTACTCTGGGCTCTACACACCTTTGAACGTATTCCGCTGGGCTCTCGATCCGCAGTGGCGTGAGAGTCAAAAGCAATACTTCCTGAGCCTTACAAAAATGCAGTAGCACTCTTCGCCTTCGTGGCTGCTTGCAGCCACGTAGATGGGCTAGGGATTCGAACCCGACCTGCCGCCCCCCCAACCCGCTCTAGGCCGCATTTATATTGGGTTATGGGTAAGCTGCAAGGACAGAAACGGCCTACAGCGGTCCAGCTTATGCCCTAAATTTGCCCTAAGCCGTCGCTACCGTTCTGCTCATCAAGCCACTGGGCGTATTGATCATCCAGTCCCATTTCGCGGTCCCGGTCCTTGTCGCTCTCTCCTGCAAGAATCTCCACACCCTCTTCAGCAATCCGCCACTCGTCGTCACGACGCACCAATCGAACCTGAGCATCAAGATAGAACGCACTACCGTGATACATGCGGTCTTGGTCTTGCTCCCCTTCATAGGCAAAAGACGCACGCAGGGTTAGAACGCCCACCTCGATATCGTAAGTAGAGTCAGTAATTGACAGCCCTTTTACCGTGAATCCAGTGGCGTTGGTTTCACCAACTGCATCAGAGAGCAAATCGTCTATTTCACTCTCGAAGGCGGAATACACATTATCTTCATAGATAGCATCACTCAGAATGACAATCCCGAGAGCGGCCTTCATTAAACGTGGGTCATCTGGTTTCCGCTTCGCGATTACGTTCAACTCATGAAAATGAGCAAAACCAGCCGCCAGAGACACGTGCTCCTGAGCCACTGCTAGAGATATCGATGTGTCCCTTGACAGCGATTTAGCACGACGCTTGAGGATGCTTACATAGGAATAATTAGACATAGCACTTTCTCCAAGAACGACGCTCTAGCTGATTGCTTGCTCACCAGGTGCGCCTTGGGTAGGTGCTAAATTGATGTAACACAGTTGAACGATGGTGCAGTGCTATGCCATTGCAAGCAGGCAGGCGCCCATCAGCACCTGCCTCGATCATCACACACTCCGTATCGACAAGCAATTGGGGCACTCCAGCACACGCCGATTGTGTAGGAGTTTGTGCTAGATTTCTGGCGCTACGCCCGTAATTACTGGCCCTGATGCAAGTACACGGCAGGTTTCATAAGTGCATAATGGGCATTGGAAGGCATAGATTGGCGTATGATTTTCCCCATTTCTGCCCCATTCCAAACAAATTATTGATCGACGTTCCAGCCTCAAGCAGCCAGCCGCGTAAGACGAAATGAAACCATAAATTCAGACCAGTCGCGCATGCTCAGGCGCATTGGCGTAGCGTGGCACACTGAGCTGCGGTAGCATCAAGCCATCAACGAATGTCGTCATGGAGGCTGGGCATGAATTTCTCATTAGTAGATAACCCTCAATTGATAATCGCGGTAGCAATCGGGCTTTGTCTGGTACTTGTTATTACAGTTAAATTAATATGGAAAAGCAAAACTTCGCTCAAAGCTGACAAAGGTGGCGTCGTAGTTAATGGGGCTAACAAAGGAACTATTAAGAATTCATATCGTAAAGGTAAGTAAATGCGGAGCTTGCTAGAGTATGTTGGACTCTTGAAATCTCGCAGTGATACGACTATCACAGCGACGAAGGGGGGAATCGCTCTAAACGGTGGAAACTACGGAACCATTATAAACAACGATAGCGAAGCAATTAAAAGCGCGCTAACAGAAGTAATAACTCGCCAAGACGAAATGCGAAGTCTTGGCGTAGCGGGCGAATTTCAGAGCGAGATTGGACGGCAAATTGATCATTATAGAGATCTGATGAACTCGGGCCGGGTTAATGAGGCTCTTAATCTTTACACCGAGCTACTGACTCACCAAGCAAAAAATCTTCAACCTACTTCAATTTTTCGAATCAAAGCAAACTTAGGTATTTGCAATCATCTGCTTGGGCGGTCAGAGAAAGCTGCACAGCTTCTTACCGAAGCGTGCACCTACGCACCGGAGGACCCCCGTGCGCTCGCCTTTAAGACATTCGCATATATCTTGCAGGGTAAAACTCTTGAGGCTATCCAATATGGCCTGAAAGCGCTAGAGCGTGATTCTAAAAATGAAACGCTGGCCGAGTTCGTTTTACAAGCCACCAGAATCCATTACCAGTACGCGGAGGGGTTCCCTGATCCCTACGAACACTTCAGCGACGAACTCAAGCAAGCTAAATCCGTTCGCCTAGCGCATATTCATCTGCTTGCCTCACAAAATCACCAAAGCTGGAGGGATTTAGCTGATGAATATCTTAGTGAAGAGCCCGATGACTTATTAGCGAAAAGCCTAGTCGCCTTAGGCATTATCCAATCATACGTTAATGAACGGCAGAGCCAGAATGGCTTTAAGTTTTCGGCTGCGGACGTACAAAAAATTGAAATCGCTGCAAAATACTTTAACGACTACTGGGTAGATTTTAAAAAAAGCGACAAATTGGCGAATGGCTGGGACCTACAAGTCATTCAAGGCCTAATCATCTCCTACAAGTTAACACGAAACAATGAAAAACTAAGAGACCTTTGCATTTACAGCATTTCGGAGTTATCCGCAGATCAGGGCTTAATTGATACCACAGCTAAGTGTTTACTGGATCTCGACGAACCAGATCTTTGCAGAGAAGCTATTGAAAGACTAGATGATCGCGAAGATGCCAGAAAGCTTAACTTTTTGCTTCTGATTGCTCAGAAAGACTGGGATGCGTTGTCGAACTACCAAGACTATCAATTGGTTAGTTTTAATGGGGAGTTCTTATGCCAAGCAAAAGTGGCATGTTATATTGCTAGAGCTCGAAAGGGAGACTCTAAAGGAAAGCACCAGTTAGAGAAACTGCTTTCTACCTCGCCATTAAATAGTCGAGCACGGTTGTTACTTTTCGAATTCTCAACCGCATCTAATATAAAGATAATAGCTGAGATCGCTTATGCTTACGGAGCGGATCTCGTCAACAGCGATACCGATATTATTGAGTTTTTCCATTACATGAAGCTTGTCCGCTCATTAATGATGTGGAAAGAAATCATTTCACGCCTCAGCGTTTATCCGGAGGTTGCTGACAATTACGACCTAAAACATATGTTAGCACTTGCCTATGTAAATGAGCACCCGTTGAGAGCAGAAGCTGTTAGCTTCTATGAAGATTTGGCATTAGCCCCCAAGGGCTTCGAATTATTGCTCGGGATTTACTACTTTAAAAGAAAGCTTTTTCGAGAGGCCAGGCAGTGCATTAGTCAATATTACAACTCGGGCGGTACCGACCTCTATGGCTTTCTTGCTTTGATAGATATGGCAACGCACGAGAGAGACAACCAAGCACTATTAGAACTCTTCTCCACCTATAACACCGATGACTTTAACGGAACACCTGAACAGTGGATGCACGTTGCACGAGCGCTAATCGTTATTGGTAATTCCAAAAAAGGATTAGGCCTGGCGTATGACTTGTATACCAAAAATCCAAAGCTATCAAAAATCGCCCTAGGTTACTTTCATACTTTTCTCAACGCTAACAAAGATGCTCTTCTAATTGATAGCCTAGTAGTAAGTGGCGGATGTCATATTAAATTGATCTGCTCAGACAATTCTATTATCGAACGCGATGTTTCTGAAAGCATCGAGGATGACCTCTCTCTTAACCCCGCAGATGTAGACCCATATATAAAGAAAGTACTGGGGGAAAAAATCGGTTTTGAGTATATACAGGACAAATTGCAAGGCCAGGTAACCTGGCGGCTTGAAGAGGTCAAGCACAAATACCTCGATGCATTCCACAAAGTTTGTTCCACATATGAAAGTGAGTTCCCAGAAGCTGGTGGATTGTGGACCATAAAAGTTGAAGATGGTAAC
This sequence comes from Pseudomonas sp. AMR01, assembly GCF_041946035.1. NCBI lineage: Bacteria > Pseudomonadati > Pseudomonadota > Gammaproteobacteria > Pseudomonadales > Pseudomonadaceae > Pseudomonas > Pseudomonas sp. AMR01. The sequence goes on from NZ_JAUTYR010000001.1 coordinate 279,163, forward strand.
GTGCAGCCCCTTCTCGACTTCATAAAAGGTCAAGCTGAAAGAGATGAAGATTTTATCTCCACTGTAGCTGAGAAAAATATACCTTTCGGGGTTGCCGCTGGAATGTGGAAAAAAAACGTCTTCCAAGTTTCAGACTTGATGAGGACTAGCAAAGGGAATATTTATACTTGCTTAGGTACGGTGGAAGAGCGCGATGGGGCGATTGAACTGGTCCGAGCATACAAAGAGAAAGCCATTGTTTTAGATACCTATTCCGCTTGGGTTTCTGCCGAACTAAACTTATTGGGACCATTATCAACGTATTTTGATAAAGTCATGCTTGCTCAGTCTTCATTAGACTCTATACATCAACTTGTCAGGGACGTGGAAGAACGAGGTAGCGCTGGATTTAATATTGCATGGATGAACGGAGCCTTCATAAAAAACGAATATACTGATGACGAACTTTGCGCCGAAATCAATCGAATATCTTTGTGTGCTGACGCGATAAGCAGTCAATGCCTAATTATCAACTTTAACTTCCCAGGCGGAATGGACGAGCTTACCGAAACCTTGCTCGAAATCAGTCCTGAAGCAATTGAACCTTACTTCCTAGCCAAGAGTAATAATGCACTTTTTATTTCGGATGACGGATTTTCAAGAGGTTTCGCAAAAAACGCTTATGAATTGAATGATAGTGTGTGGCTGCAAGCATTTCTCAACGAAGCTTTAATAGATGGCAAGATAACACCCTCCGCATATGTCGATGCAATTTTCGGATTATGTCGCTTTAAGCATACATCAGTATCCGTAAGCACGTATGTTCTAAACGCGGCTTTTGAAAGAGACTCAACATTTAATCTTCATGAATTCAAGATCATTGCTGAATATGTAGGCGGATCGTCTGCAGAGGAAAGAAGCCACTTCGACTTAATTTTTCGCTTCATTATCAAACACTGGCTTTTTACATACAATCCAACCAATGACATCGTAATTGAGAGTCTTCTGCGCATCAGCCATGGAGATGCCTTTCCTTCGGCAAAAGTGAAGAAAGCAACAAGTATATTGCTAGAGAGAATGCGATTGATGCCCAACGGCGTAAGACATCTCAATGAGCTGGCAAGCTTTCCAATATTACGTTTAAGTGGATTTATTAAGGATTGGTGGGAAGGTCACTTCTACAATTAAATCAATAGACAACATAGAAAACTGGCGCCCTACTCACCAGTTCAATATTTAGAACGACTGGGCGCCATGAAAAAAATACTCAACTCACTATTTTTATCTCTATTTTAATAAAAAAGAAAACTCGTAAACGGCAATCCCTCGAGTTAGTTTCATTATTTACAAGCTACGGACCATAGTTGATCGAGCTTGGTAGTGTAACTTTGGCTCATAATATTTCGGCGCATGCCCCACTTAGGGTGAAGAGGTACGCTAGCAGATCGCAAGGTCCCCCTACCCCACCGATCGTTAATCTGATCAAGGACCGTCATCACCCGAGTTACTTCTGCCGGCTGCGATGTAGCAAAGAGATCGTCGGTGTACTCACCTGATTGACACAGGCTCAGCAGTATTACCTCGGCCTTACTGTACTTAAAGCCTGATCGGAAGATTCGGTCAAGAGCGTCGACCGCTGCTTTGGTAAGTAGACGCACGTCATCGGTCGGGTACGGCATGGTCACTACCACCCCGTTGGCGTATTTCGCCTCCTCAGGATTGAACATCCCGGTGCGGATACAAACGCGCACCTTCTTGCATAGCGAGTTCTGGGCGCGAAGCTTCTCAGAAGCTCGCATCATGTAGGTGGCCACCGCCTCTTTGATAGGCGGCAGCTCCGTCAGTCGGCTTCCGAACATGCGACTGCAGCAGATCTCCTGCTTAGGCGGATCTGGCTCGTCCAGCTCCAGACAAGGCGAGCTGCCCAGCTCCCTGGCCGTCTTCTCGATCACAACGCTGAACTTTTTGCGGAGCGTCCATTGGTCCGCCTTAGCGAGGTCCATTGCAGACTTGATGCCCATCGCATCAAGGTGAAGTTTCATCTTTCGACTAACGCCCCACACCTCCGCCACGTTCGTATTACGCAGCACCCAGTCCCGCTTAACCGGGTCGGTGATATTGACCACACCACCGGTCTGCGATTGCAGACGCTTCGCGGTGTGGTTTGCCAGCTTCGCCAGGGTCTTTGTATGAGCGATACCAACACCGACAGGTATGCCGGTGCAGCGAAGTACCTGAGCGCGGATCTGTCGGCCTAGGGCATCCAGCCCGCTTATACCGGTAAGATCGGCGAATGCCTCATCAATGCTGTAAACCTCAACTGCCGGCACCAATGACTCGATCAGGCTCATCACGCGCTCGCTCATGTCGCCTTACAGTGCGTAGTTGGAGGAGAACGGAACAATGCCGTGCTGCTTGAGCTTGTGCTTGATCTGGAAATACGGCTCACCCATCTTGATGAAGGGCTTGGCATCGTAGCTACGGGCGATAACACAGCCATCGTTGTTACTCAGCACCACGATGGGCACCTTCGCCAGGTCCGGCCGGAACACCCGCTCACAACTGGCATAAAAGCTGTTGCAGTCGATCAGCGCAAATGTCGGTTCTTGCTTAGACATGGCTGCGCACTGTATTGGTGATCACACCCCAGATTGAGAGCTCATCGCCTTCAAGAACATAACGCGCCGGGTATTTGGGGTTCTCTGATAAAAGGATCACCTCCCGGCCGCGCTTACATAGGCGCTTGCAGACGGGTTCATTGTTAAGCAGAGCCACCACCACATGCCCGTGAGCCGGTTCAATGGCACGATCCACCACCGCGAGATCGCCTTCGAAGATACCAATCCCCTGCATGCTTTCCCCGGTGATGGCTACCAGGTACACATGCGGTGCGCGGATATTCAGGACCTCATCCAATGAGATGTGCTGCTCAATATGATCCGCTGCCGGCGAAGGGAAGCCAGCCGGAACCTGGAACGAACACATAGGCAGCTTCGCGCCTGCCTCGGCGATAGGACCTAAAATGGTGAAGCTCATGATGCGGCCTTTTACATGTACTGTACGAATGCACAGTTAACTTTGTAGGACGGGTGCGGTCAATTTTTCTGTAGGGGATTTCGACAGACGGAGAACGGCGTATGTGCGGACGATTTGTGCAGTACGAAGGGATGGCAATCTTCATTGAAGAGCTAAGCCCCCAAATAGAGCTGTTCAGCGGCTATGACGCTCAGCCAATTGATCGCTACAACGTCGCGCCGTCGACACGGGTTCAGCTGCTGCACGCCGCAGAGGATGGGTTGCATATCAATGCAACTCAGGAAAGCCTTTGAGAAAGCCCCTATTGATTCGATCACACCCCAGGTGGTTGCGCAGTACCGGGACGCTAGGACCGCAAAGGTCAGGGCCAACCGGGAAATCGCGTTGCTGTCGCATATGTTTACGATCGCCCGCGAGTGGGGCCTGACCAGCAACGCCAACCCTTGCTTCGGTGTTCGGCGCAACAAGGAAAAACCGCGGGACTATTATGCCGGCGAAATTGTGTGGAACGCGGTGTACACCGAAGCCGTTCAGGAACTTAAGGATGCCATGGGCCTGGCCTACCTGACCGGTCAACGCCCGGCCGACGTGCTTAAGGTGGCCACTACCGACCTGAACGCCGGATTCTTAATGGTCAAGCAAGGGAAGACTGAAAAGAAATTGCGCCTTCGACTGGAAGATGCGGGCGTGCAGTCGGCGCTGAGCGTCTTCATCGAAGACCTGCAGGAGCGTCGCGCGCTGAATGGCATAAAAACATCGAGGCTGATCACCAACACGTCGGGCCTACGGATGAGCCAGCAGATGCTTCGCAACCGCTGGGATGAGGCCCGCGAAAAAGCCGCCATCAAAGCTGGCGCCGACGGCGACGCAGCTTTGGCCATACTGATCCGCCAGTTCCAGTTCAAGGACATCCGGCCTAAAGCCGCCAGCGAAATCGAGTTAGCACATGCGAGCCGTTTGCTTGGCTACTCCACCGAAGAGATGACCAAGAAGGTATACCGGCGCGTGGGTGAGATCGTAAAACCTACAAAATAGTGACGTGCTACATTCCCTCCGCTAACACCCTCATAAATAAAACAGGAATGCCAGATATGGAAATGGTCATGACTACAAGTACAGGGGACGTATATAAATTCGACCTGGCCGTGGAGAAGGTTTCAGATGTCGAAATTATTATTGCTGCGGCCGAGACTGAAGACGAACTGGGATGCGTGCTGCGCTTCCATCTAATGCTAGAAAGCCTCCTATCATTTTACCTGGATGAAAAATGCCAGGGCGAAGTGGGCAAATACGCTAAACCCCCGCGAGATTTCGGCCAGAAGCTGGGCATGGCCGCTGCGTTCGGAATTCCGATGCAAATAGCAGCAGTGATCCATCAAGTAAATAATATGCGAAACAAACTCGCTCATGGACATAGTCCGCGGCTAGACAAAGGGGATGTGAAGCAACTCGCGAGACTTGTAAATTTAATGTCCTCCATCGACCCCGAATTCACGCCCTTGGAGAAACGCTACATCAAACTCCCGGTGAAACGTCCCGGCGAAAAGTTAACTTTTGGTAAGGAAGGACCACGAATCGACTTCCTAATGGCATGCACTGCTTTTTGGGGCACCGCACTAAATGCACTCACTCAAGAAGCGGCGCTGAATAAGCTAAGGCTCCTCATCGAAGCTGAAAAACGCTCCCCGAATCAGCCCTAAGATTTATCCAGTCAGTCTATTTTCTGCATGGAATTGCGGAAATGATCCTAAAAGTTGCGGAAACGATCCCGAATCGCAGGCATTAAAAAACCCCGCAGACCATTGATCTACGGGGCTTTAAGAGTGGAGGCCGAGGTCGGAATCGAACCGGCGTAGGCGGATTTGCAATCCGCTGCATAACCATTTTGCTACTCGGCCTCAAACGATAAATGCGTTACTGCTGACATTCATCGCATATAAACTTGAGTGGGCTCTGTGTGGCTGCCTCTACTCTAACTCATTGAATACAATAAAGTTTTTAATGCTTCGTTGCGTTCGATGGGCGCCATTATGTACTCATTTGCTTTTGCCTGCAACCCCTTGATTTCAAAAATATTTCGTAGCGGTATCAAGGGTTTGCGGGGCTGCCCTACTCTTTGATGAGCTGCTGTTGGTACTGCGGGTCGGCCTTGATCTGGGCGTCGGTGAAGGGCAATGGGCGCAGTTTTTTCTCGGAAAATGCCTGGGTTTGATCTTTGGCGTATTTCGATGCGGGGTTGCTGGATTCGGAGAATGCCAGTATGCCAATGGCTTGCGGGCCTTTGTCGTCGAAGGTGACGATTTGCAGGTAGCTGCTGCCGCTGACGACTTCGCGTTTTCCGTCGGGGCGGGATACGGTTTGCATGGCGTTGTAGATGCCCAGTTCTTGCGGGCCGCCGTGGATGGGTATGTCGCCGGCCACCTGGATGTCGCCCCAACAGGTTGCGCCGAGTTTGGCGACGTCGGCTGCGGACGCCAGCATGGCGTTGCGCAGGGCTTCGGCCACGGGCTTGCGGTCGATGGCCAGGCCGCTTGGCGTGGTCAGGGGGTGTGCGGGGTCGAAGGCAACTCGCCAGGCGTCGGGAATTTGCTGAAGGTGTTCCACCAGGTTGATGAAGTGCACCAGGCCTACGCCGCTGTCGAGGTTGGCGCGCTGGTCCCAGCTTTTCAGGCTTTTGCACACGGGCTGCAACGCTGCGGCGTCGGCGCCGAGGTGTTTGGCGCAGAATTCCAGCAGATCGGGCATGACTTGGCTGGCGAGGTACACCTCGTTGTCCATGACCATGTTTTGCAGGTCGGCCACGCCTATGGGCTGTTTGTCCAGGGATTGCAGGCGCTGCACGGCAAAGCGGGCGCGCGGGCCGAGGCCGATGTGGTCTTGGCTGATCACCGGGGAAAAACCGGTCAGCGGCGCCTTGGGGTTGGCCAGCCACGCGGAGTCGTTGGAGTGCTGCACGTAGTCGGTGCGTTCCAGTTGCGGCAATTGGTCGGCCGGGAAGATGCCGGCCTGGGCGGCGCGCGGGTCGACGTCCCAGGCGCAGGCACTGCGGGCGCCGTCGAGCATGATCATCTGCAGGCCCGCGCGCGGGTCGCTGCATTGCGCAAGCTTGGCGGCGCTGACGTTGGGCACCACCGACAGGTTCATGTACAGGCTCTGGCCCTGATCATCGGCCGCCACGGTGTTGACCCACGGGATGCCTTGCAGGGTATGCACCGAGGTTTGCAGTTCCTTGAGGTCTGCCGCGCGGTTCATGGCGTACCACTGCTGCAACACGCGGTCGTTGCCCAGGTTGGCGTCGCGCAGGCTGAACGCGTAGTGGTTGTCCCAATCCAGCTTGCCGGGCCATTGCACCACGGGGCCGAATTGCGAACTGTAAACCGTGTGGGTGACGTCTTTAAGGCTGCCATCGGCTTGTTTGACCTGCACCGTGACCGGGGTTTTAGCCATGGCGATGGACTTGCCGTCGAGCAAATAGTGCGTGGAATCCTTGGGATCAAGGGTCAGGCGGTACAGGGTGAAATGCTTCGAGGTGTCGACGGTATGGGTCCAGGCCACGTGCCTGTTAAACCCAATGTTGATCACCGGCAAGCCCGGCAGCGCGGCGCCCATCACGTCCAATTGGCCGGGGATGGTCAGGTGCATCTGGTAAAAACGCATGCCACCCACCCACGGAAAGTGCGGGTTGGCCAGCAGCATGCCACGGCCATTAAACGAGCGATCACGGCCGACAGCCACGGCGTTGCTGCCACGGTCGAGGGTGAATCGTTGTTGATTAGCGGCGGCCAGCGCAAACGCAGCGCTACCCGGTTGAACGCTGGCAGTGGCGTGCGGCGGTGTGGCGCCGACCAAGGCTTCGGCGAATTGACCTACGCCACCCTCTACCAGCAGCCGACGTGTCAGCTTCACCAGGTCCTCAGTCACAAGCGGCCGCACCCACGCGGCCTGGCACTGCTGGGGGGCGCCCTGCTCTTTGAGGTAACGGTTGTAACCCGCCACATAGCCTTCGATGCGCTGTTGAATCTGTGGAGTCTGTGCCTTCCAGAACGCGCTGATCGCTTCGGGGGTATTCAGCCAGGTGAAGAACACATCGCTGGCCAGGTTGTTGCGCCCTTCCAGGGTGCCCTGCTCCGGGCCGAAGAACCTGGCGCTCTCGCCGTTCACGGTGACCACTTCGTTGGCCAGCAGGCACAGGTTGTCCTGGGCATAGGCATAGCCGATGCCGAAACCCAGGCCTCGCTCATCGCTGGCGCGAATGTGCGGCACGCCGTACGTGGTCCGGCGAATTTCGGCCGATGCCGGTGCCGCCGGCTCCCGCGCCGACGCGGCAACGCATAAGCCCAGCATCACACCGGCCACACATACCCTGGACAACCCGTTGGCAATAATCACGCAAGCTCCACAGTCAAATTGAACACCCTCGCATGGGGCAGTGACCCCACCGTAAGGACGCAATGCACCGGGAATAATTTAGCCGAGGTACGGGTTTATTTATGGCGGGCGCGATGTGACAAAACCGATACCGACAAAATTTCTACATTCGCCGCTTCATGATTTTGCTCGCTCGTTCGTCTTATTAATCAAGAGCGCCATCATTTTCCTGATCAGGCTCTGATAAGGAGTTTTTTGCATGTACAACTCGCAACTGCCCACGGACGGACATTCATCCGCTGCCGACGCCGGTTTTGGCGGCGGCGCCCAAGCGTTCGGCGATACGCCCGAGCGTCATGGCAACGGGCGTATTCGTCACTTGCTCAAATGCTTCGGTTTGCGCACCAGCCTGATTCGGCTGAAGGTCATCGATGCCCTGCTCACTGCGGCAGACAACCAGCGCAGCCTGGGCGTACGCGGCGTACACAGCCATTTACTCGCGCTGGGCATTCCGTTGTCGTTTCTCAGTGTGCGTGAAGTGCTCAAACGCTTGTGCAGCGAGGGCGTGATCACCCTCAATGCCGATAAAAGCTACAGCCTCCATGAAGAGGCTGCCAAAGTGCTCGACGGTCGCGCCTGACTCGAGCACTGGACGTCAGAAGTTCGGCTTGACCTTGCGGCGCATGATGCCGTTGATCACTACCACGGTCACCGCCACGGCAATGGCGATGTACTGGAACGTTTTCTCGCTGATAGCCCCGGTGTTCTGCAGGTAGGACAGGCCAAACATCGTCGCCAGTACGGTCAGGGCGATCAGAATCGAATACTTAAAACGCTGCTTTTGGGTCATGACGGGTTCCTGAACCTTGAGAATGTATCCACTGTGTATCGCCAACCATGCCAAGCACATACCCGATGGGCGGGATGGATGGGGGTCGGCAGGGTCATATGTTACAGGCGATGTAAAAGTTTGGCTCGCACCACGCTTGACCGACGTCGCCTGATTGACCCTGTGAGTACCTTAGAGGATTTCGAAATGTTACGTCGAATCACACTGCTGATTCCCCTGCTGATCATGCTGAGCATGAGCGGCTGCTTCTTTTTCCCACGCGGCGGCGGTGGCGGCTGGCATGACCACCGCTATGACGGCGGACCTGGCTACGAACGCCGCTGATCGGTCGGCTACGGTCGGCAGCCCTGAACCACTTTTTTCAGGGCTGCTCAATAACACGCTTTACCCGCCGTGCACCCAACGCTGGTGCAGCCACCGCGCCAGCGCATCCAGCGCAAAACCCAACAACCCGATCAACAGCACCATCGCCATCAGCTCCGAATAGGCCAGCCGGTCACGCGTGTCGAGGATGTAGTAGCCGAGCCCCGCGCTCACGCCGAGCATTTCGCACGGCACCAGCACGATCCACAAAATCCCGATAGCCAGGCGTACGCCGGTCAACACATGCCCTGTCACTCCGGGAATAATCACCCGGCGCAAGGTTTCCCAGCGTGTGGCACTCAGGCTTTTGCTCAATTGGAGCCAACGCGGGTCCAACTGACGCACGCCGGCGGCGGTGTTAAGCATGATCGGCCATACGGCGGCAAAGGCCAGCAGGAAGTAGATCGGCTGATCGCCGACGCCCATCAGCATCACCACGATGGGCATCCACGACAGCGGCGAAATCATCCGTAAAAACTGAAACGCGGGCGTGGTCGCCGCCTCCAGGTTGCGCGAACTGCCCACCAGCAAGCCCAGTGGCACGCCGACCAACAACGCCAGAAACAAGCCGACGAATATGCGCTTGAGGCTCACGGCAATGTGCAGGTACAGCTCGCCACGGCCCATCAATTCCCACAGGCTGCCAAAGGTGGCGGCGAGCGAGAAGCGCGCCGACAAGCCGTCGGCATCGCCAAACATTTTCACGCCCAGCCACCACAGCACCAGCAAGCCTGCCAAGCCGCTGATGCCCAGCAACCAGCCGGGCAATGCGACGGTTTTGCCGTTGTTCAAACGCCAATCTCCTCGTGCCGTTCATAGCCGTCCGGCAACCCAAAGGTCTTCATGCCGCCCACGGCCTCGATGGCATTGCGCACGAAGCGGTCGTCCACCAGGTCTTTGGCGACAAACGCCGGGTCGAGGTCGGCGAGGAATTTCTTGTCGCCTTCGATCAAGGTGTCCTTCAAGCGGCGCACCAGTTCCTCGGTGTAACTGGGGAATGGGTAAGGCTGGAAATCAATGCGGTGTTCGTCCCAGTTCGCGTGTTGAATCGCGCCGTCAGCCAGGTAGGCGGCACGGTCGCTGGCGGCCGGGGCCAGCACTTTGCTCAACACTGGCTCGGCATGCGGCGTGTAGCGGTTCGGGCCGTCCTTGGACAGCAGCTTCACCGCTTCTTCGCGGTTGTCGCGTGTCCACACCTGAGCCTTGACGATTGCATTCACCACCTTTTGCGACCACTCGGGGCGCTGGGTTAAATCCTGCTCGTGCATGAACACCACGCAGCACGCGTGGTTGCGCCACACATCGCCGGTAAAGCGCTGCACGCGACCGACCTTGAGGTTTTCCGCGAGGGCGTTGAACGGCTCGGCGACGATGTAACCGTCGATGCGCTTGCTGGCCAGGGCCGGCGGCATGTCCGAGGGCGGCAATACGATCAGGTTGACTTCGTTGGCCGCGATCTGCGAGCCGACGGCGCGCGCCACAGGCGTCAGGCCGTTGTCGCGGAACAGTTGCTGCACCACCACGTTATGAATCGAATACCAGAACGGAATCGCCACCGACTTGCCGCCCAGTTGTTTCACGTCGCTGATGCCCGGAGACACCGTCAAGCCCGAACCGCCCACGTGGTTCCAGGCCACCACTTTGGCCGGGACTTTACTGCCATAACGCGCCCACACGGTCATCGGCGACAGCAGGTGAATCACATTGACCTGGCCTGAGATAAACGCCTCGATCACCTGAGCCCAACTGCGCAACAGCACCGGGCGTTCGGCCTTGATGCCTTCGGCTTCGAACAGGCCATTGTTATGCGCGACCAGCAGCGGCGTGGCGTCGGTGATCGGCAGGTAACCGATGCGCACCGGCGCGTCCGGCTCGCTGGCCGCGCGGGCTTGCAGGCTGCTCAACAGCGGTAAGGCACCGGCGGCGCTGAGTACCGCCGACAGTTTGAGAAAATCACGGCGCGAGTGGGTCAGGTCATCCAGACACATGGCTGGGCTCCGGCAATTGAGAGGGGTTGGGTTGAGGGCGGCTCGCCTGCCGTAAGGTTTTCAGAATCTCGATACGCAGTGCGCCGATGGCTTCAACCTGTTCTTCACGCGGTTGCGGCAGGTCGATACGCCATTCGCCCAAGGTCCGCGCCGGGCGGTTACCCAGTAGCAGCACGCGGTCAGACAACAGCAGCGCTTCATCAATGTCGTGGGTGATCAGCACGGCCGCCGAGCCTTGTTGGCGATTGACCTCAAGCAGCAGGTGCTGCATGTCGGCGCGGGTGACTTCGTCCAGCGCGCCGAACGGTTCATCCAGCAACAACACTTGCGGCTGACGCGCCAGGCAGCGCGCCAGTGCAGTGCGCTGGGCCATGCCGCCGGAGAGCTGCGCCGGGAATTGATGCCGGGCGTGTTCCAGGCCCACGGCCGCGATGGCCTGGTCGACGCGCTGGCGCCGTTGCTCGGGACTCAACGAGGGTTGGCGGGCGAAATCCAGGCCGAACGCGACGTTCTTTTCAAGGTTCAGCCACGGCAACAGGCTGGGGTCTTGAAACGCCACCGCCACCCGTGGGTGCGGGCCGTTCAGCCACTCGCCGAGCACCTGCACGCTACCGCCCTGGGGCGCCTGCAAACCTGCGAGTACCCGCAACAGGCTCGATTTGCCGACCCCGCTCGGGCCGAGGATCGACACCACTTCGCCGGGCTGCAGGTGCAGGTCAAAACCCTCCAGCACCGGCCCGCTGGCGTACCCCAGGCAAACCCCCTGGGCGCTCAATACCGCCTGGCTCACGGGCTGGCCTGGCGTTGCAGCTCGGTGCGCAATTGCACCAGGCTTGGCGTGACGATCGGCACAAACGCCGACTCGCGCCAGCGCCGGGCAAACCCGCTGCCGTGAGAGGTGAGGTAAGCCTTGCCACCGCTGGCTTGCAACTCAAGTTGCACGGCACTCGCGGCGGTTTCCGCCAAGGCAATGCGCAGCTTGAAGAGCGGCACCGGCTCCGCCGCAAAACGCCCGGCCAACAGGCCGTTCTTCAGCTCGGTAACCAGGTGATCAAGGGTGACGCGCAACGCTTCCAGCTCTTCACGCAAGACCGTGCGGCTGGCGCCCAAGTGGTTGGCTACCTCTGCCAACGAGCGGCGCGCCAGGCCAATCGACATCCCGCATTGCAACCCCAAAAACGCCGGGCGTACCGCTGGCAAAAACTTGCGCGCGTCCTCGTGCAGCAACCAGTCACGGCTCAACTCCACGCCTTCAAGCCAGAGCGCCGCCGTGTTGCTTGACTGCAGCCCCAGCAGTTCCAGGTCGCGGGAGCGTTGCAAGCCTGCGACCGAGTCAGGCAGTGCCAGAATAAATGGCGCGCCACCCCCGGCATGCTCAATGGCGACCGCCGCGACAAACCCGTTCTTGCGCAGGTTGGTCACCCAATGCAGGCGGCCATTGAGGGTCCAGCCATGCTCTGTGGGTTCGGCGCTGATTTGCAGGGTCTCGATGCCCGACAGGAATTTCATCGCGTTTGACAACCCGGTCGCGCCCGCCAGCTTGCCGCTGAGCAAGTCCGGCAACAGTTGCTCACGCAGCCGCTCATTCGGGCTTTGCAGCAGGTATTCGATAAACGAGCGCTGGCCCCAGCACACAAACGCCGCCGCCAAAGAATGGCTGGCGACATTGGCGATGGCGTCCACCGCGCCGGTCACGTCACCGCCCAGGCCGCCGAGTGCTTTGGGCACGCCGATACGTAATACATTGGCCTCTGCCAGCCTTGGCAGCACTTCCTGTGGATCGCAACTGCCCACATCCAGGGCCTGCGCTTGAACATCGAGCCAACGGCTCAAGATTGGGTCAAGCATTCATGTTTCTCCTTTTTGCAGCAGGTGGGCAGACGCCCGTTCAGCCAGCCGGTTGTTCCCAACGGTATTGCGCCAACTCCGGGTTCAGCGGCGTACGGGCAAACACGTTAGCGAAGTTACACAAGGTTGCCAGGCTCACGCCCAAAATAACTTCCAGGGCGTGACCGTCGGTGTAGCCCGCCGCGCGGAACGCTTCGTAGCCCTCATCGCTGACGTCGCCACGGGTGGCAATTACTTCGCGGGTAAACGCGGCAAGCGTCTCGTAGCGCGCGTTTGGCAGTTCGCCGCGCTGGCGCAGGGCGTCAATCACCGCTTCCGGCAACTTGGCCTTGTTGCGCGCCACGGCGGTGTGGCCGGCCACACAAAAGTCGCAGCCGTGGGTGGTCGCGGCAATCAATTGCACCACTTCACGGTCGGCCAGGCTGAGGTCGGATTTGGCATTGATGCCGGACACGGTGATGTAGGTTTCCAGCGCAGCCGGCGCATTCGCCAGCACGGCGAGCAGGTTGGGAATGAAGCCCGAGCCCTTCAAGGCATTTTCCAGAAACGGCTTGGCGGCTTCCGGCGCGGTGTCAGGGGTCAGTAACGGTACACGGGACATGGAGTAGTCTCCTGAGGGGTTCGTGCAGCCAGTCTGTTGGTTATAAAAAAACGCCTCAATAGGCTAAAGTAGTGATTACTTGCTCTTGGGTCTTTCCTTTAGATGAATTCGTCCAGTGCACTTGTCGATTGGTTATTAGACAGCCTTGAACTCAACACCAGTCTGTTCCACGTAGGCCGCTATTGCGGCGATTGGCATGCGAGCACCCACGGTTTGGCCAGTGCGAGTTTTCACCTGATCGTGCAGGGCGAATGCTGGCTGCATATCGACGGTGAATCGACCCCACAGCGCCTTAACAATGGTGACGCGGTGTTTCTGCTGCGTGACTTGGCTTACCGGCTTTCCGGAGAACCGACGGCGGCGGGCGCGCAGGAATGCCCTCGGCGCCCGATGCAGGCGCTGGACAGCAGTGCGAACGACGGTGTGGGGTTGGTCTGCGGGTTCTTTCATTTCCAGTCCGGCTTGTCGGCAATGATCGTAGACACCCTGCCCGCCTGGATCATCCTGCGTGCCGGCGACCCGTCGTTGACCGCCGCGCGCAACCTGTTCGAATTGATCCTGCAAGAATGCGAGCGCGCGCCCGCGCCCTCTTCCGCGTTGCTCGAACGCCTTTGTCACCTGCTGTTTCTGTACGTGCTGCGCCAACAGGTGCTCGACAACACGGACCTCGGCGGCCTCGCGGCATTGGGCCGGCAACCGGCATTCGCAAACCTGCTGGAACAGTTGATCGCGCGCCCGGCAGACGCCTGGACCCTGGAAAGCATGGCGGCCTGCACCGGGCTGTCACGTTCGGCGTTTTTCAAACGTTTCAATGAGCTGTGCGGGCAATCGCCGGGGCAAGTGCTGCTGATGATGCGTATGCGCCACGCCTGCGAACTGTTCAAGAAAGACCAGACCGTGGCGCAGGTAGCGCTGGCGGCGGGCTACCAATCGGTGGCGGCATTTACCCGCGCCTTTCACAAGGTCACCGGGCACCAGCCAGGCGCCTATCGCAAGGCCCAGGCTTAACGCCGCAAGCCGGTGCCAGGCGTGGCGCAGAGTTCCACCAGCCAGTCGATAAACACCCGAACCCGCTGTGACAGCTGCCGATGGGGCGGGTAGAACGCCGTCAGTGCCATGTTCGGCGGCGCATGCCCGGGCAGCACTTCTACCAGTGTGCCTTGGGCCAGTTGCCGCCGGGCGTGATAGTACGGCGCCTGGATCAACCCATACCCCGCCTCGCATGCGGCGAAGTAACCGTCGGCGCTGTTGACCGCCACCACCTTGGGCAAATTGACCTCGCGCAGCTCATTGCCGACCTGGAATTCCAGCCCGAAACGTTTGCCGGTGGAACTGGAGACATACTCGACCATCTGGTGCCCGTTCAGGTCGTCCAGGGCAGCGGGCAAGCCGAAGCGCTCAAGGTAACTCGGGCTGGCCAGGGTCAACTGGTCCATCATTGCCAACGGCCGTGCGACCAGTGATTCGTCCAGGGCTGGCCCGCCGCGCAGCACACAGTCGACGCCTTCGCGAATCAGGTCCACGGTACGGTCATTGAGGCCGATTTCCAGCTCGATCTGCGGGTAGCGCGCGGTAAACGCCGGGAGCGCCGGAATTACGATCAACCGGCCGATGCCCGAGGGCATGTCGATGCTCAGCGTCCCGCGCGGGTTCTGGCGGCGGGTCGAAAACACCGCCTCGGTTTCTTCCAAATCGGTGAGCAACTGCACGCAGCGCTGGTAATAGGCCGCGCCGTCCAGGGTCGGGCTGACCTGGCGCGTGGTGCGTTGTAGCAACTGCACGCCGAGGTGGGCTTCCAGCTGCTTGATTAGAATCGTCACCGACGCCCGTGGCAATTGCAGACTGTCAGCCGCCTTGGCAAAACCACCCAATTCAACAATCCGGGTGAATACGCGCATCGCGCTAAAGCGGTCCAAGGGCCGACTCCTCATGGATTATTTAGATTTTACGAACAGTGATAGTGCTTTTAGCCGGTTTATCCCGCTTTTGTCGAGGATGACAATGGAGGTCTTCCTACGCACCGGAGCTTTACCCATGCACACCCGTCAACTCGGTAAAAACGGCCCCCTCGTCAGCGCTATTGGTCTTGGCTGCATGGGCATGACCGACTTTTACACCACCGGCACCGACACCACTGAAGCCGTCGCCACCCTGCACCGCGCGCTGGAGCTGGGCGTCAACTTTCTCGACACCGCCGATATGTATGGCCCGCATACCAATGAAGCGCTGATTGGCAAGGCGATTGCCGGCAAACGCGATCAGGTCTTTCTGGCGAGTAAATTCGGCATCGTGCGCGACCCGGCGAACCCGGCGCTGCGTGGGGTAAATGGTCGCCCGGACTACATCCACGCAGCCATCGACGGCACTCTGCAACGCCTTGGCGTAGAAACCCTGGATTTGTATTACCAGCACCGCATCGACCCGGACGTGGCCATCGAGGAAACCGTGGGCGCCATGGCCGAACTGGTTAAACAGGGCAAAGTGCGTTACCTGGGTTTAAGCGAGGCCTCCTCCGCTACGCTGGAACGTGCGCACAAGGTGCACCCCATCAGCGCGCTGCAAAGCGAATACTCGTTGTGGAGTCGCGATCAGGAGGACAACGGCTGCCTCGCCGCCTGCCAACGCCTGGGCATTGCGTTTGTGCCTTACAGCCCGCTTGGCCGAGGATTTCTGACCGGCGCACTGAAAAGCCCGGACGACTTCGATGCCGACGACTACCGCCGCTTCAGCCCGCGCTTTCAGGGCGAAAACTTCGCGAAAAACCTGCTGCTGGTGAAACAGGTCCAGGCACTCGCGGCGGACAAAGGCGTGACGGCCGGCCAACTGGCGCTGGCCTGGGTGTTGGCTCAGGGCGATTACCTGATCCCGATTCCCGGCACCAAGCAACGCAAATACCTGGAAGAGAATGTGGCGGCGGTTTCGCTGACCCTCAGCGCGACGGAACTCGCGGCACTTGAGGCGATTTTCCCCGCCGATGCCACTGCCGGCCTGCGTTACCCGCAGGCAGTCATGGGCATGCTGAACCGCTAGCCGCAGCGTTCAGGGGCGCCCGCCTTGGTGCCCCTGAATTTGTTGCAGCCTGGTACCTAAAGCTCCACCCGTCTGAGCCGATAGCACGACGAAGCTCTAACAAAGCCGCGTCGACAATAAACGCTTCGTAAGGACGACTCCATGCCCCCACTGCGCTCTATCCAAGCCCGCTATACCCTGTTTCTGGTGCTGTTCGTTCTGGTGTTAATCGTGTTGACCGTCGTCGGCATCGGCCAGTTGGTTGCGCCCCAGCTGCGTCACACTGAAGAACAGGTGGTGCTCAACCGCGTCGCCGAGGTGGCCGAACAGATCAAGGGCGAACTGAACAAGGTTCAGGCCCAGCAACGCAGCATCACTCAAACCATCCCCTTGCTCGACAGCGATGCCATCGACAAGGTCCTGCCTGGCCTGGTGGATCAGTACGGCGAACTGAAAGTGTTCGGCGGCGGGATCTGGCCGCTGCCTAATCAGCGTGCTCAGGGGCGCAACAAATTCAGCACGTTCTGGCACCGCGATGCCTCAGGCAAGCTGGCCGTCAACACGTTCTGGAACAGTGACGCCGCGCCCAACTACTACGACCAAAGCTGGTACAAAGGCGGCCTCGCCTCGCCCCGCGGCCAGTGTGCCTGGGCGGCGGCCTACAAGGACGACGCCAGCCAGGAGCCACGCACCAACTGCGCCATGGCGATCCAGCGTGACGGCGCCGCGTATGGCGTTGCCACTATTGACGTGACCCTGGGCTTCTTCAATGACTTGGTGGCCAGCAAAGAGAAAGACATCGGCGGCCAAATGCTGATCGTCGAAGGCGACGGCAAGATCATCAGCAACAGCTCGCGCATCAACAGCCCGGTGGTGTTGAAAAACGTCAGCGAACTGGCCGGCACGTCGGCGTTTGCCGCCCAAGTCAGCAAAGCCCTGGCCCAGCGCGACAAAGGCCTGCAACGTACTGAATTCGACAACGGGGGCGTGGCCAGCGCCTTCTACCTGCGCCCGATCGAAGGCACGCCGTGGTTCCTCGCCACCGCCCTGCCCACCTCGCTGATCACCGCCCAGCGCGATGATGTACTCGGCACCCTGGCGATGTTGCAGATTCCGATGGTGCTGTTGCTGGTGCTGCTGGCAGCCTATGCCATTCGCCAGTTGGTGCAGCGTATGCGCTCGCTGAAGACCAATATCGACGCGTTGTCTGCCGGCGATGCCGACCTGACGCGGCGCATCACCATTCGCGCCGAAGACGAACTGGGTGCCATTGGCCACTCGGTTAACCACTTTATCGTCTACCTGCAAAACATGATCGGTGAAGTGACCCAAGCCACGGCGGCCATGTCGTCGGGCCTTGAGCAGTTGCAGCGCACCTCGGCTCACATCAACCAGATTCTGGTGCGGCACGCCTCGGAGACCGACCAGACGGTCACCGCCATCACCGAAATGAGCTCCACCGCCGACACCGTGGCGCAAAATGCCGCCGAAACGGCGGCCTTCACCCAGCGCGCCAATGAGCACGCCGACCGCTCCCGCGTGGTCGTGGGTGAGGCGTCAACCAGCGTCAGCGCGCTGATCGGCGAAGTGTCCAGCGCCACCCACACCGTGGAAGCCATGCGCCAGGACGCCGCGCGTATTACCGAAACCCTCGGGGTGATCGGTGCAATCGCCGGCCAGACCAACCTGCTGGCCCTCAACGCCGCGATTGAAGCGGCACGTGCCGGTGAGCAAGGCCGTGGGTTTGCGGTAGTAGCCGATGAAGTGCGTGCGCTGGCCGCACGGACTCAGGCCAGCACCTCGCAGATCAACGAGATGCTCGCGCGCCTGACCACCGGCGTGAGTTCTTCGGTGACCGCGATGGAAGCCACCCAGGCCAGCTGCCAGTCGGCAGCAGACGCCACGGCGCGGGTGAACACCGGGTTGGACGAAATGGCCGGTTCCGTGAGCCATATCAATAACCTCAGCACCCAGATCGCCACGGCGGCCGAGCAACAAAGCGCCGTCACCGAGGAGATCAACCGCAGCATGGTGCAGATCCGACATATGGTTGAGGAACTGGTGGAAAGCGGCCATGCCACTGAAACCAATACCCGCAGCCTGATCGATGCCAATGGCCAGGTGATCACGCTGATGAGCCGTTTCAAGGTGCGCTGATAAATGGCTGAGACACTCCCGTGCAATGCGCGGGAGTGGGGCTATTCTGAAAGTTCTCAGGACAAAATCTCGCCACACAGGAGGTGTGTCATGCGCGTTGTGGAGCAGTCGACCCGCTTGGAGCGGATCAGCCAGGAACGCTTTATTGAGGCCCCCATCGAGGTGGTGTACGACTACGTCACCCAGCCCGACCGCTGGCACGAGTGGCACCCCACTTCCCTCGGTGCCGACACCGGCACTACCGGCTCCCTCGCGGCCGGCACGCGGTTTACCGAAGTCATCGACCTGCTCGGCGTGCGCGTCCCCATGAGTTATCGGGTGCAAGTGGCCAACCCGCCGCAGGAATTCAAAACCGTATTCACCTCCCTGGCCGTCGACGGCTCCATTCATTACTTCCTGCAACCCCATCGCGGCGGGACGCTGTTCAAGCGCGTATTGACCTACCAAACCGAATTGCAACTCGTCACCTTGCATGGGCGAATGGTCGAGCTGTCCGCCACCGCGCTGAGCCAGCTCAAGCAACGACTGGAAAACACTCACTTCGTATAATTTGGAAACATTACCGGCACATCGCTGCTTCTGTGGGCGCTGGCTTGCCTGCGATGAGCCCGTCATCATCGCGGCCTATTCCGACTCCCGAGCCCTCCCATGAAAACCCCATTGCGACTGGCCCTGCTCACCGCGTTATTCACCACCACCCTCGCCCAAGCCGCTGACCTGATCCCCATCGACGTGCACCGCGACGCCAATTGCGGTTGCTGCAAAAAGTGGATCAGCCACTTGGAAAGCAACGGTTTCAAGGTCAATGACCACGTGGAAGCCGACATGAGCGCGGTCAAACAGCGCCTCGGCGTCGCGCCACGCCTGGCTTCGTGCCACACCGCCGTGATCGACGGCAAGTTCGTCGAGGGCCATGTGCCTGCCGAGCAAGTGCTGGCACTGCGCAAACGTGATGACTTGCTCGGCATTGCCGCGCCGGGTATGCCGATGGGCTCGCCGGGCATGGAAGTGGACGGCCAAAGCGATGCCTACCAAGTCATTGGGCTAACGCGCGAGGGTAAAGACGTCGTGGTGGCTGATTACCCGGCTCACTGATCAATGCTGGCAGGTTACCTGGGTTTATTTATCGCGGCATTCGGCGCCGCGACCCTGCTGCCTTTGCAGTCAGAAGCCGTGCTTGTGGGGCTATTGCTCAGCGGGCATTACAGCCTGTGGCTGCTGCTGGGCATCGCCACGCTGGGCAATGTATTGGGCTCGGTGGTGAATTGGTGGTTGGGCCGCTGGGTTGACCATTTCAAGGGACGGCGCTGGTTCCCGGTCAGCACCCGGCAGCTCGACAAGGCCCGCAAGCACTACGAGCGCTGGGGGCACTGGACGCTGCTGCTGAGTTGGGTTCCGATCATTGGTGACCCGCTGACGCTGGTGGCCGGTGTAATGCGTGAGCCGCTGTGGCGGTTCTTGCTGCTGGTCACGCTGGCCAAGGGCCTGCGCTACGGCGTACTGGCGGCGGTGACCCTGCAGTGGGTGTTAATCCCCACTTAATCCCCTCGCAACAGCATCCGGGGCATTCTTATCGGAGCCCTTCCATGCCTACCATCCGTGCTTTTTGCATCGCCGGCCTGCTGGCGGCCAGTGCCGCTCCCGTGTTTGCCGCCACTTACGGCCCCGAACTTCAGGGCTTCCAATACCCCTACC
Organism: Pseudomonas sp. AMR01; assembly: GCF_041946035.1. Lineage (NCBI taxonomy): Bacteria > Pseudomonadati > Pseudomonadota > Gammaproteobacteria > Pseudomonadales > Pseudomonadaceae > Pseudomonas > Pseudomonas sp. AMR01. Next base: position 299,057 of record NZ_JAUTYR010000001.1, read on the forward strand.
CGGTTGAACATTTCAACTTCCAGTCCCAGGGCAAATCCCTGCAAATGGGTTACATGGACGTCCCGGCCAACGGCAAGGCCAATGGCCGCAGCGTGGTGTTGATGCACGGCAAGAATTTTTGCGGCGCCACGTGGGATGCATCCATCAAAGCCCTGAGCGATGCCGGCTACCGGGTAATCGCGCCCGACCAGATCGGCTTTTGCACCTCCAGCAAGCCTGACCATTACCAGTACAGCTTTCAGCAATTGGCGATCAACACGCATCAGTTGCTGGAAAAGCTCGGCATTCAAAAGGCCGCCCTCGTCGGCCATTCCACCGGCGGCATGCTCGCCACCCGTTACGCACTGCTCTACCCCGCACAGACCGAACAGCTCGCGCTGGTGAACCCTATCGGCCTGGAAGACTGGAAAGCCCTGGGCGTGCCTTACCGCAGCGTTGATCAATGGTATGAGCGCGAGCTGAAGCTGAGCGCCGAGGGCATCCGGAAATATGAACTGAACACTTACTATGTGGGGCGCTGGAAACCCGAATACGACCGCTGGGTCGATATGCTCGCCGGCCTGAACAAAGGCCCGGGGCATACTCAGGTCGCGTGGAACTCGGCGTTGATTTACGACATGATCTTCACCCAGCCGGTGTACTACGAGTTCAAGGATTTGCAGATGCCGACCCTGCTGTTGATCGGCACCTCCGACACCACTGCGATTGGCAGCGACATCGCGCCGCCAGCGGTCAAGGCAAAGCTCGGTCACTACGACGTACTGGGTAAACAAGTGGCGAAGCTGATCCCCCATTCAACCCTGGTGGAATTCCCGGGCCTGGGGCACGCGCCGCAGATGGAAGAGCCGGCTCAATTTCATAAAGCGCTGTTGCAGGGCTTGAATGCCCTTTAATCCAACCTTTTTCGAGGCACGCGTGCATGTCGGTACAGATCGCAGTCATTGATGATTGGCAAGGTGTGGCCAGTGGTGTGGTGGACTGGTCGGTATTGGCTGCGGTCGGGCACGTGCATTTCCTTGATGATTACCCGGCGGATACCGCCACGATGACCGAGCGTTTGAAGGGGTTCGAGGTTATTTGCGTGATGCGCGAACGCTCGACGTTCGACAAGGCGCTGCTGCAGGGCTTGCCGAACCTCAAGCTGCTGGTCACCGGTGGCATGCGCAATGCTGCCATCGATATCCCGGCCGCCAAGGCATTGGGCATTCAGGTGTGCGGCACCGACAGCTATAAGCAAGCTGCACCGGAGTTGACCTGGGCGCTGATCATGGCCTCCACGCGTAATTTGCTCGCCGAAGCCAATTCCCTGCGCGTCGGCAACTGGCAGGTTGGCCTGGGTGGCGATTTGTACGGCAAGACCCTGGGTATCCTCGGGCTGGGCAGCATTGGCCAGAAGGTTGCGCAGTTTGCGCAGGTATTCGGGATGCGGGTCATCGCCTGGAGTGAAAACCTTACGCCGGAGCGGGCAGCCGAGTCGGGCGTGACGTGGGTCAGCAAGCAGGAATTGTTTGAACAGGCCGATATCCTCACGATTCACCTGGTGCTCAGCGACCGCAGTCGCGGCTTGGTGGACGCCGAGGCGCTGGGCTGGATGAAGCCCACTGCACGGCTGGTGAACACTGCGCGCGGGCCGATTGTGGATGAGCAGGCGCTGGTGGCGGCGCTCTCCGCCGGGCGCCTGGCGGGGGCGGCGCTGGATGTGTATGGCGAAGAGCCGCTGCCGGTTGATCATCCGTTCCGTCGTTTGCCGAACGTGCTGGCTACGCCCCACGTGGGGTATGTGAGCGAGCAGAATTACCGGCAGTTTTATCAGCAGATGATTGAGGATATTCAGGCGTGGGCAGATAAAGCGCCCATTCGCGTGCTCGGCTAACAGGCGGCAAACTGCACAGGTGAGGTGAGCGCTGCGTCTGTGCATCTGTGGCGAGCAGGCTTGCCCTGCGTTGGAGTGCGCAGCGCTCCTGAGTGGGCTATTACGGTGCATCAGGTAGATTGGGGGGGACTTTTGGGGCTGCTGCGCAGCCCAACGCGGGGCAAGCCCGCTCGCCACAACAAGCCCGCACGACGCAGTGAGCGAGTTCACTTATAGAAGCGGATCAGCTCATAACCAGTGCTTCTGACCTTAAAATATCTTTGTCCTACAAAATCCTCTTGAAAACCTTACAGGCGCTGGGATCTGTCCTAGACTCAGGGCCGATGGGTCCGTGCCAAAACAAAAACCCCGCAAAAAATCGAAACTTTCCAACTCTGCCGTAGGTCCAGTTTTAGGTAAGGCGTGCGCGTTCGGAATACACCGGATGCCCGCCCATCCAAACTATTTCTGTTTGACGTGCAACTGGCATAAGCCTTGCCAGATCTGCACAGCGCTTGTGCGCCTGGCCGCAGGATGCGGTCTTCGGAGCCGATGGCAGCGGGCCATTAGCCCACCAAAATGTAGGAGTGCAGTATGATCAGTGCCGCTTTAAATACTCAGGGAGAGCGTGTTAGTCAGCCGGTAGGGGGGCCTACTTCCTTGGCCGACCTGCCCAACACTGTGCGGCCGATCGTGAGTCAGAACCCTAATCGAAAGAAAGTGCTGTTTGTCACTTCCGAGTTTGCCGACCTGGTAAAAACCGGTGGCCTGGGCGACGTGTCCGCCGCCCTGCCCCGCGCTATGGCACATTTGCACGATGTGCGCGTGTTGATTCCGGGTTACCCGCAGGTGATGGAAAGCGACAACCCGATTCATATTATCGGTGAGCTGGGTGGCCACGCCGCGCTGCCACCGTGCAAGATCGGGCGCATGGACCTCAAGGACGGCCTGGTCATCTATGTACTGATCTGCCCTGAGCTCTACGAGCGCGAAGGCACGCCCTACGGCGCCAACAACGGTCGCGACTGGCCGGACAACCATATTCGCTTCGCCCGCCTGGGCCTGGCTGCCGCTGATATTGCCGCCAACCTGGCGCAAATTCACTGGTGCCCAGACCTGGTGCACGCCCACGACTGGCCGGCTGGCCTGGCCCCGGCGTACATGCACTGGCGCGGGTCACGCACGCCCACCTTGTTCACTATCCATAACCTGGCCTACCAAGGCGTGGTTAGCCTGGGATGCACTCCCGAGCTGGGTATCCCGCCGCATGCCTTGCAACAGGAAGGCATGGAGTTTTACGGCAAGATGTCGTTCCTCAAGGCCGGCATGGCGTACTCCAGCCATATCACTACGGTGAGCGCCACGTACGCCCAGGAAATCACCACCCCAGAATTTGGCTGTGGCCTGGACGGTTTTCTTGCCAGCAAGACTCAGCAAGGTCTGCTCAGCGGTATTCCCAACGGTATTGAAGACAGCTGGGAAACCTCGACCGACCCGCACCTGATGCACAACTTCAATATTGGCGATTGGGAAGGCAAGGCCATCAACGCCGCGCACGTGCGCGAATTGTTTGGCTTGCATGACTCCAGCGGCCCGCTGTTCGCTGTGGTGTCACGCCTGGTCTACCAAAAAGGCCTGGACCTGACCGAAGCCGTTGCCAGCTTTATTGTTGAGCAAGGCGGTCAAATCGCGATCATCGGTCGCGGTGAGCCAGAAGAAGAGCAAGCCATGCGTGAGCTGGCCTTGCGCTTCCCCGGCCAGGTGGGCGTGCGTATTGGCTTCAATGAAACCGATGCCCGCCGCATGTTCGCCGGCAGTGACTTCCTGCTGATGCCATCGCGCTATGAGCCGTGTGGCTTGAGCCAGATGTACGCCCAGCGGTTCGGCTCGCTGCCGGTCGCGCGCAACACCGGCGGTTTGGCCGACACCATTGAAAATGGCGTCACCGGCTTTTTGTTTAATGAATCCACAGTCGACAGCTATAAAGAAGCGCTCACCCGCGCCTTTAAGGTGTTCGGCTTCCCAGGGCTGCTCAACGCCATGCGTTCGCGCGCCATGACTCAACCGTTCAATTGGAGCCAGGCGGTAGAACCCTACGCCGAGCTGTACGAACAACTGGTGGCTAAAGCACTGGGGAAATCCGCTAAATAATCAAAGGGAGGTCTCTATAGATGCCGTTAAGGACTCTGGAAACCTGGCCCCACGGCGCAATTATGCTGGACGCGCAACACACGCGTTTCGCCTTGTGGGCGCCAGACGCGTTTTATGTCAGCGTTGAATTGGAAGACGGCAAGTCGTTCGCCATGCTGCCTCAGGCAGATGGCTGGTTCGAAACAGAAATACAGTGCCCGGCGGGCACGCGTTATCGCTACAACATCGACGGCGAGATGGATGTTCCCGACCCAGCATCCAGGGCCCAGGCCCTGGATGTGCATGGTTGGAGCCTGGTCGTCGACCCGCTCGCCTACCAGTGGCGACACAGCAACTGGCAAGGCCGCCCGTGGCACGAGGCGGTCATCTACGAACTGCATGTGGGCGCGCTGGGTGGCTATGCCGGCGTCGAAGCTCAGTTGCCTCGCCTGGCCGAACTGGGCGTGACCGCGATTGAGCTGATGCCATTGGCGCAGTTCCCCGGTGTTCGCAATTGGGGTTACGACGGCGTGCTGCCCTACGCGCCTCAAGCCTCGTATGGCACCCCCGAACAACTCAAACACCTGATCGACAGCGCCCATGAACACGGCTTGGCGGTGATTCTTGACGTGGTCTACAACCACTTCGGGCCAGACGGCAACTACCTGGGCCAGTACGCCAAAAATTTCTTTGAAGAGGACGTGCACACGCCGTGGGGCGCGGGTATTGACTTTGCGCGCCGGGAAGTGCGCGACTTTTTCCTTGATAACGCATTGATGTGGTTGCTCGAATACCGCTTTGACGGCCTGCGCCTGGACGCGGTGCACGCCATCGACAACCCGGGGTTTCTGAAGGAGCTGGCGCAACGCGTGCGCCAACAGGCCGACATCGGCCGCCACGTGTGGCTGGTGCTGGAGAATGAATTCAATCAGGCCAGCTTGCTCGAACATGACTTCGACGCGCAGTGGAACGACGACGGCCATAACGCCCTGCACGTGCTGCTCACCGGCGAAACCGATGCCTATTACAACGACTTCGCCAAAGACACCACGGCCAAGCTGGCGCGCTGCCTGAGCGAGGGCTTTATCTATCAGGGCGAAACCACCCGCCACGGATATGTACGCGGCGAACCCAGCGGACATTTGCCGCCGAGCGCCTTCGTGCTGTTTTTGCAAAACCATGACCAGATCGGCAATCGCGCCTTCGGTGAGCGCCTGCACCAACTCTGCTCGCCCCAGGCGTTGAAAGCGGCAACCACCCTCCTGCTGCTGTCGCCCATGATTCCGATGATGTTCATGGGCGATGAGACCAACGCCGCTGAACCTTTCCTGTTCTTTACCGACCACCACGGCGAACTGGCGGAGGCGGTGCGCGAAGGCCGTCGCAATGAGTTTGCCGATTTTGCCGCGTTCCAGGACCCGGAGCGGCGTGAACGCATTCCTGACCCCAATGCCTTGCCGACGTTTCTGCAATCGGCGCCGAAGTTTGTCGAAAATGAACACACCCAGTTTTATCGCAAGCTGCTGGGCCTGCGTCACCGGCATATCGTGCAGCACGTGCCTGGCAGCGTGGCACTCGGTGCGCAGGTGCTGGCCGACGGCGCTGTCAGCGCCCGCTGGCGCCTGGGCAACGGCAGCGTGCTGCAAATCGACTTGAACCTGAGCGCCGAACCGCTGGATTTCCCGGCGCCGCCTCATCTGTTATTTACGACGCCTGCCGCTGATGAGGCGCAGTTGGCGCCGTACAGCGCGCGCGTCGCCCTATCCCCTGTTGGAGAGCACTCTTGAGCGAAGCGAACCTGGAAATTCTCGCCAGCCGCGCGGGCCTGGCCGTCGATTGGATTGACGCAAATGGCCGCCTGCAACACGTGAAACCCGACGCCCTGCGTGCCGTTCTCAAAGGCCTGGGCCACCCGGCCGATACTGACGCCGAGATCGACGCCAGCCTGCTCGAACTGGAGCAGGTGCAACAAGACAAACACCTTCCCCCCTTGCTGACCATCGACAGCGGTGAAGGCCTGGACCTGGCGCGCTACTTCGAACCCGACACGCTGTGCCGGGTCAACCTGGAAGACGGCGAAACCCTGGAGTTGCGCCTGGACGGCGACGCGGTGTTGCCGGGCATCGTAGCTCTGGGCTATCACCAGGTGCATATCGGCGACCAAGACTTCACCCTCGCCGTGGCGCCGACCCATTGCTACAGCGTGGCTGAAGCGGTCGACACCCAAACCGCCCGCGCCTGGGGCCTGAGCGCGCAACTGTATTCGCTGCGCCGCCTCGGTGACGGCGGTTTTGGCGACACCCTGGCGCTTGAGCATCTGGTCCGTTCAGCCGCCGAGCGCGGTGCCGACGCTTTGGCCATCAGCCCGATGCACGCGATGTTCAGCGCCGACCCCGAGCGCTACAGCCCGTATTCACCCTCCAGCCGGCTGTTTCTCAACAGCCTGTATGCGTCACCGGCCTGCATCCTGGGTGAACGCGAAGTGCGCGACGCCATTGAGGCAGCCGGGTTGGCGGATGAGTTGCACACGCTGGAGCAGCAGACCCTGATCGACTGGCCCGCTGCGGCCAAGGCCAAACAACGCCTGCTGCGCGTACTGTATGAAGACTTCCGTCACGGCGGGCATCCGCAACAGGCCGACTTCCTGAGCTTCCGCCAGGCCGGTGGCGAAGCCCTGGAAAACCATTGCCGTTTCGAAGCCGTGCAAGCGGTGCGCGCGGCCGCCGGTGAAGAACTCGACTGGCGCCACTGGCCCGAAGCATGGCGCAGCCCGCAAAGCCCGGCGCTGGTGCAGTTTGCCGAAGAGCACCGTGACGAAATCGGTTTTTTCGCCTTCAGCCAATGGTTGTGCGCGCGCAGCCTTGCGCGCGCACAACAGGCGGCACGCGGCAGCGGCATGGGCGTCGGCTTGATTGCCGACCTCGCCGTGGGCGCTGATGGCGGCGGCAGCCAGGCATGGAGCCGTCAGGATGAATTGCTCGCCGACCTCACCGTCGGCGCGCCACCGGACATTCTCAACCGCGCTGGCCAAGGCTGGGGCATTTCCGCGTTTTCGCCCGAAGGCCTCAAGCGCAACGGTTTTCGCGCCTTTATCGAAATGCTGCGTGCCAACTTCGCCCACGCCGGCGGCCTGCGCATCGACCACGTGATGGGCCTGCAACGGCTGTGGGTGATTCCCATGGACGCCTCACCCCGCGAAGGCGCCTACCTGTATTACCCGGTAGACGACATGCTGCGCTTGCTGGCGCTGGAGTCTCATCGTCACCAAGCCATTGTGCTTGGCGAAGACCTCGGCACCGTGCCGGATGGCCTGCGCGAAAAACTGATTGGGCGTTCGATTCTGGGCATGCGCGTGCTGCTGTTCGAACAAGGCAACGACGGCCAGTTCAGGCCGATCCTCGACTGGCCGGACAACGCCCTGGCAACCACCAGCACCCATGATTTGCCGACCCTCAACGGCTGGTGGCACAGCCGTGATATCGAATGGAACATTCAGCTCGGCTTGATCGATGCGCCGACCGTGGAGCAATGGAGCGAGCACCGTTTGCGCGAGCGCCAGGCGCTGCGCCAGGCCTTGAGCCAGGACCCGCAGAATTTCGTCGATGAGATCCGCAACGAGACCGACCACATGATCGACGCCAGCGTGCGCTACCTCGGCCACACCCGTGCGCCGCTGGTGCTGCTGCCGCTGGAAGATGCCCTGAGCCTTGTGGAACAACCGAACTTGCCAGGCACCACCGACACCCATCCCAACTGGCGCCGACGCCTGCCGGGCGAAGCCGCGAGCCTGCTCGACAATGACAATGCCGCCCGCCGCCTGGAATTACTGGCCGTCGCGCGCAACCAAGCCTATGAGCGTGACCGATGAAAGCTGTTCCCCTGCGCGCTACCCAGCGCCTGCAATTCCATAAAGGTTTTACCCTGGACGATGCGGTGCCGCTGGTGCCGTACTTTGCTCAACTGGGCATCAGCCACCTGTATGCCTCGCCCCTGCTCAGCGCCCGCGCCGGCTCCATGCACGGTTATGACGTGGTGGACCCGACAACGGTGAACCCCGAGCTGGGCGGTGAACCGGCGTTGCGCCGTCTGGTTGCAGCGCTGCGCGAACACGAGATGGGGCTGATCCTCGATATCGTCTCCAACCATATGGCCGTGGGCGGCGCGGATAACGCGTGGTGGCTCGACCTGCTGGAATGGGGGCGATTGAGCCCCTACAGCGAGTTTTTCGATATTCAGTGGCACTCGCCCGACCCGTTGCTCAAGGGCCAATTGCTGATGCCGTTTTTGGGCAGTGATTACGGCGAAGCCCTGCAAACCGGCACCCTGACCCTGCACTTCGATGCCACCCACGGCTCGTTTTACGTTGAGCATTACGAGCATCGCTTCCCGATTTGCCCACGGGATTACGCAGCGATTCTGGGTACCGATGAATTGCTCAAACCGCTGGCCGAGCGCTTCACTGCCCTCACCTATCAAGACGACGCCTACCACGAAGCGGCCTGGCTCAAGCAAGCGTTGGCCGAGCGTGCAACCGAGGTGCTGCCGGCCATCGAAGCGCGGCTGCGCGAGTTTGACAGTCGTCAACCCGAGGGCTTCAAGCGCTTGCATCAATTGCTCGAACAGCAGACCTACCACCTCGCCAGCTGGCGCACGGCGGCCGACGACATCAACTGGCGGCGCTTCTTCGACGTCAACGAACTGGGCGGCCTGCGTGTTGAACGCACCGCCGTGTTCGAAGCCACCCATGGCAAGATTTTCCAGTTGATCAGTGAAGGCCTGGTGGATGGCTTGCGCATCGACCATATCGACGGGCTGGCCGACCCGCGCGGTTATTGCCGCAAGCTGCGCCGCCGCGTGGACTCACTGTCGCCTGCGCGGCACTTGCCGATCTTTGTCGAGAAAATCCTCGGCGAAGGCGAAACCCTGCGTGAAGACTGGCAAGTGGACGGCACAACCGGCTACGAGTTCATGAATCAGCTGTCACTGCTGCAACATGATCCCGCAGGCTTCGAACCCCTCGCCGAACTGTGGACGCGCCACAGCGAACGGCCTTCGGCGTTTATCGAAGAAGCCCGGCTGGCGCGCCAGCAAATCCTCAATGGCTCCCTCGGCGGCGACTTTGAAAGCGTGGCCCAGGCCCTGCTGCAAGTGGCCCGTGACGATGTGATGACCCGCGACTTGACCCTCGGCGCGATCCGCCGAGCGTTGCAGGAGCTGATCGTGCACTTCCCGGTATACCGCACCTATATCAGTGCACGCGGCCGCAGTGCAGCGGACGACGTGGTTTTCCAGCAAGCCATGCAAGGCGCGCGCAGCACCTTGGGCGAAGGCGACTGGCCGGTGCTCGATCACTTGGAGAAATGGCTCGGTGGCCAACCGTGGCGTAACCGCCCGGTGGGCCGTGAGCGCAAGATCCTCAAGCATGCCTGCGTGCGCTTCCAGCAACTGACGTCACCCGCCGCTGCCAAGGCGGTGGAAGACACTGCGTTTTATCGCTCGGCGGTCTTGCTGTCGCGTAATGACGTGGGCTTCAGCACCGAGCAGTTCAGTGCGCCCGTGGCGGAGTTCCACGCCATCAACAGCCAGCGTTTGCAGAGCTTCCCCGACAACCTGCTGGCCACCGCCACCCACGACCACAAACGCGGCGAAGACACCCGCGCGCGCCTGGCCGTGCTCAGCGAGTGCGCCCCGTGGTACGTCGAACAGGTTGAGCGCTGGCGCACGCTGGCGGCGCCTCTGCGAACGGCCCCCGATAGCCCTTCTGCGGGCGATGAGCTGATTCTTTATCAGGCATTGCTCGGCAGTTGGCCGCTGGACCTGAACCTTGAGGGTTATCAGGAACGTCTGTGGCAGTGGCAACAAAAAGCCCTGCGCGAAGCCAAATTGCAGAGCAGCTGGAGTGCGCCGAACGAGGCGTATGAAAAAGGCGTCGAAGCGTTCCTCTCGCGCCTGCTGCTGGACGAAGCAGGCCGTACCTTGCGCAACGCTCTGGCAGAGGCCGCTCAGGCCATTGCCCCGGCCGGTGCCCTGAATGGGCTGGCGCAAACCTTGCTTCGCATGACCGTGCCGGGCGTGCCGGACTTGTACCAGGGCGATGAGTTCTGGGACTTCAGCCTGGTCGACCCGGACAACCGCCGCCCGGTGGATTTCAACGCACGGCAACGGGCATTGAACACCCCGCCGGACATCGATGAACTGCTGTTCAACTGGCGCGATGGGCGCATCAAGCAGGCGCTGATTGCCCAAGTGCTGGCGTTGCGCGCAGCCGACCCCGAACTCTTGCGCAGCGGTAGCTACACGCCGCTGGAAGTCACCGGCAAATACGCAGAACACGTCGTCGCCTTCTGTCGCGAACACGCGGGCAAACGTCTGCTCGTGATCGTGCCGCGCTGGACACATCGCTTGCTTGAAAACGGTGTGCTGCCGCGCATCGATGCTCAGGCTTGGGGCGATACGCGGGTGAAATTACCGTTCGCCGCCACAACGCAAAACTGGAAGGGACTTTTTCAAACAAGCGCAGTCACACCAGACAAGGAGCTGTTGATCAGCGCTGCCCTGGGGGATTTCCCGGTCAATGTCTTTATCAATCCTGATGATCAAGAAAGCTGAAAATTTCTGCGAGGAGCATTGTGATGAGTACTGAAGACAAACGTATTCGCGAGTTGGCACATCAGATCTGGGAATCGGAAGGCGAACCCCATGGTGAAGATGCCCGTCACTGGGACATGGCGCGCAAATTGGCTGAAGCCGAAGCGCTGACGCCGAGCAAGCCAAAAGCGGCTGCCAAGCCCAAAACCGCACCCAAGCCAGCTCCCAAAGCCAAACCCGCCGCCGCGAAGCCCGCCGCGCCGAAAAAGCCCAAGGCGCCACCCAAGCCCGCCGGCTAACCGACTATGCCCCTGTGGGAGCGGGCTTGCCCGCGATAGCGATATTGAAAGTACCGCCGCTATCGCAGGCAAGCCCGCTCCCACAGGCATCATGCAACCCAAACGATTTTTGTCTGACGTACCGTCAGCACGGCCGCGTTCGGCCTGAAAAAGACCCTTGCAGGAGCAATTCAACAATGAGCAAACCCGAAAATAGCCAACCGACGTCGGAAAAAGAGCCGTCGCGGATTCGTGAAGGTTTGCCCTTCCCCCTCGGTGCGACCTGGGATGGTCTGGGCGTCAACTTTGCACTGTTCTCGGCCAACGCCACCAAAGTGGAATTGTGCCTGTTCGATGACACCGGCGAAGTTGAGCTGGAGCGTATCGAACTGCCCGAGTACACCGACGAAACCTTCCACGGCTACCTGCCCGACGCCCACCCCGGGCTGATTTACGGCTACCGCGTGTACGGTGCGTATGACCCGGCCAACGGCCATCGCTTCAACCACAATAAATTGCTGATCGACCCCTACGCCAAACAGCTGGTGGGCGAACTCAAATGGTCCGAAGCGCTGTTTGGCTACACCATCGGCCACCCCGACGACGACCTCAGCTTCGACGAACGCGACAGCGCGCCGTTTGTGCCCAAGTGCAAAGTCATCGACCCCGCTCACACCTGGGGCAATGACCAGCCAGTGCGGGTACCATGGGACCGCACGATCATCTATGAAACCCATCTGCGCGGCATCAGCATGCGTCACCCGTCGGTAGGCGAGTCGGTGCGCGGTACCTGCGCCGGCTTGATGGAAGACGACGTGCTCAAGCACATCCGCGAGCTGGGTGTGTCGTCGGTGGAACTGCTGCCGGTGCACGCTTTCGTCAACGATCAGCACCTGCTGCAAAAAGGCATGACCAACTACTGGGGCTACAACAGCATCGCGTTTTTCGCCCCGGACCCTCGCTACCTTGCCAGCGGCAAGATCGCCGAGTTCAAGGAGATGGTCGCGCACCTGCACGAAGCCAAGCTCGAGGTGATCCTCGACGTGGTCTACAACCACACCGCCGAAGGCAACGAACGCGGCCCGACCCTGTCGATGCGCGGTATCGACAACGCCTCGTACTACCGCTTGATGCCCGACGACAAGCGCTTCTACATCAACGATTCCGGCACCGGTAACACGCTGGACTTGAGCCACCCGTGCGTGCTGCAGATGGTCACCGACTCCCTGCGTTACTGGGCCACTGAGATGCACGTGGACGGTTTCCGCTTTGACTTGGCGACGATTCTTGGCCGCTACCGCGACGGTTTCGACGAGCGTCACAGCTTCCTCGTGGCGTGCCGCCAGGACCCGGTGCTGCGCCAGTTGAAAATGATCGCCGAACCCTGGGACTGCGGCCCCGGCGGCTACCAGGTCGGCAACTTCCCGCCGGGCTGGGTGGAATGGAACGACCGTTTCCGCGACACCGTGCGCGCGTTCTGGAAAGGTGACGACGGTCAGTTGGCGGACTTCGCTGCGCGCATGACTGCCTCCGGTGAGATGTTCAACCACCGTGGCCGTCGTCCGTACAGCTCGGTGAACTTCATCACCGCCCATGACGGTTTCACCCTGCACGATTTGGTGTCGTACAACGACAAGCACAACGAAGCCAACGACGAAAACAATCAGGACGGCAGCAACAACAACCTGTCCTGGAACCACGGCGTCGAAGGCCCGACCGAAGACCCGGAAATCAACGCGCTGCGCCTGCGCCAGATGCGCAACTTCTTCGCCACGCTGCTGCTGTCCCAAGGCACGCCGATGCTGGTGGCCGGTGACGAATTTGCGCGCACCCAGCACGGCAACAACAACGCGTATTGCCAGGACAGTGAAATTGGCTGGGTCAACTGGGACCTGGACGAAGACGGCAAGGCGCTGCTCAAGTTTGTAAAACGCTTGATCAAGCTGCGTCTGGCTTATCCGATCCTGCGCCGTGGGCGCTTCCTGGTGGGCGACTACAACGAGGATATCGGCGTCAAGGACGTCACCTGGCTCGCGCCGGATGGCAACGAGATGACCATCGAGCAGTGGCAAGACAGCCACGGTCGCTGCCTGGGCATGTTGATGGATGGCCGCGCCCAGGAGACCGGGATTCGCCGTGCCGGTGCAGATGCCACCTTGTTGCTGGTGGTCAACGCCCACCATGACATGGTCAATTTCCGCCTGCCGCCGGTGCCTGAAGGTGAGTTCTGGACCTGCATGCTCGACACCAATGCCCCGGCCGTGCGTGGCCAGGAACGCTTTGAATTCGAGCATGAGTACGCCGTGACTGGCCGCTCGCTGTTGCTGTTTGAACTGCAGCGCGACGACGAGGTGTGACATGGCTCTGCATGGATTCCTTCAAGGCAGCCGGGGCTACGCGGACACGCAAGCCCTGGGCGACGCCCTGAAGGCCCTTCAGGAAGAAGGCCTGGACCAGCTGCCGTTACCCGGCAGCGGGCAAATGCTGGCGCGGTTCAGCCGCCTGGCGCAAGTGGCCGGGCATGACCTGCGCCTGTGCAAGTTGTTTGAGGGCCACACCGATGCCCTGGCGATCATCGCCGAACTCGGCAGCCCATTGCCGCCCTTGGGTAGCACTTGGGGCATGTGGGCCGCCGAGCCACCCACCAACAAGGTGCGGGTGCGCCGTGATGGCCACCGGTTGATCGTTGACGGGTGCAAGGCCTGGTGTTCCGGGGCGTCGGTTGTCAGCCATGGGCTGCTGACCGCGTGGGATGAAGAGGACCACCAGCAGTTGGTCGCCGTGGAGATGCGCCAACCGGGCATCACCGTGACGGACAAAGGCTGGAACGCCGTGGGCATGGCCGCCACTGGCAGCGTCGAGATTGTCTTCGACGGCGCCAGGGGCATTGCGGTGGGCGGGCCGGGCGATTATTTGTCGCGGCCGGGTTTCTGGCAGGGCGGCATTGGCATCGCCGCATGCTGGTACGGCGCGGCGCAGCGCCTGGCCGAGGCATTGCGCGAGCAATGCAGCAAGCGTCCGGAGCCCCATGCGTTGGCGCATTTGGGCGCGGTGGACAGCGTGTTGAACAGTGCCGCGTGCGTGTTGCGCGACAGTGCTGAACAGGTCGACCGTAACCCCAAAGCAAACGCACGGCGATTGGCTCAACAGGTACGCGCCTCGATAGAAGACACGGTGGAACAGGTTATTCACCATGTCGGGCGCGCGGTCGGCGCAGGGCCGTATTGCAAGGATGCGCATTTCGCCCAGTTGATGGCGGACCTGCCGGTGTACGTGCGGCAAAGCCATGCCGAACGCGACCTGGCTGCCCTGGGCGAACTGGTCGCCGGCGAACCCACAGGAAGGTGGCAACTATGAAACCCAATCCCATTGTCGGCCAGGGCACGCCGCTGCATCAGTGGCAGTCTTCGTCGCACATGGCCGAGTTGCCGCACGTCAGCGTCGAACAGTTGGTGCCCGAAGGCCATCGCGCGGTGATCGTGGCGCCGCATCCGGATGATGAAGTGCTCGGGTGTGGCGGGCTGTTGCAAGGCTTGGCCACGCTCGGACGGCCGATTCAACTGATTTCCGTCACCGACGGCAGTGCCAGCCACCCCGGCTCCAGGCGCTGGCCGGTGGAGCGCTTGAGCGTGGTGCGCCCGCAGGAGTCAGCGCAGGCGCTGCATCGCCTGGGCTTGCCGTTGCACAGTTTGAAATGGCTGCGTGCAGGCTTTTCCGACAGCCAGGTTGCCGCGCGAGAGGAAGAGCTGAGTGCGTTTATCGAGCGGCATCTCAAGCCCAATGACGTGCTGTTCACCACCTGGCGCGAAGACGGGCATTGCGACCACGAAGCCGTCGGCCGCGCCAGCGCCAAGGCAGCCCTTGCGGTAGGTGCCACGGTGTATGAACTGCCGGTGTGGACCTGGCATTGGGCAACCCCCGAAGACAGCCAGGTGCCATGGCACCGCGCGCGGAAAATCGCGCTGACGCCCGAGGCCGTGGCGCGTAAACGTCATGCCATCCACGCGTTCGCCAGCCAGTTGGAAGGCGACCCGCAGATTGGCCTGCCGCCGGTGCTCGCGCCCTACGTGGTGGAGCGCCTGCTGCAACCTTTTGAAGTGGTGTTTGTATGAGTGTTGCCACGCCCTATTTCGATGAGCTGTTTGCCGGCAATGACGACCCTTGGGCCTTCCGTCAGCGCTGGTATGAACGGCGCAAGCGTGCCATGACCCTTGCGGTGCTGACGCGCCCGCGTTACGCCTCGATTTTCGAGCCGGGCTGTGCCAACGGTGAACTGAGCGCCGAATTGGCCGCACGCTGTGATCGCCTGCTGTGTTGCGACACCGCCAGTGCTGCCGTCGAGTTGGCGAAAACCCGGTTACTGGGCTTTCCCCATGCCCACGTCGTGCAAAGCCGCTTGCCTGAACAATGGCCTGCCGGCCCGTTCGACCTGATCGTGCTGAGCGAGTTGTGCTACTACCTCGACGCCGATGACTTGAACACGTTGATCGACCACGCCCTCGCCTCCTTGACCGATGACGGGCAACTGCTCGCCTGTCATTGGCGCCCCGCGATTCAGGGTTGCCCACAAACGGCTGAGCAGGTGCACGCCGCGCTTGAACAGCGGCTCGGGATGCACCACGTCTCGCAGCATCATGACAGTGACTTTCTACTCGACCTGTGGAGCCGCGACGGCACCTCGGTCGCGACCCATGAGGGCTTGCGATGATCGGCATTCTGATCCCGGTGCACAACGAAGAAGCGCTGCTGGGCGAATGCCTGAAAGCCGCAATGATCGCTGCCAGTCACCCAGGGTTACTTGGCGAAACCGTGCAGATACTCGCGGTTCTCGACACTTGCAGCGATGGCAGTGCGGCAATCGCCCAGGCGTACCCGGTGCAAAGCCTGCACGTGCAGGCGCGCAATGTCGGGCAGGTGCGCGGCGTGGGCGCACGGCATTTGTTGAACCAAGGCGCGCGCTGGATCTCCTGCACCGATGCCGACAGCCGTGTCGCCCCCGACTGGCTGGTGGCGCAGTTGGCACTGGGCGTGGATGCCGTGTGCGGCACGGTCACCGTAGACGCCTGGAGTGAGGGTTTCGACCCGGCCGCGCAGATTCTCTACAACCAGGCGTATCAGGCCCGGGATGGCCACCGGCATATTCACGGTGCCAACCTGGGCGTGAGTGCCAGCGCGTATGTGCAGGCCGGAGGGTTTGAGCCGCTGGCCTGCCACGAAGACGTGCAGTTGGTGCGCAATCTGGAACGTTGCGGTGCCTCGATTGCCTGGAGCCACACCCCGCAGGTCATCACCAGCGCGCGGCTGGATTGCCGCGCCGAAGGTGGTTTTGGCGATTACTTGAAGAGCCTGATGCACGCGACCTGAAAATTTTCCACGTTTCAAGATGTGAAAGTGACCAATCCTTGTCTATGCTGACATCGCCTTGCTGGCAATCCAGGGTTGGGTTGCCGCACACCACCGCAGCGGAGTCTGCGGTGAATGAACAAGAGTCGTCCCGTCAACGGGGTACGACCCAGCGAATCGACAAGGATGCGACCCCCAATGAAGCCTGCCTCCCTCAGCGACGGCCGCCGCGGTCCCGCGCAAATCTGGAACAGTGCGCCGCAGTTGGCGCAAATCCCTGCCATCACGCCCTCCTCACTGGTGCCCTCGGGTGCACGCGTGGTGATTATCGCGCCCCATCCGGGTGATGAAGTACTCGCCTGTGGCGGGCTGCTGCAAATACTCAGCACCCTGGAGCACCCCTTGTTGCTGATGTCCATCACCGATGGCAGCGCCAGTCATCCGGGGTCGAGCGCGTGGCCGGCGAGCCGCCTGAGTGTGATTCGCCCCCAGGAAAGCGCCGAAGCACTGCGCCGCCTGGGAATGCCACTGCACAGTTTGAAGTGGATTCGGGGCGGCTTTCGCGACGATGCGCTGGCCGCCAGCGAGCAGCCCTTGAGCCAATTTATCGCGCGCTACCTGCAGCCCGGCGACGTGGTGTTCACCACTTGGCGTAACGACGGCAATAACGACCATGACGCCGTCGGCC
This sequence comes from Pseudomonas sp. AMR01, assembly GCF_041946035.1. Classification (NCBI taxonomy): domain Bacteria; kingdom Pseudomonadati; phylum Pseudomonadota; class Gammaproteobacteria; order Pseudomonadales; family Pseudomonadaceae; genus Pseudomonas; species Pseudomonas sp. AMR01. The sequence continues at coordinate 315,936 of NZ_JAUTYR010000001.1, forward strand.
GCGCCAGTGCCAAAGCGTGCAGCCTGATAAATACGCGGCTGTATGAATTGCCCATCTGGGCCTGGCACTGGCCGGCGCGCGAAGGCGCCGTCATCCCTTGGCAACGCGCGCGCAAAGTACGCCTCGACACCTGGAGCGTGGCGCGCAAACTGCACGCGGCCCATGCGTACGCCAGCCAATTGGTCGGCGACCCGGAGATCGGGCTCGCGCCAATGCTCGCCCAAGAGCTGCTGGAGCGTATGCGCGAGCCCTATGAGATTGTGTTTTCGTAAAGGCCGCGTGCAGCACTCGCCGCAACGGTGGGTGGTGGGAATCTTCTGTTTTTGGATGTCGACTGGCCAACTTTTGGGAGTTGGTTTGCCTGCGATGCAGACATATCGGCGCATCAAGCCTAGATATCGACACAGCTTTTAGGGGCAACCGAGTCTCCCTGTGGCGAGCGGGCTTGCCCCGCGTTGGGCTGCGTAGCAGCCCCAAAACAGCCTACCGCTGAGTGTCTGAAACACCGCGTTCCTCTTCTCTGGGTCTGCTTCGCAGCCCAACGCGGGGCAAGCCCGCTCGCCACAAGGGGTCTGTCCCGTCTGAAGTCGCTCACCATGATGCCGATATGCTATTGCCTTTGCTGATGATGGCACGCTGCATGCTTTGATCCTGGCTCGACCACATGGAGTAAGAGTGAATGCCCGTCCGCACGCGATTCCTGGAGCACTACCGCAAGGCCGACCGCATCATGCTGGCCTTGATTTGGCTGATGTTTGTGTTCTCGCTGGGCCTGGCGTTCTGGCACGACACGTTGATTGAGTCAGTGATTGTCGGCGGTGGCACCAGTGTGGTGCTGACTGTGGCATACCGCGCGCTGGGTGGCTCTCGACTGATGCGCTGCTTACTCGGTGCCGGGCTGATGGTCATGGCCGCACTGCACATCAACCAGGCACAGGGCGTGATCGAATCGCACTTCGGCATTTTCGCCCTGCTCGCAGTGCTGACGTTCTACCGCGACTGGCTGCCCATTGTGGTGGCAGCGGCCACTATCGCCGTGCACCACGTGGTGTTTCATGCCTTGCAACATCAAGGCTTTCCGGTGTTTGTGATGGACCATCACGGCGGCTGGAACATGGTGTTCGTCCACGCGTTCTACGTGGTGATGGAAACCGTCGCCCTGCTCTACCTGGCCATTCACAGCCAGCGCGACGCGGTCGAGAGCCAGGAAATGCTTGAGAAAATGCTCGCGGTGACCTCGCAATTCACGGTGGAAACCGCCAAGGGCGAAGGCAACGTGCATGTGTCTTTGGCCACACGCTTCGATCACTTCCTGCAACAGATCACCCACTTGATCGACGGCGTCGCCCGCGACTCTCAAGGCCTCGGCGAACTCGGCCATGAGCTGGCCAGCGCCAGCGGCACTCTGGAAACCGGCGCGCGGCACCAGTTGGCAGAGATCACCCAGATGACTGGCTCGATGCAGCGCATGGAGGACGCGATGGGTCATATCACGCTGCACGTTGAACAAGCGGTGGAACACGCCGGCAAAGCCAGCCAGCAGATCGTGCGCGGTCAGGAAAGCGTGGGCCGTGCGCAACTGGAAATCACCCAATTGGCGTCACGTATCAACGGCACTAACCAGACTGTGCAAGGCCTGGCGGCTCAGGCCGAACAAATCGGCTCGGTGCTTGAAGTGATCAGCAGCATCGCCAACCAGACCAACTTGCTCGCACTCAACGCCGCCATTGAAGCCGCGCGCGCCGGTGAGCAAGGCCGTGGATTTGCCGTGGTGGCCGATGAAGTGCGCAGCCTGGCGCAGCGCACGGCGGTGTCCACTCAGGAAATCAAACACATTATTGAAGGCTTGCAGCAAGGCAGCCGTCACGCCGTGGAAGCCATGCACGACAGCCAGCAAGGCGTGGAGCGTTGTGTGCAGGACAGCCAGTTGGCAGTCGAAATGTTGCAGGCCGTGGGCGCTGATATTGCACACATCGATCAACTGAACGGGCGAATTGTCACCACGACGCGCGAGCAGACCACGGCGAACCTGGAGATTGTCGGGCGGTTGCAGTCGGTGCAGAGCATTGCGCAAAACACCGCCGACGATGTGGAAACCCTGGCGCGCAGCAGTGAGCGGTTGCCGCCGATTGCCGTGCGCCTCGATGCGCTGGGGCGCAGGTTTCATCCCTGAGGTTCAGGCGTCTGTGAATCTGGTGCGCGTTGACCGACGCGATATCGGTCGGCGTGTGGCCGCGACCGCCCTTCCCGGGAACTCCCGATCACTGAATAAGTGAAAAATTTGTTAACTATCTCTCCTGGAAGGCTTTTTTGGTCGGATCCAATCTGCCAAACTGATGCGAATAATTATCATCAACTTTATTATTCGCTACGGAAAGCGTCCAGGGAGAGTCAGGTTCATGTTTGTGCAACAACACGGCGGCAAAGGGTTTTCACCTAATTTGATAGCCGCGGCTATCTGTCTTGCGACCTCACAAGCGGCCTTCGCCGCCGACGCTGAACCGGCAGCAGTGCTTGAATTGGGCGCCACCGAGATCACCAGCAGCCAGGCCCTGGGCAGCACCACTGAAGGCTCCGACTCCTACACCACTGGCTCGATGTCGACGGCGACCAAGCTACCGCTGACCCTGCGTGAAACCCCTCAGGCCGTCACCGTCATCACGCGCCAGCGCATGGATGACCAGGCCATGACCAACATCAACGACGTGGTCAAGGCGACGCCCGGGTTGTTCCTGAATTTTTCCAACGGTCCTGGCCGGCAGTCCTACACATCGCGCGGTTTCGACATCGACAACCTGATGTATGACGGTATCCCGAGCGGCTACAACGGCGCTTCGGTGGGCGCGCAGCCGAACCTGGCAATGTTTGATCGCGTCGAGATCGTGCGCGGTGCCACCGGTTTGGTGACGGGTGCGGGCAACCCATCAGCGGCCATCAACCTGATTCGCAAGCGGCCGCTGGCCGAGCAGCAAGTCACGCTTACCGGCGCCGCCGGCAGCTGGGACGATTACCGTGGCGAAGTCGACGCCTCCAGCCCGCTCAACGACAGCGGCACGCTGCGAGGCCGGGTGGTCACCTCCTACCGCGATGCCAACAGCTTCATCGATAACGCTGAGGAAGATCACGGCCTGTTTTACGCGGTCACCGAAGCCGACCTGAGCGAAGACACCACCCTGACGCTTGGTTTCTCAAATCAAAAGGACAAGACCAATTACTTCTGGGGCTCCTCAATGGTCGGCCAGGACGGCCACCACCTGAACCTGCCGCGCTCCTACAACCCGGGCACTGGGTGGGAAAACAAGGACCAGGAAATCAACACCGTATTCGCCGAACTGCGCCAGCGCCTGGCCAATGACTGGAGCCTGCAAGTCAATGCCAACTACGCCGAGCAGAACGCTATGTTCTCCGGTTCCTACCAGTCACGCTGGGTCAACAACACACTGGCCCGCACGGTCTACCAGGCTGCCTATGACGAAAACCAGGCCGGTGTTGACGCCTTCGCCAGCGGCCCGTTCCAGGCATTCGGGCGTACCCACGAACTGGTGGTGGGCGCCAGCAAACGTGTTTATGACATGACCACGCACAACTACAGCCCGTACGAAATGAATTGGCCGCTGAGTGCAGGCAAGCCAGACTTCATCCGCACAGATAATCAGCGCGAAGTCACCACCCAGGACGGCGTTTATGTCACCACCCGCCTGAGCCTGGCCGACCCGTTGAAGCTGATCCTTGGCGCGCGCCTGGACTGGTACGACTACGACAACCGGGATGGCGACGGCGACTACAAGGTCACGCGCAACCTCACCCGTTACGCTGGCCTGATCTACGAGCTGGACGACCACCATTCGGCCTACGTCAGTTACAGCGACATCTTCACGCCGCAAAGCGAAAAAGGCACCTCGGGCACTCCACTCAAGCCCATCGTCGGCAAAAACTATGAAGTCGGCATCAAGGGCGAATACCTCGGCGGCGCGCTGAACGCGAGCGTGGCGCTGTTTCGCGTAGACCAGGAAAACCGCGCCGTATCCGTGGTCGTGCCGAACTGCCCGCAAGCCTCCTGCTCGGAAGCTTCCGGCGAAATTCGCAGCCAGGGTATCGACTTTGAACTGCAAGGCGCCCTCACCGAAAACTGGCAGGTCGGCGGCGGTTATACCTACGCCCGCACCCACACCATCAAGGACGCCGCCAACCCGCAAAAGGTCAACAAGCAGTTCGACACCGACACCCCCGAGCACCTGTTCAAAGTCACCACCCGCTACAACTTCCAGGGCCCGCTGGAAAAACTGCGCGTGGGCGGCAATGTGTCCTGGCAGAGCCGCATGTACAACGACTTGGTCCTCGCCGATGGGAGCACCTACCGCCTCCAGCAAGGTGGCTACGCCGTTACCGATTTGATGGCGGGCTATAAGGTCAGCAAACACCTGGACCTGCAGCTCAACGCCAACAACGTCTTCGACCGCCACTACTATCAGGCTATCGCCAACTCCGTGAGCTACGGCGGTGACTCATACGGCGCCCCGCGCAACATGATGATGACGGCCAAGTACAGCTTCTGACAGGTATTGGCGCAGGGACGCGCCGGACTTTCCAAGGCATGATTGGGCGGTGCATTGCGCTTGGCGCTTTGCCGCAACGGGTGGCTATGAAAGGTATGCAAGCCGAAGAGAGCTAGGGCGAAACGCCCTAGCGGGTTGCAGATGTCACTTTTTCTTCTTCGCAGGCTTTTCGGCCTTCTCTGATTTCTTGGCCTTTTCTGGCTTGCTATCAGCTTTTTTTACAGTTTTTTTGGGTTCGTCATCTTTCTTCTTGTCTTTCTTTTCAGAAGACTTCGAAAGAGTCGAGGCCGCCGCTGATTTCTTTTCAGGTGAAGACTTTTTGTCTTTCAAATCCTTGCTGGCTTTCGAAGCTTCACCTTTGCTTTTCTTGTCGTCTTTAGCCACGTTGAACACCTCTCGGAGTATGCCGTCATTGGCAAATCGCCCGTGGAATGACCCACACGCTAATCATTAGGCGGGCACCGTCAAAAGCCGTTCAATTTTTTTCAGAGGCGCCGCCAACTGGACTGGCAGCCCCAAGGCCCATCAAGGAGACCGTTGATGACTCGAAACGAACTCGCCGACCTCTACCGCGGCTACATCGACTGCCTGAACCGTCAGGCCTGGGACACTCTCGGCCACTTCGTCCACCCGCAGGTGACCTACAACGGCACGCCGGTTGGACTTGAAGGCTATCGCGCCATGCTGGAACGGGACTTTCGCGAAATCCCCGACCTGGTGTTTCGCATTCAGCTGCTGGTCGCCGACCCGCCCACCGTTGCCGCTCGCTTGAATTTCAACGTCAGCCCGCGCGGTGAATTTTTTGACCTGCCCATCAACGGCCAGACCGTTACCTTTGATGAAAACGTCTTCTACGAATTCGTCGATGGGAGAATTGCGCACGTCTGGTCAGTGATCGACAAGGCGGCGATCGAAGCACAGCTTTGATGGTTGGAGCCACATGTGGTGAACCGGGTGAACCGTTTTGCCTGATCACTGCGGGCGACTCCGTGATTCAGAGCTGGCCATGGTGTCGATGGTCTCTACCCACTTCCAGAGCCTGATAAGGCCCTACCCTTGTGGCGGGCGGTGAAGACCGTATAAATACCCATACCCGCTAAGCGCCCTCATGCGCCAAAAAAAGACATCCAGCGGACCGCCAGGTTGCGACCGGCGTGATCCCGGCCTATGTTCCAAGCCAGGCCTTGTTTTTTGCTGTGCCCCGCCCTGTGCCTTTTCCGAACCCAGGTGACGACATGCCCACGCTTCCCCGCCCCGCCGTCCTCGAACTGATCGGCAACACGCCGCTGGTGCGCGTCAGCCGTTTCGATACCGGCCTTTGCACGCTGTTCCTCAAGCTCGAATCGCAAAACCCCGGTGGCTCCATCAAGGACCGAATCGGTCTGGCCATGATTGACGCCGCCGAACGCGACGGCCGCCTGCGGCCCGGTGGCACCATTATCGAAGCCACCGCCGGCAATACCGGCCTGGGCCTGGCGCTGGTCGGTCGCGCCAAAGGCTATCGCGTGGTGCTGGTGGTGCCCGACAAGATGTCCACGGAAAAGGTGCTGCACCTCAAAGCCATGGGCGCCGAGGTGCATATCACCCGCTCCGACGTCGGCAAAGGCCACCCCGAGTATTACCAGGACGTGGCCGCGCGCCTGGCCAAGGGCATTCCCGATTCGTTTTTTGCCGACCAGTTCAACAACCCGGCCAACCCGCTGGCCCACGAAACAAGCACCGCGCCGGAGATCTGGGCACAAACCCAGCACGACGTCGACGCCATCGTGGTGGGCGTCGGCTCGGCCGGCACCCTCACCGGCTTGACGCGCTTCTTCAAGCGCGTGCAGCCAGAGCTCGCCATGGTGCTCGCCGACCCGGTCGGTTCGGTGATGGCCGAGTACAGCCGCAGCGGCACGCTGGAAACCCCGGGCTCCTGGGCGGTGGAAGGCATCGGCGAGGACTTCATCCCCTCGATAGCCGACCTCTCCAGCGTGCGCCAGGCGTATTCCATCAGCGATGAGGAAAGCTTCGACCACGCCCGCCAATTGCTCAAAGCCGAAGGCATTCTCGGCGGCTCGTCCACCGGCACCTTGCTTGCTGCCGCCTTGCGCTATTGCCGCGAACAGACCGAACCCAAGCGCGTGGTCACGTTTGTCTGCGACACCGGCACGCGCTACCTGTCCAAGGTCTACAACGACCAATGGATGAACGACGCCGGCCTGCTGCAATACAAACACTACGGCGACCTGCGCGACTTGATCGCGCGGCGCTTCGAAGACGGTCGCGTGATCAGCGTGAGCCCCGACGACACCCTGCTCATCGCCTTCCAGCGCATGCGCCTGGCGGATGTCTCGCAGCTGCCGGTGCTGGTCGACGGTCAGAAGCTGGTGGGTGTGATCGATGAATCCGACATCCTGCTGGGCCTGCACCACGACGCGGCTGCTTTTTCCACGACGGTCGCCAGCGCCATGACCGACACCCTGCAAACCCTGGCGCCGGGCGCCAGCCTGGCCGAACTGCAGGCCGAACTGGATCGCGGCCTCGTTGCCATCATTGCCGACGCTTCAGGCTTTCACGGCCTGATCACCCGCGTTGACCTGCTTAATCATCTACGGAGATCCCTTGCATGAGTCAGTCCGATAAAAGCGCGTTTGCCACCCGCGTGATCCACGCAGGGCAGTCACCCGACCCGACCACGGGCGCGCTGATGCCGCCGATTTACGCCAACTCCACCTACCTGCAAGACAGCCCCGGCGTGCACAAGGGTTTTGACTACGGGCGCTCGCACAACCCGACGCGTTTTGCCCTGGAACGTTGCGTGGCGGACCTGGAAGGCGGCAGTGCGGCATTCGCCTTTGCGTCGGGGCTGGCGGCGATTTCCACCGTGCTGGAACTGTTGGATGCCAGCGCGCACATCGTGTCGGGCAATGACTTGTACGGCGGCACCTTTCGGCTGTTCGACAAAGTGCGCCAACGCAGCGCGGGGCACCGTTTCAGCTATGTCGACTTGAGCGACTTGCAAGCGTTTGAAGCCTCACTGCAAGACAACACGCGCATGGTCTGGGTCGAAACCCCAAGCAACCCGCTGCTGAGCCTGACCGACCTGAGCGCCATCGCGCGCATCTGCCGTGATCGCGGCATTATCTGCGTAGCCGACAACACCTTCGCCAGCCCGTGGATTCAGCGCCCGCTGGAATTGGGTTTCGACATCGTGGTGCACTCCACCACCAAATACCTCAATGGCCACTCCGACGTGATCGGTGGTATCGCGATTGTCGGCCACAACCCGGACCTCGCCGAGCGCCTGGGCTTCCTGCAAAACTCGGTGGGCGCCATTGCCGGGCCGTTCGACGCCTTCCTCACCCTGCGCGGCGTGAAAACCCTGGCGCTGCGCATGGAGCGCCATTGCAGCAATGCCTTGGACCTGGCGACCTGGTTGGAACAGCAACCGCAGGTCGCGCGGGTCTACTATCCGGGCCTGGAATCCCACCCGCAGCACGCGCTGGCTAAAAAGCAGATGCGTGGCTTTGGCGGCATGATTTCAGTGGACTTGAACAGCGACCTGGCCGGTGCCACGCGTTTTCTGGAGAACGTCAAAATCTTCGCCCTGGCCGAGAGCCTTGGCGGCGTTGAAAGCCTGATCGAACACCCGGCGATCATGACTCACGCAAGCATTCCAGCGGCAACGCGGGCGCAATTGGGCATTGGTGACGGGCTGGTGCGGTTGTCGGTGGGGGTTGAAGATGTGGAAGACCTGAGGGCAGATTTGGCGCAGGCATTGGCGTCAATTTAACCCGGTCGCCCAAACAATAGAGATCCAATGTGGGAGCGGGCTTGCTCGCGAATGCGGTATGTCAGTCGCTGAATGTGTTAACTGACACACCGCATTCGCGAGCAAGCCCGCTCCCATTTTTGGTGTGTGGTGCGGCAGGTGAATCTCGGCTGGCCGCCATCGCAGGCAAGCCAGCTCCCACTGGGTTTTGCGTCAGGCTGAAGTGATGTTGGCCCGCGCGCTGTGCAGTTTCTTGTAGCTGTCGATCAGGCGCAAATGCCGGTCCAGCCCTTCCAGCTTCATGCTGGTCGGTGTCAGCCCGTAGAACCGTACGCTGCCGTTGACCGAGCCAATCACTGCATCCATCCGCTCGTTGCCAAACATCCGGCGGAAATTGACTTCGTAATCGTCCAGCTCCAGGTCGTCGTCCAACTGCATCTCCAGCACCGCATTCATCGCCTGATAAAACAGGCCACGGTCGGCGGTGTTGTCGTTGTACTGCAGGAACATCTCCACACACTCCTTGGCCTCTTCGTACTGATTAAGGGCCAGGAAAATCAGCAGTTTCAATTCCAGAATGGTCAACTGACCCCACGCCGTGTTGTCGTCGAATTCGATGCCGATCAGGGTGGTGATGTCGGTGTAGTCGTCCAGCTCGCTTTCGATCAGGCGCTCGACCAACGCGTGCAGCTCATCCTCGTCGAGGCTGTGCAGGTTGAGGATGTCAGCGCGGAAGAACAGCGCCTTGTTGGTGTTGTCCCAGACCAAGTCGTCTATCGGGTAGATTTCCGAGTAGCCCGGCACCAGGATCCGGCACGCCGTTGCGCCGATGTGTTCGTACACCGCCATGTAGGACTCTTTCCCCATCCCCTCCAGAATGCCGAACAGCGTCGCGGCTTCCTGGACGTTGGAGTCTTCGCCTTCGCCCGAGAAGTCCCACTCCACAAACTCATAGTCCGACTGGGCGCTGAAGAAGCGCCACGACACCACACCGCTGGAGTCGATAAAGTGCTCGACGAAGTTGTTCGGCTCAGTCACCGCCTGGCCTTCGAAGGTCGGCTGCGGCAGATCGTTCAAGCCTTCAAAGCTGCGGCCCTGAAGCAATTCGGTGAGGCTGCGCTCCAACGCGACTTCCAGGCTTGGGTGCGCACCAAACGAGGCAAACACGCCGCCGGTGCGCGGGTTCATCAGGGTCACGCACATCACCGGGAACTCACCGCCCAGGGAGGCATCCTTGACCAACACCGGGAAACCCTGAGCTTCCAGGCCCTGAATGCCCGCCAGAATGCTCGGGTACTTCGCCAGCACGTCGGCCGGCACGTCCGGCAGCGCGAATTCGCCTTCGATAATTTCGCGTTTCACCGCGCGCTCGAAGATCTCCGACAAGCACTGCACCTGGGCCTCGGCCAGGGTATTGCCCGCGCTCATGCCGTTGCTGAGGTAGAGGTTTTCGATCAGGTTGGACGGGAAATACACCACCTCACCGTCCGACTGGCGCACAAACGGCAGCGAAACAATGCCGCGTTCTTCATTGCCCGAATTGGTGTCGTACAGGTGCGAGCCAAGCAGCTCGCCCTCGCGGTCGTAGATTTTCAGCAGGTAAGCGTCAAGGATTTCACTCGGCAGCTCATCTTCAGGCCCGGGCTTGAACCAGCGCTCGTCCGGGTAATGCACGAACGGCGCGTTGGCCAATTCTTCGCCCCAGAACTGGTCGTTGTAGAAGAAGTTGCAGTTCAGACGTTCGATAAACTCGCCCAGCGCCGACGCCAGCGCGCCCTCTTTGGTCGCGCCCTTGCCATTGGTGAAGCACATCGGCGAATGCGCGTCGCGGATATGCAGCGACCACACGTTCGGCACGATATTGCGCCACGAAGCGATCTCGATCTTCATGCCCAGGCCGGCCAAAATGCCGGACATGTTGGCGATGGTCTGCTCCAGCGGCAGATCTTTCCCGGCAATGTAGGTGCCCGCCTGCGACGTCGACGCGGGCATCAACAGAGCCTGCGCATCGGCGTCGAGGTTTTCGACTTCTTCGATCACAAACTCTGGACCGGCCTGCACCACTTTCTTCACGGTGCAACGGTCGATGGAACGCAGGATGCCCTGGCGGTCCTTGTCCGAGATGTCTGCGGGCAGCTCGACCTGGATCTTGAAGATCTGGTTGTAGCGGTTTTCCGGGTCGACGATGTTGTTCTGCGACAGGCGAATATTGTCGGTTGGGATGTTGCGAGTGTCACAGTACAGTTTTACAAAGTACGCCGCGCACAACGCCGACGAAGCCAGGAAATAATCGAACGGCCCCGGTGCCGAACCGTCGCCCTTGTAGCGAATGGGCTGGTCGGCGATCACCGTGAAATCGTCGAACTTGGCTTCAAGTCGAAGGTTGTCGAGAAAGTTGACCTTAATTTCCATGCGGACACACCAGAATAACGAGCTAAACAAAATGGCCGCCATTATGAAGATTTTCGCCGGGAAGTCTCAGGGTTTTCCGACTCGGCTGCCGATCGGTGCTACTTTTCACCCACCTCACTTGGCAGACATGGACCCATATCCATCACCTGCAACCTCCTCGCCTTCACCTTCGCCGCCACCCTGCTGTTGCAAGCGGGCTTTCTGTGGCAAAAGGGCTCACTGTGGCAAAAGGGCTCACTGTGGCGAGCGGGCTTGTCGAATCGTCGCACCGCCCGCGTTGGGCTGCGAAGCGGCCCCAATGAGTCAACGCGGTTAATCAGGCACTCCTCAGCGCCTGATTTGGGGCTGCTTCGCAGCCCAACGCGGGGCAAGCCCGCTCGCCACAAGAAGCCGCTCGCCACAACGCCAACATTCACTTCAACTCAGCCGATCGCAGGTGTTTTTCCACCCGATTCAACACATCGCCATACAGCGTCTTAATGGGCGAAATCATGTCCGAAGTGCCGACCTGAACGCAGGGCAAATTCGATACATTCGCCGGCTGCAAACACATCAAGTGCTGCTGAGTGATGTGTGCGGCAACCCGATGCTGGCAGCGAGAATGTGGTACTGCCAGATGCTCGAAAAGCTGCGCTGAGATAGAGTGCATCACCCCATCAAAGGAGTGAACCATGGCGCCGCTGGACACTAACGCAGCACTGCTGATCATCGACATGCAGCAAGGCATGAACCAACCGAAACTCGGGCGGCGCAACAACCCTGAGGCCGAGTTGCAGATGCAAGCACTGCTCGGCGCCTGGCGCCAGGCTCAGCGCCCTGTCGTGCATGTGCGGCATATCTCGCGCACACCTGGTTCGGTATTTTGGCCGGGCCAACCGGGCTGCGAATTTCAGCCGGCCTTGCAGCCCCTCAAACATGAACACGTGGTCGAGAAAAACGTTCCGGATGCGTTCACTGCCACCGGCCTGGAACGCTGGTTGCACACGCGTGCGATCAAGCAACTGGTGATCGTTGGCGTGATCACCAATAACTCCGTTGAGTCTACGGCGCGTTCGGCGGGCAACCTGGGGTTTGACGTGATCGTCGCTGCCGATGCCTGCTACACGTTTGATCAAGCCGACTTGTCGGGCCGGCTCTGGGCTGCCGAGGAGGTGCATGCGTTGTCGCTGAGTAACCTGGCGATGGACTACGCCAGGGTGCTGCAGACCCGTGAAATACTCGCTTGAACCACAGGCTCAGGCGGTGGGTGCAAATACTCCGGCCTGCTCCAGCATGTCGATCAGCGTTTCGGGAAAAACCGTGTCTTGGGTCGCTCGCAATTGCTGAACGGTCCACCAGTGGTGAGCGGCCATGACCTGGGTTTCTTCGGGCGTCCATTCGGCGTTTGAAAGCACTTCGCTGTACGCGTGAACCACAAAATACCGCTCAACGGCCAACACCGTTTCACCGTTGGGCAGCTTCATGGGAAAGCTGCTCTCGGCCAGCGAGGCGCCAACCTGATTGACCACAATGCCGGTCTCTTCGCGCAACTCACGCATCGCCGCGGCCTGGAAACTCTCGCCGTCTTCCACACCGCCACCGGGCGTGGCCCAGTAGTTGTCACCCGCCAGCGCGCCTTTTGTGTGAACGAACCGGAACAGGAGCACCGCGAGAGCCTTACTCAGGTGAAGCAAGGTGGCACGGATGACTCGTTTGGCAAACAGCGGCATATTTTCTCTTGGCGACCGCGAAGTACATCGCATCGGCTACGGCGCAATGCAACTGGCCGGCCCCGGCGTGTTCGGTCCGCCGAACGACCGTGAGGCTACGCTGGCGGTGCTGCGCGCGGCGGTTGCAGCCGGCGTAAACCTTCTGCGGATGTCAGACGGACACCCGCCTTTCCCCGAGCCGTTCAACCAGCCGCACGAGGTAGCCATCCGGGTCCTGGACCAGGCATTCACGCTGCCCCACTTCCACCTCGTCCGCCCTATACCAAACATCCTTGCACGCTTTAAACAGCGGGTACCCGGCCTGCTCCAGCCGATGAATAACCGGCGGCACCGCCACCACATCGATCTGCAGATTCATGCCGCGCCCGAAAGGTCTCTCCAGCGCGCCGGTCACCCATTGGTTCGCGTCGGCCTCTACTTGCTCCAGCATCACTTGCGCGCCCTCCAGATCGAGGTAGGCAAAGCCCTCCTCCAGCCGCTGGTAAGCCACCGTGAACCCCAAAAAAGCCACCCAGAATTCAAGGCTTTTGCTCAGGTCCGTCACCATCAATTCAGGCACCAGCCTGTTTCTTTGCATCATGCGCCGGCTCCCGCAGAGAGCAGCGCTGCGATTTTCTTGCGCAGGTCCCCGTGGAGTTGTTCCGCGTAAGGTGGGGCATTTTTCCAGTCGTAGAACCACGCAGGCATCGTGCGTTTGTCGTCCGGCTCCGAGGCGTAGCGAGGGAAGATATGGCAGTGCAACTCCGGCTCCGAATTGCCCAGAATCTCGTAGTTCATGCGCAAGGCGTTGGTGGCCGCCAACACTGCGTCGCCGAGTCGGGCCATATCCAGCAAGTAGGTCACGCGGGCTTGCGTGTCCAGATCATTCAGGCTGGCAACCACTGGGTCGGGTAACAACAGGCAGTAACCCGGCAAAAACTGCACATCCCCCATCACCGCCCACCCGGATGCCATGGGGCAAATGACTTTATCGTTGGCGCCGTTGCGGGCCAGTTCTACGCGTTCCGTGATCAGCGGCATGCATTGTCCTTAATGAGTTCGATGTCGTCGGCATCTTAACCGTGATAAAGATGGCGGGTCAGCTCTTGAACCCTTGGGACCGCCTATGCGAATTGCTTGTTTTCATACCGCAGCCAGCAACATCGCCGTGTTCGACGCGGCAGCCAGCGCATTGGGTATGGGAGCAGATGTGCTGCTGCATGAGGTGCGTGCAGACCTCTTGGCCGCTGCGGAGTCTGACGGAAAGTTGACCGCCGAAATCGCCGACGCAACCTGCGCGGCGCTGCTCGCCATGGCGCAGCACGCCGACGCCGTGGTACTGACCTGCTCGACCTTGGGTTCGTCGATAGAAAACATCCCCGATGAAACACGCGTGCCGATTTTGCGCACCGATGAAGCGCTGGCCATCGATGCCGTCCAGGCAGGCGGAAAAATCGTGGTGCTGTGCGCCGTCGAAACAACCCTGGAACCCACCTCACGCCTGTTCCAAAAGGCCGCACTGCAAACAGATGCCTCTGTCGACGTGAGACTCGTCCCCGGCGCATGGGCGTTGTTCAAAGCGGGTGATAACGAGGGTTACTTGTCGACCATCGCACGTGCCGCCGACCGTGCTTACGGTGAAGGCGCGTCCGTCGTCGCGCTGGGCCAGGCGTCAATGAGCGGCGCAGCCAGCCGTGTCACCGCTGGCCCGACGCCGCTGACCAGTGCACTGGCCGGGTTGAAAGCGGCTTTAAAAGCGCTTGAGCGCTGATGCGTAAAGCGCGTTTCGCCGCGCGGTTATCAGCTCGCCCGGTGTTGCTGGTCGCCCTCTTCAACCATCCCGCGCCATGTCTGAACGCTGGCGCGCTCATTCATCCGCGCCTGCCACTCCATTAGCGCCGTGCATTCATCCGGCACTGGCAATTTCACCAGCGCGGCGAAAATCAGGCCGCCGAGCAGCGCAATATCGGCCATCGAGAACGCATTACCTGCGACAAACGGCCGGGTTTTCAGCAGGCCATCGAAATAGCGCATGCCTCGAATCGCCTTGTCGCCCATGCGCTGGCCCCATTCGGCGTTCTGGTACAACTCGACCTCTGGCCCCAAACCCGGCGTTGCATGGTGGAAATACACGCTGACGGCGTCCATCAATTCAAGCTCGGCGCGCCGGGTCATCATATGGATCAGGCCCTGCTCGAGCGGGCTTGTGCCGGTCAGCGTCGGGTGGCCGTCCAGGGTGTCCAGGTAGTGCGTGATCGCGGTGCACTCGGCAATCAGCGTGCCGTCTTGCAGCTGCAACACGGGCAGCGTGCCGGAGTAGTTGAGGGCCAGAAAAGCAGGCTGTTTGTGCTTGCCTTCCCACAAGTTGATGGACACAAATTCCGTGCGGTCCAGCAGGCCTTTCTCGGCCAGCGCGATGCGCACCCGAGCCGGATAAGGGCCGTTGTACCAGTCGTAGATTTTAAAATATGGAGCTGTGGGTACGTCGGAGTGTGGCTGTTGGTGAGTCATGATTTTTCTGCCTACCTGCCAAGTGGTAGGTAGAGATTGGAAGCTTTATTCGGGACTGTCAACAACTACCTACCAATTGGCAGGTAAGCGGCCATGGGGGTAGAATCCGCCTACGCGACTTAATGAATCGAGGAATCAGGCCGTGAGCGAAAACGCCCGGGAAGCCATTCTGGAAGCTGCCAAAGCGGCAGGTCAGCATTTGGGCTACAGCGGAATTAATTTCCGCAGCATCGGCGAAGCCGTGGGGATCAAGAACGCGAGTATCTATTACCACTTCCCCAGCAAGGCCGACCTTGGCGCCGCCGTCGCCAAGCGCTATTGGGAAGATGCCGCCGCAACGCTTGAAGCAATCCGTCAGGAGAACCCGGACCCGCTGCACGGCCTGCGGCGCTATCCCGATATCTTTCGGCAGTCCCTGGAAAACAACAATCGGTTGTGCCTGGCCAGCTTCATGGCGGCCGAATACCAGGACCTGCCCGAGCCCGTGAAGCGCGAGGTACTGGCGTTTGCCGATATCAACATCGCGTGGCTGACGGCGCTGCTCACCGAGATGGAATGGGGCAATGCCGAGCTCTGCCAGCGCCGCGCCCGGGCGATCTATACCGCCATCGCCGGCGCGCAGTTGATCGCTCGCACGCGTGCCGACATGAGCCTGTATGACGAACTGGTCCAGAGCTATCAGGACGCGGGGCTTATTCCGGTATGACGGCGGTGAGGCCTCCTTGCGCCAGGTAGCCCTCCAACCGTTCGATTTCGTCGGACGCGACGATCGCGCCGATGTAGCCATCCGGGCGAACCAACACCAGGTCACCTGCAGCCAGGGCGTAGGCGCGTTGAACCTGGCCCAAGTCGTCGATCACGTCGCCTTGCGGGCCGACGTGGTGGATCTGCAACCCAGGCCGAGGCGACACAGCGCCCGGTGTAGCGCCGTAATTTAACAGCGTCCAATGCGCCCCCCGAAGCAGGTCGAACAACCGCAAGGAGGCCCCGCAAGCACCGCGCAGCGTTGCATCGGGCGCTCGGTCGCCGGCACACACCCTGCCGTCACGCGCCGTTTGCGTCAGCGTCATGGACGATTGCGCGTAACCAATATCCAGCTGAAACACTTCTTTGCCCCGGCGCATGTCGCCCCGACTCGCGTTATCCAGCAGTTTGCTCGCCAAACCGAGCACCGACGCCGCAACCGGGCGCCGCTCCTCTTCGTAGCTGTCGAGCAACGCCTCTGGCGCACCGCCCGCCACTGCCGCGAGTTTCCAGCCGAGGTTGTAGGCGTCCTGCACGCTGGTGTTGAGCCCCTGACCACCGGTCGGCGGATGAATATGCGCAGCGTCGCCCACCAGAAACGCCGGCCCGACGCGGTACCTGTCGGCCAACCGCGCGTTCATGCTGTAGGCCGACGCCCACGACACCCTATGCACCTGGATGTCGTCGCGCCCGGTGCGCTGGGCAACTATCGCGGCCAGCCCCTCGGCGCTGAGGTCGACGTCGGCGTCCAGGGGCACCGGCGCCTGAATCTGGAACAGTCCGGTGCGCGCGAGTGGGCAAATCATGATCTGGCGCTGACTGTCGCCTTCGCCGAAACGGTGCCAGTAGTCCGCGCAAAGGCCGGACAACTGCACATCCGCCACCAATGCGCGCACGCCGAGGGTTTTGCCGGGAAAGCCGATATCCAGCGCATGCCGCACAAAGCTGCGGCCGCCATCCGCGCCCACCAGCCAGCGTGCCCGCAGGGTTTGCGGGCCGTTGTCTGTCATCAACTGCGCGCTGACGCCGTCAGCGTCCGGCTCAAACCCAACCAGTTCACACCCGAAGGCTGGCCGATGGCCCAGCTCGAGCAAACGCTCGCGCAGCACCTGCTCGGTCAGAAATTGCGGCACCATCAATGGCTGCGTGTAAGGCTCGGACGACGTTGCGGCAGTGTGCTCGATGGAATCGGCGTCAATGTAACTGCCATCGTCGCGGTAGCGTCGCTCAGTCGGATAGACTCCACCCACTGCAAAAAGGCGGTCGAGTACGCCCAGGTCTTCGAAAATTTCCTGGGATCGGGGCTGAATACCTTTGCCACGGGAACCATGGAAAGGCTGGTGGTTTTTCTCGATCAGACGAAAGCGTACGCCGCGTCTGGCCAGGTCGATCGCCAGGGTCAAACCGGCCGCACCGGCACCACAAATCAGAACATCGACAGCGTATCGTGCGTTCATCAGGACCACCTATATGTGCAATACGCACATATTAAGAGGAAGGCAAACAGTGTCAAGAAAAAGCGTGCAAAAAGCACATATAAGCGCTCAGCTGCGTGACTTGCATGGGTCGCTGGTTGAGATTGTCGGGGTGATGAACCGCCCCCAGCGCGATGAAGCGATGGTGCGCGAGGCCGGAATTGCCCTGGACCGCGCGCTGTTTCCATTGCTGGTGCTGGTTGAACGGCTGGGACCGATTGGCGTGGTGGAGCTGGCTGACCGCGTGGGCCGCGACTACACCACGGTCAGCCGCCAAGTGGCGAAACTGGAGACCCTCGGTTTGATCTTGCGCCAGGAAAGCGCGGTTGACCGTCGCGTGCGCGAGTCGGTGATCACCGAAAAAGGTAAAGGTATGACCGACAAGGTTGACGCGGCGCGCGAGCGCATGGGCGTGTCGATCTTCTCCACCTGGGAGGAAGGCGACTTCGATAACCTGGTGCGTTTGATGCGCAAGTTTGCCGATGAGATCAAGGACGACTCGATCCTGCGCTGAAAAGCGCAGCGTCGAAAGGCCATTGTGGCGAGCGGGCTTGCCCCGCGTTGGGCTGCGAAGCAGCCCCAAAACCAGACGCTGCGTAATATCCGGGAATTGCGGGGATTCTGGGAGGGGCTGCTACGCAGCCCAACGCGGGGCAAGCCCGCTCGCCACAACAAGCCCGCTGCCCATCCGCCCTTCCCTCGCTACTTCTGTTGTAAAACCATCCAGGCCACAAAGGTCTTCAGGCGTGCCACGAACGCCTCGCCCTCGGCACTGGGGTTGCGGGCTTCAAACAGAAAGAACGCAATCTGGATGCGCATCGCCGGGTAATGCTGGACGAATAACGCCACGTGTTCTTCCAGGGTGTGTGGCCAGCCCGACGCGTCTTGCGCGCGTAGTGTGTGCGTCGCGCGAATCAGCTTGCGTGAGGCTTCGCGCTCCAGGGTAAGCCGCTGCTCTACGGACTCGGCCTGTTCGATACGCGTGCAATAAGCCGACAGCACGTGTGCGAAATCACCATTGAGCGCCAGGGCGATTTCCCGCGATGGGCGAAACCGCTCAAATTGTAATGAGAGGTCATCCCCCCACACACATCGGCAATGATGCTTGAGCCAAAAACCCCATTTGTTCGCGTTTTCGAGTGCCAGCACTTCGCTGCGGTGGCCAATGTCGACATCGATTTTGGTCACTTCCGGGTGCCGTTTCTGCAGCGCCAGCCGGGTCAGTTCCAGCGCTTCGAGCACCTGCGAATCCGGCGGGTCGCGCAGCACCAGTGTGAGGTCAAGGTCTGAACGACCGGCACTCGCATCACCCCGCGCCACGCTGCCGTAGAGGTAGATGCCTTCCAAGCCCAATGCAGGCTGGGAAAGGCTCAGGCACACATCCTCCAGCAGCGACTGGAATTCAGGTTGCACCGGGCCATCGGCAATGCTGAGGACGTAGCCATCGGCGTCCAAGCCTACTGGGTGTTCATTATTCATGGACGATGCACCTCAATCACCAAGCCTTCCTCCTGAGTCGGCACACAGAAGTGCTGCGTGATCAGATCGAACTCGGCATCGGTGGCGGCAAAGTCATGCTGCCCACCCGCATTGCGCGCATGCAACCGGGCACGGCACGTGGCGTCGTCCAGTTCAAGGTAATGCAGGCGGTGCGGCACTTCGGCCGACTGCGCCAAACCCAGTAGCCATTCGCGGTTGGCCCGTGTGTTGGCAGGAACATCCAACACCACGCTCACGCCGGACCGCAGCAGGTCTATCACCAGCGGCCCCAAGACCCCGCGAACCCGCTGGGCGCTGCGCACGTAGTCAGCGATGGACAGGATCTCGCCGGGATACAGCTGCGCCAGCCACGCGTCTTCGCTGAGCAAAATAGCGGCGTGTTCGGTTGCGAGGGTGTTGGCGAAGGTGGATTTGCCGGAGGCGATCTTGCCGCAGAGCAGGTGCAGGGTGGGCATGGGGCGGTTCCTTTTGTCAGGAGAAGGAGCATGACCGCCGATGCGCGCGGGCGCAACGACCTCCCTAGCCTCAGGTACCTACTGCAGGCTTCGCTGCCAGTGCTGGTAAAACCCCTAAGAGGCCACGTTCTTGTTCTTGGCTTCAATCATGATGTCGAAGCGGCGCTCGGGATGCTTGTATTGGCACACGAAGCCGATGCGAGGGTGGGTCATGGGAACGCCTGGTGATGAGCAAAAGGTGGGGATTATAGGGCCTTAGGTCAGTAACCCCGCCACGGGTTCACTCCACAGATGCCATCTGTAAATTAAGTTGAATCCTGATTTTGGCCGGCGGTCACCTATAAGGACGACAACGTAATGGAGGTTGCGATGAACCTTGCAATGACACTCTTCAGCCTGTTCGCCGGTTGGCTGGCAATCATGATGTCGATGATGTGGGGCGTGTTGCGCGTGGTGCGCCGGCACCATGATTAACACGCCGGACGGCCGCTACTTCATCGTCAAGGGCCAGCTGTGGCGCAGCACCAACCCTGCATTGGAAGAAGATGAGCGCCAAAGGTGGGTGAACGCGCTGATGGACGCGCGTCGGGCGGTGAAAGCCGCCAAGGCCAGCGGCGATGCCAGCGCATTGAAGGACGCCAGGCGCGACGTGCAACAGGCCAAGGTCGCGCTGGGCGAACGCGGCCCCATATGGTGGAGCGATGGCAGCCCGGATTTCAATCGCTGCCAGGTTAAAAATACGCCGTACGCGGGCTGGTTCGAAAAACATTTCGACACGTAACCCCGGTGAACTTTCTTACACGCCCAAGGCTCATCTCCTATGCGCTGCCCCGACCCCAGGGGCGTTGTACAACAAGGAGCCGCCACCTCATGTCCACCCTTCTCGTCTACCGCCACACACCCGGGCCGCTGCATGCGACCCTGCTCGCCGGCACCGTGCCATTGTTCCTCGGTGCCTTGCTCAGTGACATTGCCTACACTCAAACCTTCCAGATTCAATGGGCTAACTTCGCCTCCTGGCTGATCGCCGGCGCGCTGGTGTTCGCAGGTTTTGCGTTTTTGTTTGCGCTGGTCAACCTGCTTCGCGCTGAACGCAAAGCTGGGCAGCCCACGCTGTATGTGCTGTTGCTGTTGGCGACCTTTGTGCTCGGGCTGATCAACGCGTTTCAGCATGCCAAAGACGCTTACGCTGCCATGCCGACAGGTTTGGTGCTATCGGTGATCGTCACCGTGCTGGCGCTCGCCGCCACCTGGACCGGCCTGCGTTCGGGAGGTGCCAAATGAAAACGTCCAACACACTGACCCTGTTAAGCGCCGCGCTGTTGTTGACCGCCTGCGGTGGCGAAGGTGACAAGACTCAGGCTCGCGGCCCGGATCCCAAGTTGCCGGAGCAACAAAGCAGCCTGTTGCCAAGCATGAAGATTGCCGAACCTGCTCCCTGGGGCGACCAGAAGCCCAAGGTTCCGGAAGGTTACAGCGTGACCGCCATCGCCACCGACCTGGCCATCCCGCGCCAGACGCTGGTACTGCCCAACGGCGACATTTTGGTGGCCGAAGGCCGCGGCGGCAGCGCGGCCAAGCTCAAGCCCAAGGATGTGATCGCCAGCCTGATCAAGGCTGAAGGCAACACCAAGGTCAAAAGCGGCAACCGCCTCACCCTGTTGCGCGATGCCGACGGTGACGGCACGTACGAGCTGAAAACCGTATTCGCCGACAACCTCAATGCGCCCTACGGCCTGGCGTTTGCGAACGGCAAACTCTACGTGGCCAACCAGGACGCGCTGGTGAGCTTCGACTATGCCGACGGCCAGACCAAAGCCAGCGGCCCGCCGAGCAAGATCACCGACCTGCCTGCGCAGATCAACCACCACTGGACCAAATCCCTGGCCATCAGCGCCGATGGGCGACAGTTGTATGTGGGCATCGGCTCCAACAGCAACGTCACCGAACGCGGCATGGAAGTGGAAATCGACCGTGCGATGGTCTGGCAGGTAGACGCAGCCAGCGGCGCACACAAACCCTACGCCACCGGCCTGCGCAACCCGACAGCGCTGACCATTCAACCCGGTTCCGGGCAACTGTGGACAGTGGTTAACGAACGCGACGAACTGGGCCCCGACCTCGTTCCCGATTACCTGACCTCCGTGCGCGAAGGCGCGTTCTACGGCTGGCCTTACAGCTACTGGGGCCAGAACGTCGACCCGCGCGCCCAACCGCAGAACCCGGCAAAAGTCGCGGCCGCCACTAAGCCCGATTACAGCCTGGGCTCCCACGTGGCGGCATTGGGCGTGGACTTCTCCATTCCTGAGATGGGTGAGAAATTTGCCGACGGCGTGTTTGTCGGCGAACACGGCAGTTGGAACCGCGACAGCCCGGTGGGCTACAAGGTGATCTTTGTACCGTTCAGCAATGGCAAACCGTCGGGTGAGCCGATCGATTTTGCCACCGGTTTCCGTGGCGATGACGGCAAGACCCGTGGGCGCCCGGTGGGCGTCACCGTAGATCCAAAGGGTGCGCTGATCATTGCCGATGATTTGGCCAACACCGTCTGGCGCGTCACACGCAACCGCTAAGCGTCAAACCTTCCCGCGCTGCTCGGCAGCGCGGGAACTCATCCCTTACAAGTCAGTGATTTCCTTGTGGCGCGGCACCAGCGCTTTCATCACGCTCCACGCCACCAGGTACGCCAGCGCGCAGATCGCAAACATGATCATGTAGCCGGTGTGAATGTCATTGATGGACTTGTAGTAGTCGAATACCCAGCCGCCAATCTTGGTCATCACCACACCGCCCAAACCGCCGGCCATGCCGCCGATACCCACCACCGACGCCACGGTTTTCTGCGGGAACATGTCGGAGACCGTGGTGAAGATGTTGCACGACCACGCCTGATGCGCCGAGGCGCCCACGCCGATCAGCAATACCGGCACCCAGAAGCTGATGTAACCAAACGGTTGCGCCAGCAACACCACCAACGGGAACAACGCGATCACCAGCATGGCTTTCATACGGCCGTCATACGGTGCGTCGCCACGGGCCATAAAGTAGCTGGGGAACCAGCCGCCGCCGATGCTGCCAACCATGGTCATGCTGTACAGCACGGCCAGTGGCATCACGATGTCTGCGCCTTTCATGCCGTATTGCGCTGACAGGTAGGTCGGCAGCCAGAACAGAAAGAACCACCACACGCCATCGGTCATGAACTTGCCGAAGGCAAACGCCCAGGTCTGGCGGTAGGTCAGCAGCTGGAACCACGACACTTTCTTCACGGTTGTACCGGCCGGCGCAGGCGTAAACGGCTGTACGGTCTGGTCGCTGCGGATGTAGGCGAGTTCTTCAGCCGACAAGCGTTTTTGCTGATCGGGCGTCTGATAGAGCGCCGACCACACGGCCACCCAGACAAAACCGAGCATGCCGATGACCATAAACGCGGCTTCCCAGCCCCACATCCCGGCAATCAATGGCACGCAAATCGGCGCCAGAATCGCGCCGACGTTGGCACCGGAGTTGAAAATACCGGTGGCCAGGGAGCGTTCTTTCTTGGGGAAGTATTCGGCAGTCGCCTTGATCGCGATGGGGAAGTTACCCGCCTCCCCAATTGCCAGCACAGCGCGTGACAGCATGAAACCGGCAATCGACACCGGAATCACCGCCAGGCCGATCGCACCGCTTACCGCCGCGATGCCCTCGCCCATCGGAACCGCGAAGGCATGCATGATGGCGCCCGTGGACCAGATACCAATCGCCACGACGTAGGCGGCCTTGGTGCCGATCTTGTCGACAAAGCGCCCGGCGAACAGCATGGAAATCGCATAGACAAACTGGAACACAGCAGCAATGTTGGCGTAGTCGGTGTTGCTCCAGCCAAATTGCGTCGACAGTTGCGGCGCCAGCAGGCTGAGCACTTGGCGGTCGAGGTAATTGACGGTGGTGGCAAAGAACAACATCGCGCAGATGGTCCAGCGATAGTTGCCGACGGCCTGGCCGACGCGATGGGCGTTGATTGGCTCATTTAAATTCATGGCATCACTTTTTATTTTTGTTAGGTAGGACATATGTAACGTCATATGTCGTCGTACAACTATGGCTTTTATATCGAGCTACCTAATCGGTGTCAATCGCAAAGATTGCCGCCAATCGAGCTACTGCTAGCCCTTAGAAATGATCAGGAAATTGCAGTTGTAGGATGACAAAGCCTGAACACCAGGCTCGGTGGTTTGCCCGGTACATCATCCAGCTCGCCAAAGCGCTGCATGCCGAGCTTTTCCAGCACGCGGATAGAGGCGGCGTGATCCGGCCGCACCAACCCGAATACTTCAGGCAAACCGAGGGTCTCAAAGGCCAGCACCAGCGCATCACGGCCGACTTCGGTGGCATAACCCTGCCCCCAGGCTTCTACGGCGAACCGGTAGCCGAGGTTGATGCGTCGCTCGGTGAGATAGTTGAGTGGCGCGACGCCGCCAAAACCGATGATGTGTTCAGGCCGCGCCCTTAGCGCAATGGCCCACCAGCCATAGCCCTGAGTTGCCCACTGTTCGAGCCAGCGATCAAGCAGGCGTTGTGCGTCGGCCAGGCTTGCCATCGGCCCGCCGGGGTTAAACAGGTTGGTCTGCGGATCGCCGAAGATCGCGAACAATCGATGCACGTCGCCGGGCTCTGGCTGGCGATAGATCAAACGGGAAGTGGCACCGTGCATCGATTAACTCCTTCGAGGATGGCTGAAGCTGATCTCACCGGCAAAAAAACGCAATTAGCGGTGAATTATTTCGTGTCGTCTTGTATCTGAACTGACAGAGCGGTGCCATCGCTGCGATGGCACCTCCCCTGTTCAGATTTAGAGTGGTCCGCATGAAATCACGTAAGAAAAGCGTCAATCCCATCGGATTGAAAGACATCACCATCGTCGACGATGCCAAGGTGCGCAAGGCGATTACCGCCGCCGCACTGGGTAACGCCATGGAATGGTTCGACTTCGGCGTCTACGGGTTTGTCGCCTATGTTCTCGGCAAAGTGTTCTTCCCCGACGCTTCCCCGAGCGTGCAAATGATCGCAGCGCTGGGCACCTTCTCGGTGCCGTTTTTGATTCGCCCACTGGGCGGCCTGTTCTTTGGTTCACTGGGCGACAAATACGGGCGGCAGAAGGTGCTCGCCGCCACCATCGTGATCATGTCCCTGAGTACCTTCGCCATCGGCCTTATCCCGTCCTATGCCTCGATTGGCATCTGGGCGCCGATCTTGCTGCTGGTGTGCAAAATGGCCCAGGGCTTCTCGGTCGGCGGTGAATACACCGGCGCCTCGATCTTCGTTGCCGAATACGCGCCAGACCGCAAACGCGGGTTCCTCGGCAGTTGGCTCGACTTCGGCTCCATCGCCGGTTTCGTACTCGGCGCCGGCGTCGTGGTGCTGATTTCCAGCGTACTCGGCGAAGCGGACTTCGAGTCCTGGGGCTGGCGCCTGCCGTTCTTCCTCGCCCTGCCCCTGGGCATCATCGGCCTGTACCTGCGCCACGCCCTGGAAGAAACACCAGCGTTTCAGCAGCACATGGACAAACTCGAACAAGGCGACCGCGAAGGCCTGACCCACGGCCCCAAAGTCTCGTTCAAGGAAGTTGCGACCAAGCACTGGCGCAGCCTGCTGACCTGCATCGGTATCGTCGCAGCCACCAACGTGACCTATTACATGCTGCTCACCTACATGCCCAGCTACCTGTCGCATAACCTGCATTACAAGGAAAACAGCGGCGTACTGATCATCATCGCAATCATGGTCGGCATGCTGTTTGTGCAGCCGTTCATTGGGTTTATCAGCGATAAAATCGGCCGCAAGCCGTTCATCATCGCTGGCAGCGTCGGCCTGCTGTTCCTGTCCATTCCGGCGTTCATGCTGATCACCAGCGGCAAGATCGGGCTGATTTTCGCCGGCCTGCTGATTCTTGCGGTGATCCTCAACTTCTTTATCGGCGTGATGGCCTCGACGCTCCCCGCAATGTTCCCCACCCATCTGCGCTACAGTGCACTGGCGAGCGCGTTCAACGTCTCGGTATTGATCGCAGGCCTCACCCCTACCGCGGTGGCCTGGATGGTTGAAAGCACTGGCGATTTGTACATGCCCGCCTATTATTTGATGGTGTTTGCCGTGGTCGGCCTGATCACCGGCCTGACCATGAAGGAAACCGCCAACAAGCCTCTGCGCGGCGCAGCACCGGCCGCCTCGGACATGGAAGAAGCGAAGGAATTGCTGCAAGAGCACCACGACAATATCGAGCAGAAGATCGAAGACATCGATGCCGAGATTGCCGAACTGGAAGCCAAGCGCCAGAATCTGGTGCAGCAACATCCGCGAATTAATTAAAGCCTGACGGTGCGTGGTGGCCCAGGCCACCACGTCATTGGAGTGTCACAGCATGGTTCCAAGTGTCATCGCAGCAAACGCGTTGCTCAGCGCCGATGAGCGCGCTGCCATCGCAGAAATCGAAGCGACCACCAGCATCCTGCATTTGGTCACCCGCCTGACCGGCATGCGTTTTGCCGGTATTGCCAAGTTCACCGACCTTGAATGGGTGGTGTGCTCGGCCTACGACCCCATGAACATGGGCATCAGCGCTGAGGATGTGCTGATGCTGGAAACCACCCTGTGCAGCGAATTCTGTATCAATCCCCAGGCGTTGTTTATTCCGCAGATCAGCCAGGACGGTCGTTTTGCTACGCGCCCGGTGGTCAAGCGGTTCGAGATTGAAAGCTACGCAGGCGCGCCGATTTTCCTGCCGGATGGCCGTTTGTTTGGCGCCCTGTGTGCCCTGGACTCAAGGGCCATGTTGTTTGATGACCCCAACCTGCCGGAAACCCTGAGCCTGTTCGCGCGGCTGGTCGGCTGTATTTTCTTCGCTAATCTGTCGACTGAACGCTGACACCGGCCTTGCCTCGCAATGCGGCAATATCGCGCTTGGGCGAATCCCCAAACAACCGGCTATATTCGCGGCTGAACTGGGAAGGGCTCTCATAGCCGACGGTGTACGCCGCCCCTGATACGTCCTGATGCTCATTGAGCATCAGCCTTCGCGCCTCGTTCAAGCGCAGCCATTTCTGATATTGCAGTGGGCTCATCGCCGTCAACTGACGAAAGTGATGGTGAAAGGTGGCCGCGCTCATCTGTACGCGCGCGGCCAGTTCGTCCACACGCAGCGCTGTGGCGTAATTGAGCTTCAGCCAGTCAATCGCCTTGGCAATCCGATAGCCGTGACCATCAATGGAGCAGATCTGGCGCAGTCGGCCGGATTGGTCGCTCTGCAACAGACGATAGTGAATTTCGCGCTGGATCAACGGCGCCAATATCGGGATGGCTTCAGGCTCATCCAGCAGCGCCACCAAACGTGCGAATGACGCGAGCATGCCCTCGGTTACCGTGCCGATCCCCACCCCTTTCAACAGCTCTCGCTCGCGCTTGGGCGGCATCTCACTTTGCGCGATCAGCTCGGCAAGGATGCGCAGGTCCAGCTTGAAGGTAAGCCCCAGGCACGGTTGCTGCGCACTGGCGAGGAGCACTTCGGAGTTGGCGGGAATGTCCAGCGACGTCACCAGAAAGCGCGACGCGTCGTACGGGTAGCCTTCACCACCGACCCACATTCGCTTCTCGCCCTGGGCCACCAGAACGATGCACGGCTCCACCATGCACACCACCGGCGTTGCCGGCTTGTCACGCCGATAAAACCCCAGGCCGGGGATCGGCATGGGGTAATCGCCGGGCGTGGCGATACGTGAGCCGATAGCTTGAATCAGCGCGGCGAGAGGCGTTTGGTTGATCGTCATAACAAGCCCTTTCGAATCTTTCCCGAACTTTACCCTGCCCGCGCACGCACGTCCCCGGCCTGCAGCAAGAGTCAGAGGATCAGGCAAGTAATCCAGCGGAACGCACTACAGAACAGCGCCTGCGATGAGGAAAATGTGCAGACCCACCCCGCCAAGGAACCTTCAATGAAAGCCTTCATGCTCGCCCTGGGTTTGCTGATCACTTCTTTTTCTTCACTGGGAGCCGATATGTCCAACGGTGCCGACAACTTCTACACAAGCGAACAGGTGACCGTCGAAAAGGTCACTTTCAACAATCAATATGGCATGCAGGTGGCCGGCAACCTGTTCATACCCAAAGGTCTGAATCAAGCCGCCAAACAGGCCGCCATTATCGTCGGCCACCCCATGGGCGCCGTCAAAGAGCAGAGTGCCAACCTCTACGCCACCAAAATGGCCGAACAGGGTTTCGTTACGCTGTCCCTGGACCTGTCATTTTGGGGTGAAAGCGCAGGCACGCCGCGCAACGCCGTGTCCCCGGACCTCTACACCGAAGATTTCAGCGCCGCCGTGGACTTTCTCGGAACCCGCCCGTTTGTGGACCGCCAACGCATCGGCGTAATCGGTGTGTGCGGCAGTGGCAGCTTCGCGATCAGCGCGGCGAAAATCGATCCACGCCTCAAAGCCATTGCCACGGTGAGCATGTACGACATGGGCGCGGCCAACCGTGATGGCCTCAAGCACAGCGTCACCCAGGCGCAGCGCCAGCAGGTTCTTGTGCAAGCGGCCAATCAGCGTTATGTGGAATTTCAGGGCGGTGAAATCCTTTACACCGGCGGCACTCCGCTGACACTGACCGGCAACCCGATTGGCGATGAGTTCTTTGACTTCTATCGCACCCCGCGCGGCGAAGTCACGCCTGCCGGCGCATCGGCACACACCACCACCAGGCCGACGCTGACCAGCAATGTGAAGTTCATGAACTTCTACCCGTTCAACGACATTGAGTCGATCTCGCCACGCCCGCTGTTACTCATTGCAGGCGCCAACGCGCACTCGCGCGAGTTCAGTGAAGAAGCCTATCGACGCGCTTCCGAACCCAAGGAGTTGGTGATCATCCCGGGCGCAGGGCATGTAGACCTGTATGACCGAGTCAACTTGATCCCCTTCGCCACCCTCACTGCTTTCTTCAAAAGCAACTTGAAATAACCGTCTCGGCCTGGGGCCTGCGTGGGGCCCCGGATTTGGCGCAACACAGGATTAAACACATGCCCACTCATCCTCCCAAGCAGAACTGGGGCGCCGTGCTTGCCATGTCGCTGGCAGCGTTTGCACTGGTCGCCTCCGAATTCATGCCCGTGAGTTTGCTGACCCCGCTGGCGGCCGACTTGCATATTTCCGAAGGCCAGGCGGGCCAGGGCATTTCGGTGTCGGGGCTGTTTGCGTTGCTGACCAGCCTGGTGATTGCACGCATCGCCGCGCGTATGGAGCGCAGGCACCTGCTGGTCGGGCTCACGCTGCTGATGATCGTATCTGGAACAGTGGTGGCGCTGGCGCCGAACTACCTGATCTTCATGCTCGGCCGAGCCTTGATAGGCGTCGCCATCGGCGGCTTTTGGTCACTGTCGGCCGCCACTGCGATGCGCCTGGTGCCGCAAGCCCAAGTGCCCCGCGCGTTGGCCATCGTCAATGGCGGCAATGCATTGGCAACCGTGGTTGCTGCGCCGCTGGGCAGTTTCCTCGGCGGGCTGATTGGCTGGCGTGGGGCGTTTTTCTGCGTGGTGCCGGTGGCCGTGATCGCGCTGGTGTGGCTGCTGGTCAGCCTGCCCTCGATTAAACCGGGCAGCGGTGCAAACACCGGCGGCGTGTTCCGCTTGATGAAGCAGGCGCCAGTCGCCTTGGGCATGTTGGCAGTGAGCGTGTTTTTTATGGGCCAGTTCATGCTCTTCACCTACCTGCGGCCGTTTCTGGAAAACGTCACTCGAGTCAGCGTGACGGAGTTGTCGCTGATGCTGCTGGTACTGGGCGTGGCCGGCTTTACGGGGACATGCCTGATCGAGCGCTTCCTGCACAACCAGCTCTACCGAACCTTGATTGTTATTCCGCTGTTGATGGCGCTGATTGCCTTGGCGCTGGTCGCATTCGGCGACTCGCCGTGGATGACCACACTGTTGCTCGGCGCCTGGGGCCTGGTGGCCACCGCCGCGCCCGTGGGCTGGTGGACATGGCTGTCGAGGGTACTGCCCGACGACGCGGAGGCCGGCGGCGGGCTGATGGTCGCCACTATTCAGTTGGCAATTGCCTGCGGCGCTACAGTGGGTGGGTTGGTATTCGACCTGCGCGGCTTTCAGGCCACGTTCGAACTGAGTGCGGCGTGTTTGGGCATTGCCGGGCTATTGGCCTATAGCGCCTCGCGCCAGCCATCGCGAGCCTCGGCGTTTGTGCGCCCTACCTGAAAAACTGACTCGGTGTCTTGCCAAACTGTTTCTTGAACATGCTGGTAAAGGCACTCGGGCTTTCGTAGCCCAGTTCGATGGCTACATCGATGATCTTCTCCCCTACCGCTATGCGTTCCAGCGCCAACAGCAACCGTGCCTGTTGGCGCCATTGACCGAACGTCAATCCGGTTTCCTTGCGAAACAATCGCTGGATGGTTTTTTGGTCCAACGCCAGTCGATCACTCCAATCGGCCACCGTCGAAGCATCACCCGGGTCCGCTTGCCAGGCCAGGCAGATGGTATTGATGCGCACGTCGGCTGGCTGGGGAAGCGACAGCGGCAGCGCCGGCAGGATCGCCAGTTCATCCAGGATCAGGTGCATGATCCGCGCATCGCGGGAATCCTCGGCATACGGTGGTTTCAGGCTGACGGAGGCCTTGATCAGCTCACTGAGCAGCGGCGAGACGCTGACCGCCTTGGTCTCGGTCGGCAGGTTCGGGAAGCTGCCGGGGCGCACAAACACGCTGCGCATCTTCAACGTGCCCACGCACCGCAACGAATGGACTTGCCCGCTCGGCATCCAGAACCCGCGATTGGGTGGCACCGTCCACTGGTTCTGCGCCGAGTGCACTACCATCACGCCCTCGATGGCATACAGCAATTGGTGCTTCTCGTGGCTGTGGTCCGGGATCACCCAGTTCTCCGGGTAATCGGTGGCGGAACTGATGACGGCCCAGTCGCCTTCATCGATCTCGCGCAAAAATGCATCCAGTGATTTAACCATTTCGCCCTTTTTGCGCTAGTTGTATCCCGAATTTCGCGAGACAGGCATTTTCACTGAATTTAGCATAACCGTCGAAATATTTTGAAATGGGCAGACGGCTTAAGTACCGTCTGTCTTTGTTCGCTGCCTTGTATGGAATGCCTGCATGTCGACCCTGACCGCGTCACCCGCCGCTGCAACCACTACGCCCCAGATAAGCCCGTTGGTCATGCGCGTCCTGGGCGCCTGCGCCCTGGCGCACATGATCAATGACCTGATCCAGGCCGTGCTGCCCTCGATTTACCCGATGCTCAAGGCCAACTACGGCCTGAGCTTCACCCAAGTGGGGCTGATCACCCTGACCTTCCAACTGACCGCCTCCCTGCTGCAGCCGTGGATCGGCTACCACACCGACCGCTATCCCAAGCCGTGGCTGTTACCGGCGGGCATGATCAGCACCTTGATCGGCATTTTGATGCTGGCGTTTGTCGGCAGCTTCCCGATGATTCTGCTCGCGGCAGCGCTGGTCGGTGTTGGCTCCTCGACCTTCCACCCGGAAACCTCACGGGTCGCGCGTTTGGCCTCCGGCGGGCGGTATGGCCTGGCGCAATCGACCTTCCAGGTCGGCGGCAACACCGGCAGCGCCTTCGGCCCGTTGCTGGCGGCGGCGATCATCATTCCCTACGGCCAAAGCCACATTGCCTGGTTCGGGCTGTTCGCCGTGTTCGCCATTCTGGTGCTGTATGGCCTGAGCCGCTGGTACCGCAACCACCTCAACCTGTTCAAGCTCAAGAGCGGCGGCAAAGCCACTCACGGCCTGTCAAAAGGCCGCGTGACCTTCGCCCTGGTGGTGTTGGCCATGCTGGTGTTCTCCAAGTATTTCTACATGACCAGCCTGACCAGCTACTTCACCTTTTACCTGATTGAAAAATTCCAGCTGTCGGTCGCCAGCTCGCAGATGTACCTGTTCCTGTTTCTCGGCGCCGTCGCAGTGGGCACCTTCGCCGGCGGCCCGATCGGCGACAAGATCGGCCGCAAGAAAGTCATCTGGTTCTCGATCCTCGGCGCCGCGCCGTTCACCCTTGCCCTGCCCTACGTCGACCTGTTCTGGACCGCTGTCCTCAGCGTGATCATCGGCTTTGTTCTGGCCTCGGCGTTCTCGGCCATCGTGGTGTTCGCCCAGGAACTGGTGCCGGGCAATGTGGGCATGATTGCAGGTGTGTTCTTCGGCTTGATGTTCGGCTTCAGCGGGATTGGTGCGGCGTTGCTGGGCTTGCTTGCTGACAGCCACGGCATCGAGTATGTCTACAAGATATGTTCGTTCCTGCCGCTGGTGGGCATTTTGACGGTGCTGTTACCGTCGACAAAGGGCGTGTAAGCGCGCCTCGCGTCTTACCTAGGTTGAAGCCTCAATCGGTCGAAACGGTAGGAGCAAGCGGGCGGCCTCGGCGATCACCTGATCAACGCCGGAGAAATCCGCACCCTCGCCTGGCAACGAGCAACCCGCGAAGCGCTGGGCAACCCGGCGTTGGCCACGTTGCTGGCGAGCTTGCCGTTGCCGACCAACAGCGAACCGCCCACACACCCGCCGCCACTGGTACTCACACGCGTGCGTTCAACCCGGGGCGAGCTGAACTTTCTGTCCACCTTCACCACCTTCGGCATGCCTCAGGACATCACGCTCAGCTCTCTGCGCATCGAACATCTGATTCCCGCAGACGAGGCCACGTGGCAAATCATGCGCGCCGCTTATGCGGACCATGCCGCGCTGGTTTTGTGAAATATCTGTACGTAGACTGCCGCCATACCTCCCACGTGAAGGCGGCGAAAAAAACCTGATGCAAGTTACCGAAGTCTCCATTGCGCAATTGCGCGCTGCGCTTGAAAGTGGCCAGACCACGGCCGTTGAACTGGTCCAGGCGTACCTCGCGCGGATCGATGCCTACGATGGCCCGCAGACCGCCACCGCGCTGAACGCCGTGGTGGTGCGCAACCCCGAAGCCCTCAAGGAAGCCGAGGCGTCCGATGCGCGCCGCGCCAAGGGCGAAACTCTGGGGCCACTGGATGGCATTCCCTACACTGCCAAAGACAGCTACCTGGTGAAGGGCCTGACCGCTGCATCCGGCAGCCCGGCCTTCGCCAAGCTCATCGCCCATCGCGACGCCTTCACCATCGAGCGCCTGCGCGCCGGCGGCGCCATCTGCCTGGGCAAGACCAATATGCCGCCGATGGCCAACGGCGGAATGCAGCGCGGTGTGTATGGCCGTGCAGAAAGCCCCTACAACGCAGACTTCCTGACGGCACCGTTCGCCTCGGGCTCGTCCAATGGCGCTGGCACTGCAACGGCGGCAAGCTTCGCCGCGTTCGGCCTGGCCGAAGAAACCTGGTCCAGCGGGCGCGGCCCGGCGTCCAACAATGGCTTGTGTGCCTACACGCCGTCGCGTGGAGTGATCTCGGTGCGCGGCAACTGGCCGTTGACGCCGACCATGGATGTGGTCGTGCCGTTCGCGCGCACCATGGCCGACCTGCTGGAAGTGCTCGACGTGGTGGTCGCTGAAGACCCCGACACCCGTGGCGACCTGTGGCGCCTGCAACCCTGGGTGCCGATCCCGAGCGTCGCCTCGGTGCGCCCGGCGTCGTATGCTGAGCTGGCCGTCAACAGCGAAGCCCTCGCCGGCAAACGCTTCGGCGTACCGCGCATGTACATCAATGCTGACCCGGATGCGGGCACCAGCGAAAAGCCCGGCATTGGCGGCCCGACCGGGCAAAAGATCCACACCCGCGCCACGGTGATCGACCTGTGGCAAGCCGCACGCCAGGCACTTGAAGCCGCCGGTGCTGAAGTCATCGAGGTGGATTTCCCGCTGGTCTCCAACTGCGAAGGCGACCGCCCCGGCGCGCCGACGGTGTTCACCCGTGGTTTGGTCTCCAAAGCGTTTCTGCACGATGAATTGTGGGAACTGTCGGCTTGGGCGTTCGATGATTTCCTGCGCGCCAACGATGACCCCACGCTGAACCGCCTGGCGGATGTGGATGGGCCGAACATCTTCCCCCACGA
Source organism: Pseudomonas sp. AMR01 (assembly GCF_041946035.1). NCBI lineage: Bacteria > Pseudomonadati > Pseudomonadota > Gammaproteobacteria > Pseudomonadales > Pseudomonadaceae > Pseudomonas > Pseudomonas sp. AMR01. The sequence continues at coordinate 349,074 of NZ_JAUTYR010000001.1, forward strand.
CCCCGGCACCCTGCCCAACCGCGAAGACGACCTGGCCGCCGGCATGGACGAATACGTGCGCATGGCCGAGCGTGGCATTACGCCGTGGAACGAGATCACCACCCTGCCCGACGGCCTGCGCGGCCTTGAACACACCCGCCGCCTGGACCTGGAAGACTGGATGGACACGCTGGGGCTGGATGCCGTGCTGTTTCCAACCGTGGCCGATGTGGGCCCGGCGGATGCGGATGTCAACGAAGCCTCGGCTGATATCGCCTGGAGCAACGGCGTCTGGGTCGCCAACGGCAACCTCGCCATACGCCACCTCGGCGTGCCGACAGTCACTGTACCGATGGGCGTGATGGCCGATATCGGCATGCCAGTGGGGCTGACATTTGCCGGGCGTGCTTATGACGATTCGGCGCTGCTTAGATTTGCATCAGCATTCGAAGCCACCGGCAACAAACGCCAGATTCCTCCACGCACACCGCCGCTGTCAGCGGGCTAAGTAAATAGGGGGAAAAATGTAGGAAGCTGGCTTGGGATAGTGGTGGATCAGTGGGCCAATTTGTGGGTGACAGACCGCATTCGCGAGCAAGCCCGCTCCCACATTTTGCCCGCGTTCAGTTTTCCGTCCCTGACTTGAAATGCAATCAAATGTGGGAGCGGGCTTGCTCGCGAATGCGGTGGATCAGCCGGCATAGTTGCCACTGGCAGATCGCCCTCCTGAGCAACCCCCTCCCACATTCACCTGTATTTAAAATCTGGTGATGAGGGGCACGGCAATCAGCAATATGGCCGTGCCGTGGGCAAGCATTGCCGCCAGCACGCCGTAGCGCATGCGCACCAGTGCACACGCCAACCCTTCAACCAGGGTAAACAGCAGCACCGGCCAGCCCAGTTGCGTCACGCTCAGTGCCAGGAACGTGTGGCACGCCGCAAACGCCACCCCGCTGATCAACGCCGCCCGCAAGGGGGTAATTTGCTGCTCCAGGTAACCCTGCAAAAACCCGCGAAACAACACCTCTTCCAGCGCATTGGCGCCATAGGCCAACACCACCATGCCCGGCAGCCAGACCCAGTAACCATGAATCGCCGACCCCTCGATGCCCTGGTAAACCCGCAATGGCACACCGATCAAACACCCCACCGCCAGCCCCACGAGTATGCCAACGGCCGGGTTGCCGACCGTCCAGCGCATCAGCCGCCACAGCTCCGGCGCGAGCCGTGAGAGCAGCATGATCAGCACCACTGAAAGCCCGCCCAGCATCGCCAATACAAAGGCGTTGGCGCTGAACGCAACCTGCACCTCGCGACTGAGCGCCCACATACCCAGCGGCGTCATCACGTCGCGCATCAACACAAAGGCCGCCAGCAAAATCATAATGCGCAGCGCCGTCATCGACCTGGGCGTGAGTGCAAACCACAGGCCAAACAGCAACAGGCCCGGCGCCAACGTGACGCCGTAGTCGGTCAACTCCGCCATACCTTGGGTAATCATGGGCCACTCAGCCGTGGGAGACGGCGATCATGTTGCCGCCAATCTTCAATTCGTCCAATTGGTAGCCGATGCGCTGCTGCACAGCCTGGTATTTTTCATCGCGGGTCATGGTGTTGGTTCCGAATGTCGACGTTGCCACTCATCCACGACATCACCCAGGGTCTTCGGCACGCCGTTGCGAATCCAGGCCATAAAAGGCCGGTCGAACTTAAACCGGGGACCGCAGTGTTCAAGCATGAAACGGCGCACGTTTTGGGTGTTTTTGTAGTGGGGAGTCACCGGGGTGGCGCGCGTAATGGCTTCGCTGTGCCAATCAAATTCCATTTTGTCCCTCCGACGGTTTGTTATTTTGGCGATAGCATAGCGATGAGCCAGGGGAGCAGGAAGTCACGAAGAGGCCCGGCAGTAAAAAATAGATGTGTTGAGACGTCGTACAAGAAAAATCGCCGCTTAAAACACCTTAAAAGCTTACCTTTTCAAGATATGTCGAAATTTTACTTTCCTTCCCCAATGGAAGTATTGCATGGTTGTACGACGACTCAAGCGGTCGTCTACGCCCCTAACAAGAATAAGGAAACACCCATGCAAAACGTCAAAGTGCTGATCGGTTTTCTGTGCCTGTTCACCGGCTACGTCGCCGCTGCGCCGGCCCCCGCCGAGAAAGAGGTGGCCCAGGCGGTCGACCAACTGACCCAAGCCATGCTGCACCTGGACCTCAAGCAGCTGCATGCGCTGACGTCGGAGAAACTCACCTACGGTCACTCCAGCGGCAAAGTGCAGAACAAAGCGCAATTTATCGCTGACCTTGAAACACACACCAGCGCTTTTAAAACTCTCGAAATGCAAAACCAGACCATCACCCTGGACGGCGACACCGCCCTGGTGCGTAACCACTTTCACGCGCTGGCGGTGAACAGTGGCGTCGATACGCCTACCGACATCGACAACTTTCAGGTGTGGCAGAAGCAAAAAGGCAAGTGGATCCTGATCGGCCGTCAGGCTTACAAATACTGATTAAGCCCGACTCACCAAGCCACCACCCCGCGCACCTTCACCAGCGCCTCGCGCAAGGCCGGCATCTCGACCGAGCCTAGCGCCAGGCGCAACGCATGGGGCACGTACGCCGAGACCGCAAAGGGCTCGGCGGTGGACACCGAAATGTTCTGCCGCTGCAACGCCATCGCAATCTGATCCGCCCGAGCGTCTTCCGCCAAGGGCAGCCACAGAAAGTACGACGATGGATGACTGATGTAATCCACCCCGTTCAATACCTGTGCCGCCAGCGCTTGTCGCGCCTGGGCATCCGCGCGTTTTTGCGCCTCCAGCTGTGCGACAGTGCCGTCCTCGATCCAGGCCACGGCGATGGCACTCATCACGCCGGGCACGTTCCAGGTGGTGGCCATGATCGTGCGTTCCAACCGTTTCACCCACGCCGCCGGCGCCGCTATAAACCCGACCCGCAAGCCCGTGGCAACGCTTTTGGACAGCCCACCGACGTACACCGTGCATTCCGGCGCCAGGGTGGCGAGCGGCGGTGGCGCATCGGCGGCGAGAAACGCGTAGGCCGCGTCTTCAATAATCATCAGGTTGTGCTGGCGGGCGATTGAAACCAACGCCTCACGTTGCGGCAGGCTCATCACCCAGCCGAGCGGGTTGTGCAAGGTGGGAATGCTGTACACCGCGCGCACCGGGCGCTTGCGGCACAGGCTGCGCAGAAACTCCAGGTCGGGGCCGCCGGGCGTGACCGGGATGGCGACGATTTCCAGGTGCAGGGTTTCAGCCAGCACCTTGAAACCTGAATACGTCAGGGCATCCACGGCGATCACATCGCCGGGTTTGAGCAGCGCCATCATCGTCACCGCCAAACCGTGTTGGGCGCCACTGACCACCAGCACCTGTTCGCCGTCCACCGTCAGCCCGCGACTCAACAAGTGCCGCGCCACGGCCGCACGCTCGTGCAAGCGGCCGGCATGAGGCTGGTAACGCAGCAGGGCTTCCAGGTCGCCGGACAGCGCCAATTGGCGCAACGCTGTGCGCAGCAAGTCAGCCTGGCCGGGCAGCGAGGGGTAATTGAAATTGAGGTCGAGCATGCCCGTCGCCAAGCGCATCTGCCCACTGCCCTGCCCCGGCGGCAACGAGATTTCACGCACGAACGTGCCACGGCCGGTTTCGCCACTGACCAGGCCCATGGCCTCAAGCTCGGTGTACACGCGGCTGGCAGTCACCAGCGCCAGGCCGTGGTCGGCGGCCAATTGGCGGTGCGTCGGCAGGCGCGTACCGGGCGGCATCTGCCCCGAGCGGATAGCTTGGGCAAACGAGTCGACCAGGGTTTTGTAACGGGCGCGGGGCATGGGCGATGTATCCATGACAATTTTTTGATTGTCTTAATCTTCAACCTTAGGATGCCGGGCACGCAACTTCTCTTTTTCAGGCCGCTGCCCATGGATCGCACGTCACGGATCAACACGCTGGACGCCAGCACTCAAGGCTGGATCAACGGCTTCATCGGCGTGGTGATTTTCAGCGGCTCATTACCGGCCACGCGCCTGGCGGTGATGGAGTTCGACCCGGTGTTTCTCACCATGATCCGCGCCGCCATCGCTGCGGTGTTGGGGCTGTGCCTGCTGGGGCTGTTCAAGCAAAAACGCCCCGCGCGTGATCAATGGGCATCGCTGGTGATCGTCGCGCTTGGCGTAGTGATTGGTTTCCCCCTGCTCACCGCCCTCGCGCTGCAATACGTCACCTCGGCGCATTCCATCGTGTTTGTCGGCCTGCTACCGCTGGCCACGGCGCTGTTTGGCGTGCTGCGTGGCGGTGAGCGGCCGCGCCCGGTGTTCTGGCTGTTTTCCGTGCTGGGCAGTGGGCTGGTGATGGCGTATGCGTTCGCCCAGGGCCTGAGCGCCGCGCCCGCCGAGGATTTACTAATGCTGCTGGCGATTCTGGTGTGCGGCCTGGGCTACGCCGAAGGTGCCAGGCTGTCGCGCAGCCTGGGCGGATGGCAGGTGATTTGCTGGGCGCTGGTGGTGTCGTTGCCGGTGGTGGCGCCCTTGAGCGTGTTGCGGGCGCCGTCGAGTTTCACCGGCATCAGCCTGCCCGCCTGGCTGAGCCTGGGTTACGTGGCGCTGTTCAGCATGTTGATCGGCTTTGTATTTTGGTACCGCGGCCTGGCTCAGGGCGGTATTGCCGCTGTTGGCCAACTGCAGTTGCTGCAACCGTTCTTCGGCCTGGCGCTGGCGGCGGGCTTGCTGCACGAACAGGTGAGCCCCGGCATGCTGCTGGTGACAGTCGCGGTGATCGGCTGCGTGGCCGGCGCGAAGCGGTTCGCCCGCTAGCGTTGTGGCGCGACCATCTTGAATTTGATGTTGATGTCATTCGACACCACGCTGTTGCCGGCCCATTCCCCCTCGCCGATCTTGAAGTCGCCGCGCTTTAGGATCAGCTCACCGTCGAACACACCGATGCCGCCTTGCTCCTTGAGCACGACGTCTACGTCCACCGGGCGCGTGGTGCCTTTGATGGTCAGGTTGCCGCTGATCCTGAAGTGGTTATCGCCCAGTGGCGTGACGCCCGTGGACTCATACACGCCCACCGGGTAAGTCGCGGTATCAAACCAGGAGGCGCGCTGCAGTTCGTCGTTGGCGTCGGGGCTGCCGGCATCGATGCTCGCCAGCTGGATCTTCAGCAACGCATGCCCCACCTCGGGCTTTTGCGTGTCAAAGGTCAACGTGCCTTCGAACTCGCTGAACGTGCCATACACGCGCTGCCCCAATTGCTTGTAGGTAAAGCTGATCTGGCTGGCGGTGCGGTTGACGTCGCGGTATTCCACCGCATGGGCGCTGGTGCAAAAACCGAGAAGGATGGCCAGGTAAACGAAAGGCTTCATGCAACGCTCCATAACGGGCAGGACACAGGTACTGAGCTAACACCTCATACCGGGGGTTTATTCACATTTGGCGCGTGTCCTGCTACACAGAGTAGTCGCCCCGGAACAAAAAGGACTGCGTATGCACACTGCTTCGCTACAGGACATTGCCGCGCCGCAAGGCGTCTGCTACGGCTGCGGAAGCAGCAACCCGCACGGCCTGCACATCAAGAGCCATTGGGATGAAGACCGCATTCACCTGATCGCCGAGCACCAGCCGCAACCCCAGTACAGCGGCTGGCCCGACCTGGTTTACGGCGGCTTGATCGCCATGTTGGTCGACTGCCATTCGAACTGGACCGCCATGGCCTATCACTATCAAGCCGAAAACCGCGAGCCCGGCAGCCTGCCGCGCATCGACTGCGTCACCGGCAACCTCGGCATCAAATTCATCAAGCCGACGCCCATGGGTGTTCCACTGACCTTGCGCGCGCGGGTCGAAGGCGACGTGGGGCGCAAAACCCGCGTGGTCTGTGAGGTGTACGCGGGCGACGTACTGACCGCAATCGGCGATTCGGTGTTCGTGCGCGTCGACACCCGGCACTTGTCGGACGCCGCCCATGGCCGCGAGGGCTGAACCTGGTCTACATTGACTGCCACCGCTAATCGAGGATTGCACCGATGACTCGTCTCACCGCGAAAGACTTTGCTCCCGAACTGCTGGAACTCTACGACGGCTACGCCCACGGCAAGATCAACCGCCGCGAATTCCTCGACCGCGCCGCGCTGTTCACCTTTGGCGGCCTCACCGCCTCGGCGCTGCTCGCGTCACTGAGCCCCAACTACGCGCTGGCTGAACAGGTCAAATTCACCGACCCGGACATCGTCGCCGACTACATCACCTACCCCTCGCCCAAAGGCAACGGCACCGTGCGCGCCTACCTCGTGCGCCCGGCCAAGGCCCCCGGCAAATTACCCGCCGTGGTGGTGGTGCATGAAAACCGTGGCCTGAACCCCTACATCGAAGACGTCGCCCGACGCCTGGCCAAAGCCGGCTTTATCGCCTTGGCGCCCGACGGTTTAACCTCCGTGGGCGGCTACCCCGGCAACGATGAGAAAGGCGTGGAGCTGCAACAGAAAGTCGATCCTGAAAAACTCATGAACGACTTCTTCGCCGCCATCGAATGGCTGATGCACCACGACAGCAGCACCGGCAAAGTCGGGATCACCGGCTTCTGCTACGGCGGCGGCGTGACCAATGCGGCGGCAGTGGCGTACCCGGAATTGGGCGCGGCAGTGTCGTTTTATGGCCGGCAACCGGACGCCAAGGACGTGCCGCGCATCAAGGCGCCGATCATGCTGCATTACGGCGAGCTGGACACGCGGATCAACGAAGGTTGGCCGCCATATGAAAAGGCGCTGAAAGCGGCGTGTACGACGTATGAGGCTTATATCTACAAAGGCGCCAACCACGGCTTCCACAACGACTCGACGCCACGGTATGACGAAGCGGCAGCCAATCTGGCTTGGGACCGAACGTTGGGCTGGTTCCGCAAATATCTGGCCTAAAGGTAATCCAACTGTGGGAGCTGGCCCTTTCAAGGTCTTTAGGAGCCGGCTATATCTGGCTGATAACGGCCCGTTAAGGGCGAACACTGTCCCTGTGGCGAGCGGGCTTGCCCCGCGTTGGGTTGCGAAGCGACCCTGAAAGGGATGAATGCGGTGAGTCAGATACTCCTCGGCCGCTGGTTTTGGGGCCGCTTCGCAACCCAACGCGGGACAAGCCCGCTCGCCACAGAGAGATTCGCCAGCCTCTAGAAGTTGTGTAGATACCTATGGCCGTCGCAGGCAAGCCAGCTCCCACATTAATCTTCAGTGCCTTGCAGGTCAGTGTTCCAGCGCATACCGCCGGCAATGATTGAGGTAGCCCTGCTCATGGCTGCCCACCAATTGCACCACGCTGGTCCATAGCCACGACGGCGCATCCAGTTGCCGGGAGCGGTTTTCCTGCAGCACGGCCATCCAGTCCTTGCGGGCCGCGCGGTCCATTTGCCGGGCATGGGCGATGCCGACGACGCGGGCGAGGTAGCCGGCGGCGTGCATGGCGTCAATTTCGCTCAACTCATCCAGCTCAAGTTTCATGTCCTGGGGCAGTAATTCTCGGATGAAAAAACCATGATCCAGAAACCGTGTGGCCAGCATGCGCTCGCCCAGGCCCGGTGACAGTTGGCGTGCGCCCTCCACTACCCGACGGCTGTTGTCCCGAGGCATCTTTGCCCGTGCGGTGCGGGGTGCGGCGGCGCCGACGGCTTCCTTGATGTCGATCAGGCAGTATTCCTGATCGTCCTTGTCACCCACGCCGAGCAGGGCCGCGTAGCGCAACAGGCCAAGTGAACTGCAGCCCTTGACCCAATACGCCGAGTCGAGCAGTTCGACCCTGGCGTCTTTGGGGCGGCCCTTGAGTGAGGTGACCAATTGATGGAGTTCATCAGACGCGCAGAGGGTTTTGAGCGCGGCCTTTTCGGCGCGGGACATCGACCAGAAATGCTTGCCCAAGGGAATCGTCGGGCGCGCGTTATCAATTCGTTCCTGCGCCAGGCTTTTCCATGTGCGCTCCACCGCGCTGCGCATGCTCGCCTTGACCTGGGACGGGCGCGGCGGCGCTTCGTCGGGCTTATCCTTGAAGGCTTGTTCGTAGCCCACCATCATTTCTTCGAGCATGCGCGCCGTGGTCACGCCGGGTAAATCCGAGCCTCGCGCGGCGGTGGCCAGGGACAGCGCCAGGCGCACCAGGTCGTGGGCCGGGTTGCCGATTACGGTTTGATCGAGGTCGCGGATATGCATGTCGATGCGGCCCTTGGTGTCACCCGTCGGGCCGAGGTTGCCGGCGTGGCAATCACCGCAGATCCAGATCGCCGGCCCATGGGGCAAACGGCGGCCGGACTGGCTGTGCAGCCATTCGTAGAATTGCACAGTGCTGCCACGTACATAGGCGTGGGCGGAACGCGCCATCTTCAGGTTTCGCAATTGCGTGAGGTGGGGAATGCGGTCAGAGGGGCGCGGGGTCTTCATGGATGAACTCAGTACTGGAGAAACGGTAGAGCATTGGCGTCAGGCAAATGTTTCATTATGTTTCAAAAATAAGCAGCAAAAATCCTCTTAATCACAAGGAGCTCTCTCCATGTTTGAACAGGCCACCTGGCTTAATCCGCCTCAGCAATGGACCCGCAGTGATGATCGACTCACGGTCACCACCGACGCCCACACCGACTTCTGGCGCGAAACCCACTACGGTTTCACCCGCGACAACGGCCATTTTTTTTGTGTGCAGACCGCGGGCGACTTTACGGCGCAAATGAAAATCGAGGCCAGCTTCGAGCAGTTGTACGACCAGGCCGGGTTGATGGTGCGAGTGGATGAAGCGCACTGGGTAAAGATCGGCGCGGAACTGTCCGACGGTACAACGCTGTTGAGCAGCGTGCTGACCGACGAGGTTTCAGACTGGGCCACTGGCACATTCCCCGGCGACCCGCAGGCGTTCTGGATTCGGGCGACGGTGACTAAAGGCGTGTTGCGCGTGCAGGTTTCAGTGGACGGCGTGCACTGGCCGCTTGTGCGTCTGGCGCCCTTCAAGGTCGCGGCGTCCTATCAGGTCGGGCCTTATTGCTGCACGCCGGAACGCGGCGGCCTGGAGGTAAGCTTTTCCGAATAGCACGTGAGTGCGCCGAATGGCAAGGCCCTGCACGACCTGTCCTGACCGAGCGGGTCAGGGTTGCGTGGATGCGGCTTGCAACCACCCCTTGAACGCCGTCATCGCCGAGGTTTCTGCCCGCGACTGCAAACGTGTCAGCCAATAGCTGCCGGTGGTAATACCGACGTCGAACGGCTGGCGAATCCCGTCACTTTCCAGCTGGCGCGAGAACATCATCGCTGGCGCCAAGGCCACGCCGATGCCTTGCAGTGCGGCTTCCATCATCGCCAGCGACGAGTCGAACATAACGCTGCGCGGTACAGGAGTGTCGGCGGGCAAGCCGGCAGCCTGAAACCACTGCGTCCATTCATCGGCGCGGTAGGAGCGCAGCAAGGTGTGTTTCAGCAAGTCGGCCGGTGTGTGCAGTTGTTCGGCAATCGCAGGTACGCACAGTACCGTCAACGGCGCTTCCAGCAGTACGCAGGCGTCGGTGCCATGCCAGGCGCCGGCACCGAAACGAATCGCGTAGTCGAGGCCTTCCGCGGCCACGTCTACCCGGTTGTTGTGGGTGGACAGGCGCAAGTCGATAAACGGATACCGCGCCTGAAAGTCCGGCAAGCGCGGCAGCAACCAGCCCACGGCAAACGTGCCTACCGCGCCCACCGTCAGCACTTCGCGATAATGCCCGCCCTCGAACTGGCTGAGGGTTTGGGCGATGCGATCAAACGACTCACGCACCACCGGCAGCAACGTCTCCCCTTCGCTGGTGAGCATCAGGCCGCGTGGCAAGCGTTTGAACAGCGTGACATTGAGTTGCGCCTCCAGGCTTTTCACCTGATGGCTGACCGCCGCCTGGGTCACGCACAATTCGATAGCCGCCCGCGTAAAGCTTAAATGGCGGGCCGACGCCTCAAAGGCGCGCAAGGCATTGAGGGGCAAATGGGAACGTAGCATGCTGAGCCCTTAATTTTTCTAATGGCAGGTGCGAGATATGATCGTTTGCCGCACGCACAAAAGCCACTTAGATTTGCCACGCCTGCGCAGGCCTTGATCGTCAGTACATTCTTTACAGGGAAGCGAATCACCATGAAACACAACCTACAAAAAATGCTGATGTCGGCGTTATTGCTTGCGTCCGGCAGCTGCATGGCAGCCACTGACTTGCGCACGCTGGTAGACGGCCGCATTGAACCGCTGATGAAGCAGCAAGCCATCCCCGGCCTGTCAGTTGCCGTGGTGCACAAAGGCCAGGTGCAATACTTTAATTACGGCGTCGCCGCCACCGACACCCAGCAGCCGGTGACCGAAGACACCTTGTTTGAAATCGGCTCGGTGAGCAAAACCTTCACCGCCACACTCGGCGGTTATGCCCAGGCCACCGGAAAACTCAAGCTGTCGGACACCGCCGTCGAACACCTGGCCAGCTTGAAGGGCAGCACCATTGGCAACATAAGTCTGTTGCAGTTGGCGACCTATACCGCCGGTGGCCTGCCCTTGCAGTTTCCCGATGCCGCCGACAACGCCGCGTCCATGCTCGGTTACTTCCAGCAGTGGAAACCCACATTTGCCCCCGGCACGCAGCGCCTGTATTCCAACCCGAGCATTGGCCTGTTCGGCTACCTGGCCGCACACAGCCTGGGCCAGCCGTTCAACGTTGCCATGGAGCAGACCCTGTTGCCGAAACTGGGGCTGAAGAACACTTACGTCAGCGTGCCTGCCGACAAATCAGCCCAGTACGCCCAAGGCTACGACAAGGCGCGAAAGCCCGTACGCGTCAGCCCCGGCGCACTGGACAGCGAAGCCTACGGCATAAAGACCAGCACCCAGGACATGGCCCGCTATGTGATCGCGAACATGCACCCGGACACCCTGGAAAAACCGCTGCAACAAGCCATCGCCGCCACCCACACCGGTTATTACACCGTCAATGGCATGACCCAGGGCCTGGCGTGGGAGTCCTACCCGTATCCGGTCACGCTGCAAGCGTTGCTGGAGGGCAATTCGACCGAAATGGCCATGCAGCCGCACACGGTCAATTGGCTGACACCGGCCAAGGCGCAAACGGCTGACGTGCTGTTTAACAAAACCGGCTCTACCGGCGGGTTTGGCGCCTACGTGGCGTATGTGCCGAGCAAGGACATTGGCGTGGTGATCCTGGCGAACAAGAACTACCCGAATGCGGAGCGGGTCAAGGTGGCTCACGCGATTTTGAGCGCGCTGGACCAGTAAAGCCTTAATTCCCGTGACCTCAGGTTGTCCGCTGTAGCGGACGACCGCCGGCCAGGAGCTGCTGATAGTAGTTATCCGCTGGGCCATGCTCAAATCGAATTTCTTTCAACACCGACTTTAAAGGACATAGGTCATGTTCTGGATGAACACGCATAAGGGTTTCAAGGCGATGTTCAATCGCTAAGTAGGTAGTGTCTATTAACGCCAAGGCGGCATCAAATACGCCGGTGCGGCCATAGGCTTTGATTATTTGGTTCTTCTGGGCGTTGGTTTTTTTGCCTTTACTCAATGCGTCATTGGCAAGAATCATTAAAATTGACTTGGGTCCGCCTTCAAGATCGGGTGCGAATCCTTTTTTTTCGTAATGCGGAATATGATTGACATCTGAATAGTCATTCACATAACGGTAATAGACAGCCAGTTCGAGCAGTAATACGTTGAGTTCCTGGTAGGTGGCTTCATCTATCGGCGTCAGACACTGACACGCATCCAGCAGAAAAACAAACAGGCACCCAGTATTGGCTTGAGCAATTAATTCATATTCCTCCCTGGTCGGCAGAACATCGCCATTGCTGAACTGTAAATCGAGGTGCTGCCCCACGTGTAAGCGCTCAAGACTGGTGAGCGCGGCCTGTAGAACGCCTACATTGAATGACTTCGCAAGGAGTTGCAGGCCGGCAAGGTAGCCACACATGCCGGAATTCAGCGCAACTTCAACACCGAATTTGGCCCACACAGAAGGAAGCCCACGGCGAACAAGATCGCCATCCAGCACATCGTCATGGATTAGCGTGGAGGTGTTGATAAGTTCAATGGCTTCGCAAAGAACAGCTGTCTGATGGGGTGCAAGTTTATAGACAGCTGACAGTGCCACGGCAATAGCAGTGCGCACTTTCTTGCCACCCACATGCGCCTGGTACTCAAACGCCTCGCGCCAGTGGGTTTTAGCTACTTCATAGTCAGATTTTTCGGTCAGCACGTCGGCAGTGATCATCGTTGCGGCCTCTAGTTGTGAGCGAGGCGCAAGGTAAGCGCAGTGTTACCTGCCTGGCCGCACCTGGATTTTCTAGACGTAAAAGACCGGAACTGAAACGGACACCACTTTACGAGGAACAGTGTTTTAAACGTAGCGGACTTCTGCAAAAGCGGATAACTTCTTTCGATTTTTTTGATATACATTCGAGTTCAAATAAATATAACCAATCACCGCTCACTCCCTCTAAGCTCTCACACTCAACGTGCCACACACCCTTGAAATGGACCGCTTTACCGTCCTGCATATACAGCTCAGGAGAGCGGCTATGGAAGACGTCCTCATTCTGGTTGACGAGAATGATCAACCAACAGGTTTCGCGGGTAAACAACAGGTGCATGAAGAAGGGCTACTGCACCGGGCTTTTTCAATATTCATTTTTGACCGCCACTCCAGACTGTTACTGCAACAGAGGGCAGACACTAAATACCACTCGCCCGGGCTGTGGAGTAACACCTGTTGCGGGCACCCGCGCCAGGGCGAGACGACGCCAGACGCGGCACGGCGCCGGTTATATGAAGAGATGGGGCTGACCTGCGAGCTGGAGTCACACTCCACGCTGGTTTATCGAGAAAGCGTGTCGCAAACCATGACTGAATATGAATACGATCATGTGTTCGTAGGTTGCTGTGCAACGGATCCAGTTGCCAATCCGGACGAAGCTAAAGCATGGCGCTGGGTGGAGAGTGAACAATTACAGGATGAGCTGCAACACGCCCCAAAAACATTCACGGTTTGGTTGCGTACCATCGTATTGGGCGCCGGGGCCGCAGGCATCAAAGGTTGGGCGCCTAAATCGAAGCAGCCCCCTCAAACACCATCAAACGCCGGGGCTTTTGACCTCCCTCGCTGGCTGGCTGAAGCAGATTACCCGCTAAACCCTTACGCCGAAGAAGCACAATCGCACACGCGTCATTGGCTCAAGAGCATTGGCCTGGAAGATACGCCGCGCGCAGCGCGCCAATTGGATATTTACATTCCAGGCACCTATGCCGGCTATATGTGGCCAGACGCGCCGCGGGACCTGTTGTTCATTTTGTCAGACGTGGTGGGGTGGTTCAGTTGCCAGGACGATCTTGCAGACGAAGACTGCAAGGACCCCCAAATGCTGGAACACCTGCTTCGCGCAGTTCATAGCAGTGCGTTCACATGCTCCGCCCCTCAATCCGGGCCGCTGGCCTCGGGGCTCAAGGATATAATAAGGCGCTCCGCACGCTTGGCACCGCCTCTCTGGAAAGAACGGGCTGGCGAGAGCTATGCCTCCTATATCGCGCCCTGTACGACTGCGTTAATGCATCGAATTCATCGAACCCAGCCTGGAATCGAAGGCTACGATAGCCTTTGGCGGAACGCCGGAGGCTTCCAGGTTTGCCTCGAATTCACCTACTGGGCACAGAATATTTACCTGCCCACCGCCCTCTACTACAGCAAGCCTTGGCAGGAACTGTGCTTGCTGGCGCTGAACCTCTTGAAGGCTGTCAACGATTTACTCTCGTTTCGAATCATGGAAGACCCCGATGACGACATCTATAACTTGCTGACCCATCTGCGGCACACCCAGGGTTACTCCCCCGACGAGGCTGCCCGCGAAGTATCCCGACGCATTGATCAGTGGGCGCATGCGTTTACCGATGCCCGGAAACGGTTGCCCGAATGCCTGGCAAGCTATGGCTATGACGAGCAATCGGTGCAACAACTGATGATGTGCGCCCAAGCCGTGCAAAACCAATGGCGCGGGAATATTGCCTGGCACCTGGCAGTGCCGCGCTATCAGGAAATTCGCTTTAAGGACTAGCCCTTTCAAGGTCTTTGGAAATCTATCTGACAGGGATAGTGTTTGGCCTCATCGAGCCGATATCAGCTATTACCGCAGCAACGGGTATGCACCCAACCCCCAGCCCACCTCAGACAGTGTGAAGATCCACCACCTCTGGTTACAATCACCGCCCTCTACAACTCCTCCAAGGAACCACCATGTCCGGGCTTGAACTGTTCGCCGCCGCCCTGGGGGTGATCGCTGTCTGGCTCACGGTCAAACAAAACCCATGGTGCTGGCCCATCGGCCTGGTCATGGTGTTGCTCTACACCTGGGTATTCTTCGACGTAAAACTCTACTCCGACATGCTCCTGCAAGTGGTCTACGCCGCCCTGCAACTCTACGGCTGGTGGCAATGGACCCGCGCCGGCGAGGTTAAACAAGGCCGCCAAGTGACCAGCCTCGGCGTACCGGTGATCATGCTCCACCTCGCCGTGGGCGCCATTTTCAGCCTGCTGCTGGGCGCCGCCATGGCCCACTGGACCGACGCCGCCCAACCGTGGCTCGACGCCGCCCTCACCGGCTTTAGCCTGGTCGCGCAAATGTGGATGGCGCAAAAGCGCGTGCAATGCTGGCCGCTGTGGATAGCCGTAGACGTAATCTTCGTCGGCCTGTTCCTCTACAAAGGCCTCTACCTCACCGCCGCGCTCTACGCTTTGTTCACCCTAATTGCCGTACAAGGCTGGCGCGAATGGCACGCCGACCCGGCATTGCGCACATGAAAGTCGTGGTACTGGCGGGACCGGAATCCAGCGGCAAAAGCTGGCTGGCGACGCAATTGCACGCGCACTTTGGCGGTGTAATGGTCGGCGAATACGTGCGCCATTTCATCGACCACCATCAACGCGACACCACCCTGGCGGATATCCCGGCGATCGCCCACGGTCAATTGGCCTGGGAAGATGCCGCGCGCGCCGAACAACCGCACCTGCTGATCCTCGACACGCACCTGCTGACCAACAAACTGTGGAGCCAAACCCTGTTCGGCGACTACCCGGCCTGGCTCGACCGCGAACTGCTCGCACGTCATTACGACCTGCACCTGCTGCTGTCTCCCGAAGACGTGGAATGGACCGCCGACGGTCAGCGCTGCCAGCCGGACCTGGCGGACCGCCGAGCGTTTTTTCAGGGCAGCCTGGAGTGGATGCAGCAGCATCAGCAGTCGGTAAGGGTAATTCGGGGAAATTGGGAGGAGCGCCGCACAGCAGCGTTTACTGCGGTAGAGCAGTTGCTCAACCCCTGAATGGGGTGAGCAACTGTCCGTTTTGTCTTAGTAGCCCAGCGACAACCCGGTATTACGACGCGGGTCGTTCGCCCCGTAGAAACGGTTGTTGCCCACCGGCTTGCCGCCCAGAGACGGTGCGCCCACCAGAATCGCCGCCAAGTGGTTGGCATCCTGAGGGCCTGCAAACTTGTGGCCCCAGCTCTCCAGGATTTTCTGGGTGTCGGGGCTCACC
The DNA here is from genome assembly GCF_041946035.1 of Pseudomonas sp. AMR01. Classification (NCBI taxonomy): domain Bacteria; kingdom Pseudomonadati; phylum Pseudomonadota; class Gammaproteobacteria; order Pseudomonadales; family Pseudomonadaceae; genus Pseudomonas; species Pseudomonas sp. AMR01. The sequence goes on from NZ_JAUTYR010000001.1 coordinate 364,642, forward strand.
GCGAAGGTCTCAAGGTTGGTGGTCTCAGGCATCCACTGCTGGTGGAAACGCGGCGCGTCCACGGCTTCCTGGATGTTCATCTTGTAGTCGATGACATTCAGGATGGTCAGCAAGGTGGCGGTGATGATGCGACTGCCGCCGGGTGTACCGACGACCATCACGGCCTTGCCGTCCTTGGTCACGATGGTCGGGCTCATCGACGACAGCGGCGCCTTGCCCGGCGCGATGGCGTTGGCTTCACCCTGGACCAGCCCGTACATGTTCGGCACGCCGACCTTGACCGTGAAGTCGTCCATTTCATCGTTGAGGATCACCCCGGTCTTGCTCGCCATCACGCCCGCGCCGAACCAGTCGTTGAGGGTGTAGGTAACCGAGACCGCGTTGCCCCATTTGTCGACGATGGAATAGTGCGTGGTGTTGTTGCCTTCGTGGGGCGACACACCCGGCTTGATCGCCTGGGAATCACCGGCTTTCTGCGGCTCGATGGCCGCGCGCAGCTTGGCCGCGTAGTCCTTGTCCAGCAAGTGCGCGATCGGGTTCTTCACAAAATCCGGGTCGCCCAGGTAGCTGTTACGGTCCACGTAGGCGTGGCGCATCGCTTCGATCTGGTAGTGCAGGCCTTGGGCCGAGTGATAACCGAGGTCGGCCATCGGGTAGCCTTCAAGGATGTTCATGATCTGGCAGATCACTACGCCACCCGAGCTCGGCGGCGGTGCCGAGACCACGTGGTAGCCACGGTAGTCGCACTCGATCGGCGCCAGTTCGCGGGTCTTGTATTTGTCCAGATCCGCCTGGGTAATGAGGCCTTTACCGGCTTGGCTGGAGTCCACCAGCGCCTTGGCCACCCAGCCTTTATAGAAGCCGTCGGTGCCCTTGGCGGAGATTTCCTTGAGGGTCTTGGCCAGGTCTTTCTGCACCAGTTTCTGGCCTACCTGCATCGGCTGGCCGTTGTGCAGGAAGATCCCGCGCAGGTCTTTGTCTTTCTCAAACTCGCCGGTGGCGGTGTGCAGCAGGTCGACATCACCCTGCTCCAGCTCAAAGCCGTTTTCCGCCAGCTTGATCGCCGGGGCAATCACTTGGGCGCGTTTGAGGGTGCCGTATTTGCTCAGGGCGGTTTCCATGCCGGAGACGGTGCCGGGCACGCCGACCGCCAGGTGACCTTTGGCGCTGAGACCTTCGACCACGTTGCCGTCTTTGTCGAGGTACATGTTGGCGGTGGCCGCCAGCGGGGCTTTTTCGCGGAAGTCGAGGAAAGTCTTGCGCCCGTCCGCCAGTTGCACGGTCATGAAACCGCCGCCGCCCAGGTTACCCGCCGCCGGGTACACCACCGCCAGCGCATAGCCCACCGCCACGGCTGCATCGACCGCGTTGCCGCCGGCCTTGAGTACGTCCACACCCACATGAGTTGCCAAATGCTGGGCGGTCACCACCATGCCGTTTTCACCGCCCACCGGGGCCTGTGACGCGGCTTGCACGCCACTGACCGTCAACACCAGCGCAGTGGCAATCAGGGTAAGGCTGAAGGTTTGGTATTTCATCCATGGCTACTCTCGTTATTGGGACGCACCAAAATAGCCCTTCCCGGATCCAATCCCCAGCACAATGGCGTTTTTGTTACAGAACTTGTCGGTCACAGAACGGACGCGAAAAACTCCACGCTATATTTCGCGCCCTGACTGTCGTGTTAGGCGCTTTCACAGAGTGATCAAGATGTGGACCTCAAGCACGTGAACTTGATGATTGCAGTGACCTTGTACCGTGCGGCGTATCGCCGACCCGACTGTAGAAACCGGATTCAACGGTGGGCGGGCTTGCTCGCGAATGCGGTGCATCAGCCACCAAATTCATCGACTGACCCTGCGCATTCGCGAGCAAGCCCGCTCCCACAGTTGGATCTCCATATAGGTTGGGTCTCCATTTTTCCGGGGATCGCAATCTGCTCCAGGAAAAAACAGCGCCTTTGATTCAACCACTACGGTCGGCTACCAGGCCGCCGTGCTTTAGATTTTGATCTGAGGCGCACCGTCAATAAAGATGGCAGCACACCGAGCTACAGCGAGGTGCCGAGTGGTGGGTTACTTTCGGCTGGTCCGGCATTCAGGTCGTTTGCCAAAGGTCTTTGGAGATTCATCTGATACCAGCCCGTTAAGGGCGAACACTGTCCCTGTGGCGAGCGGGCTTGTCCCGCGTTGGGTTGCGCAGCGACCCCAAAGCCAGCCGCCGAGGAGTATTTGACTCACCGCGTTCTTCCTTTTTAGGGTCGCTGCGCAACCCAACGCGGGACAAGCCCGCTCGCCACGGGGTTCTTTATCGCCTGCTCTACCTAAAGGCCTTGAAAGGGCTGGCCGTTACCGCAGAACCGGATATACACCCCGCAATCACCCCGCGCAAAACCAAAGCCAAATCCGCCGCCTCCGCAGCCGTGACCACATTCGTAAACCCCATCAACAGCCCCTGCCCCCGCCCCGGTTCAAGCGTCCACCCCGACACCGCCTGAACCGCCAAGCCCGCAGCGTTGGCCGCGTCAGCCACTGCCCCATCCGGCACATCCACCAACAACCGCGCCAGCAAGTTAATCCCACCAGACTGCTCATCCACCCGCAAAAAAGCCGAGCAATGCTCCCCCAGCGCCGCCACCAATAACCCCCTGCGCACCGCATACAACTGCCGCATCTTCTTCAGGTGCCGCGTAAAATGCCCTTGCTCCAAAAAGTCCGCCGCCGTCAGCTGTAACAACTGCGCACTGCGCTGCTGCAACGCCTGCGCCCCTCGCTCAAACGCCCCCGACAATGCCGCAGGCACCACCAGATACCCCAACCGCAACCCCGGAAACAGCATCTTGCTGAAACTCCCGGCATAGATCACCCGGCCATCACCATCCTGGCTTTTGAGCGCCGCCAACGGCTGGCCCCGATAGCGAAACTCACTGTCGTAATCATCTTCAACCACCCAACTGCCCCTCTCCCGCGCCCAGTCCAGCAACGCCCGCCGCCGCGCCGGGCTCAGCGCCACACCCAGCGGGCTCTGATGCGCCGGGGTCACAATGGCCAGCCGCGCATCCACATCTCGCAGCCGGCCCTGCTCCACCTCCAGCCCGTCACGGTCAACTGGCACCGGCACCAGCTCAACCCCCTGGTGCATCAACAACTGCCGCGCATGCAGGTAGCCCGGGTCCTCAAACCAACAACGTTGCCCGGCCATCTCCAACGCGTCGCATAACAACGTGAGGCACCCCGCATACCCCGAACACACAAACACCTGCTGCGGAGTGCACTCCACGCCCCGGTACAGCGCGAGGTAATTGGCAATGGCCACGCGCAAGGTCAAGGCACCGCGAACGTCGCCCATCGCCAGGCTGTCGGCGTCGGTGCGGCGCACCTGTTGAGTGACCAGCCGCGCCCACAGTTTGCGCGGAAACGCGTCCAGCGCCGGCAAGCCCATTTGCAGCGGCGCAGGCCCCGATGCAACCGGCGCAACCACCGGCAGCGGCTTTACCGACACCTGCGGCGCAGAACCGGCGACCACTGTTCCCGCTTGCCCGCGCGCCTCGAAAAAACCCTCGCTGACGAGCAACTCATACGCCGCCTCGACCGTGCCACGCGCCACCTTGAGTTCCAGCGCCAGGCTACGCACGGACGGCACTCGATCACCCGCAGCCAGTTGGCCCTGATCAATGGCCAAACGAAAGCGGCGGTAAATTTCCTGGTACTTGGGCAGTGACGACATCACAGGTTGGCTCGATGCAAAGACAGCCCGGAGTCTGATCATGTCCCAACCCACTTGTCCAATCATGCCCCTGTTGACCGGCCTTCGCGCCGCTGAAAATGGCGCACCCTTCACACACAAGGATTGCCCATGAAACACCGCCTCGATTACGCCAAGGCCGCTCCCGCCGGTTACCAGGCCCTGGGCTCGGTGCACAGCTACATCCACGGCTGCGGCCTCGAAAAAGAGCTGATTGACCTGGTGTACCTGCGCGTTTCGCAGCTCAACGGCTGCGCCTATTGCCTGGACTCCCACTCCCGCGACTTGCTCAAGCTAGGCGTAAGCCTGGAAAAAATCATGTTGCTGGCCGCCTGGCGCGAGGGACTGCCGCTGTACACCCCGCGCGAACAGGCCGCATTGGCCTGGGCCGAGGTGGTCACAGACGTGGCAAACACCGAAGCGCCGGATGCCGATTACGCCGCCGTCGCAGGGATATTCAGCGAAAAAGAAGTCGCCGACCTGACCCTGGCCATCTCCCTGATGAACGCCCTCAACCGCGTCGCCATCAGCTTTCGCAAAGTCCCGGCGGCCATCAAGGCCCATCTGGAGAACCTGAGCCATGAATGACGCCGTCGAATTCGTGCACATCGAAACCGACGCCGACTGCCTTGCCAGCTTTGCGGTGATGCAGCAACTGAGGCCACACCTCACCGACGCAACCGGTTTCACCGAACAAATCCAGCGCCAACGGCAGAACGGTTACCGCCTGCTGGCCGCCCGTGAACACGGCCAGGTGATCGGTCTGGCGGGCTACCGGCTGACCGAAAACACCCTTTACGGGCGCTTTATTTATGTGGATGACCTGGTGGTGGACGCCGCCCTGCAACGCCGGCGCCTAGGTGAGCAGTTGCTCGACCGGGTTCGTGAAGAAACCCGCGCGCGCGGCTATCGCTGGCTGGTGCTGGACACCGGCATGCACATGGCCCTGGCCCAGCGCTTCTATTTCCGTCAGGGCTTGTTGCCGCGGGGCATGCATTTTTCCCAGGACTTGAGCCAATGACCCGCGCCCTGCTGTTGAGCTTCAGCCCCCACGGCACAGCCGCGCACGCCTTCAAGCTGGCCCGCGCACTGCTGCAAGACTTGGTGCCCGACGCCACGGTTACAGAGCGCGACTATGGCGGCCAGGCGTTGCCACCGTTGACCCGCGAATACGCGGATGCCCTGACCACTGCTGGCGGGCAGAGTGGCACTGCAACGGCAGTGTCCGAGCAACTGATTGTGGAACTGGAAGCCTGCGACCTGCTGATCCTCTGCACCCCGGTACACAATTTCACTGTGCCCGCAGCGCTCAAGGGTTGGATCGACCATGTGGTGCGCATTCACCGCAGCTTCACGGTTACCGAGCGGTTCGAAAAAGTCGGCCTGCTCGACGACCGGCGCACCTTTGTGCTGGTCAGCTCCGGCAATTCGCGCCAGGGCCATGAGCCGGACTTTTTGACGCCTTATCTGACCACCATCCTTTCTACCGTGGGCATTCACCGCGTGGATTTCGTCTACCTGGGCGCCATGGTGCGCGGTGAAGAAGCGGTCAATCGCTCGCTGGAACAGGCACATCGTCGACTGTCAGCGGCAATCAGCACTGGCCTATAAAATTAATGGCGCTAGAATCGGCGCCATTGTTTGCCAGCCTCCCTGATACGAGCCGCCCATGAGCTTTGATTTCGACACGATCCACCCACGCCTCGGCACCGGCAGCACCAAGTGGAACCGTTACCCGCAAGACGTTTTGCCGATGTGGATCGCCGACATGGACATCGCCGCGCCACCCGCCATTCTGGCAGCCCTGCACGCCCGGCTCGACCAGCAGGTTCTCGGCTACAGCGTGGCCGGCCCTGATGTGCGCGAAGCCATCGTGGCCGACCTGTGGGCCAAGTACGCCTGGCGCGTGAGCCCCGAAGACCTGTTGTTCCTGCCCGGTGTCGAGCCCGGTTTCAATATGGCCTTGCACGCGTTTGTGCAGCCCGGCCAGCCTGTCGTGCTGCAAACCCCGAACTATCGCCCGATCCGCCTGGCGCCCGGGCACTGGAACCTGCCGCGCATCGAAGTGCCGTTTGAGCGGGTGAACGATGAGTTCATTACACCGATGGCTGCCATGCGCCAGGCGCTGACCGGTGCCGGTGCGCTGCTGTTGAGCAACCCGCACAACCCCATTGGCAAAGTCTTCCCCCGTGAAGAACTGCTGGCCGTGGCCAACGCCTGCCTGGAAAACGGCACGCTGATCATCAGCGACGAAATCCACGCCGAGCTGTGCTTCGACGGCCGCCGCCATATCCCCACCGCCAGCCTCAGCCCCGAGATCGCCCAACGCACCATCACGTTGATGTCGGCCAGCAAGGCCTACAACGTGGCCGGTCTGAAGACGTGTTTTGCCGTGGTGCAAAATGCCGAGATTCGCGAGCGCTTCAACAATGCCCGCTGCGGCATGGTCGACAGCGTCAGCCCGTTGGGCCTGGAAGCCACCCGCGCTGCTTACAGCCAGTGCAGCGACTGGCTCGACGCGCTGGTGAACTACCTGCAAGCCAACCGCGACTACTTGCTCAACGCGGTGCAAACGCGCTTGCCCGGCGTGGTGATGCACGTGCCTCAGGGCACCTTTCTGGCCTGGCTGGACTGCAGCGCTTTGGGCCTGGCTGACCCGCAGCAGTTTTTCCTGGAACAGGCCAAGGTTGGCTTGAGCGCAGGGATTGAATTTGGCGATGACAGCCAGCAGTTTGTGCGACTGAACTTCGGCTGCCCACGGGCGATGCTGGAAGAAGGCGTGCAACGCATGGAGCGCAGCTTGCTAAGCCGCTGAATCTGACTGGCACCCTTGCGGTGCCAGTCATGCCACCGCAGGTATTAAGTTTTTGGCTGGTCGGTAGCCATCTTGATGGTACTCACCTGCGGTATGCGAACGGTTGAACCTTCCTGATATGGCGCACTGAGCGTCATCATCACATTGTCATTAGTGATAAATTTTGCCCGCAACACATCGTCCTTCGAGTCCTTGGCAAACGCGTTCTGGATAACCACGGTGCGTTCCTCTCCTGGCTTATCCCCGCTCAGAATTACGCTCAAATCCCCAGAGGGTGAAACGCTCCAGCCCGAGACTTGCGCAGCGTTGTAGTCCAGCTTGATAACGCTGTCGCTTGGGTCATTGATGGTCACATTCTTATCACCCTTGTTAATGACATAGGTGTTGAAACCGCCCTGCCCGGTAACGGTGGCGCCACCATTGATCACAATAACGTTCGAGCCCCCGCCGGTTTCCACTACATCTTTCTTGCCGTTCAGGGTAAACAGATTGCTCTGTTCATCTCCTTTGATATAACTCTCCCCATTTTCAACCGTGACCGCATTGGAAAAGTCCTTAAAATTCACAGTCTTTACAATACCCACCCCTTGCGCAAGTTGGGTTTTTACCCAAACCGCCCCGGATTGGAAATCAATGAAATGCCCTAAATATTCGGCTTTTTTAGTTTCTTTATCTTCCGTGTAGGTGGTGCTCAAACTGCCGGAAAAGATGAGTGTATTACGGCCACCGCCACCCCAGAGTTCAGACGCTTTTGGGCTGAAGCCGTTATTTTCAGTAGCTACAATGTCCTGTGTTTGCTGAAGTGTCTGACGAGCATCCGCGTTGAAAACGACCGTATCGTCATCGTCACCGCCGCTCATCAGTTTTTTGCCTGCGCCCAACAAAAAATAGTTGGGCTTTGTAAACACTCCCGCCACTGAGTCATCCCCATCGCCCAGGTCCCAGAGCGTGGCTCTGCCTGGCCCCTGTTTACTGTCCACGGGTGTTACCGAAAGGCCGTTCCACGAGTCGGCAGGCGCATTAATACAATCGTTCCCGCCGTTGACTTTGACGGAGGTGACTTTGCCATCCACTTTGATCAGGTTGAGCAAATAGGAGACCGGGGACCACCAGTGTTTGCCGGTAAGGCCCACCTTCCCCGGCACTTGCGTGACCACCACATCCGCAGAGCCAAATACAACACGTTCAAAATAGTCTTTGCCCTTGCCGTTAAGGAACGCCTCATAGTGCGCTCTCTTTTGTTGATCGTAGAACTGGGAGTGTTTCGCTTCCAAATAGGGCTTCATAACATCAAACCCCGGCTCAAACCCCAGGAATGACTTCAGACCGGTGACGAACTTTTGCCCATCGCTCAGCGGCGTGAGTTTATTAATATCCTCTACAGAGCGCACTGCCGAATAAATCATTTGCGCAGTCATCAATACCGCTGCCACGGCTAGCCCCACCGGCCCTGCAGCACTAAAACCTGTGAGAAACGCACCGGTCAAGGCGATCGAAGTAGCCGCATTAGCGACTGAAAATGCGCCGTTGACATAGTGATCCTGGGCTTCCTTGCCCGAGCTCTTAGCCGCTTGTTTAAACGAATTGACGGCGCTGTGAACGTCGAAAGGAACACTGATGGTCGCCCCTATCCCCCCACTGGCCTTCCCGATCATCTTGCCGATACTGGAGGTTTTGAAGCTAAGTATTGTCGGCGCCGCACTACTGACTGCCTTCTGCGCCACCTTATTGAGAGCCGCCTCCACGCCCATTCCGACGTAGTCAGACGCCACAGCACCCAGACCAATAATGCCTGCCGTTGTATCGCCACGTTGAATACTTTCTATGGAACTGCGTAGCCCCTGAAAGGTGCTGAAAGCCTGGAATCCAAGCCCGGCGGATCGGGTTTTCCCTCCAGGCTCGCCGGATGCTTGCGGGGAGAAAAAATCGGCAGCCAAGGGTTTGCCGCTGCGCTCCAAATCACGTAGCGCAGCAGCGTGTCGCGATGTTTCATCTATGGAGGTCTGGAGAGACTCAGGAATGGGTTCGCCATCGCGGCGGGTGACCAAAGGCGACGCAGCAGGACTGCGCTTGGCCGCGATTTCACTGACAATACTGGTCGTGCGCGCACCGACCTCAGTTGACGTCGATTTCAAATACGCCAGAAGACGGTCGTAGTCGATCTCCACTTTAGTGGTTATAAGGCCTCTCGCGTCAGTGGCTAGCGCACTTTCGATGGGTTTGCCCTTGACGTGCAAACCCATCCTGTAAAGTTCGACACGCGTGACTTGCGCCTCTCCGATTCGGATAGGTGGATGGCTATCATCAATTGCCTGGAGGCGTTTGACTTCGGCCTCGTCAATCGGTACCAACGTTGTGGTCGGTGGCGTCACCGCTAATGGCGGCTGCCTGTTGGGGGCCTGTGCCGGAGGCGGCGGCGAGGGGTCTGCTGCGGGAGCGAAAAGCCTGCCGAGTGAGGCGCTGGTATCAGGGTTGAGCTTCCCATCGTAAAGTCGTGAGGTGTAGGCCTCTTCCATAAAGTCCGATGCGCTGCGGCTCGCACGCGAACCGAGCTCTTTGCCACCGTCACGGAAGGGCTCCTTGTTGCTGGCCACTTCCAGGAACCCGGTGGAATCGGCTTTGTAGTAGGCCAGCATGCCGAACTTGCCGCTAATCATCGCGGCCTGCTTGGCAGCAAGAGGGTCGTCACCATTGCTTTGAGCCTCGCGCCCCAACCGATCAGCGACCGTGCCACCCGTGGCAGAAGGCGCGGTGAAAAAATCATCACCGATAATCAAGGTGGGTGGGAGCCCCAAAGACAAGCGCGTTTCGGGTTGCTCTCCCGGCTTAGCGACAATCACGTTGGTAACATTGCCAAGTGAACCCGCTGTTGTCGGATCGCTTAGTTGAAGTTTGAGCAATGCGTTGCTGATGGCATCCTGTACGCTGTTTAACGTGCCACTCTTGGTATTGGCAGGGTGAGTTATTAAAAAAATCTCTCCCTGGAGTGTCTTGGCGTATTCCCCTCTCTGTGGTCCGAGCTTGCCCTCGGCAATATAGACGCGCTGCTGCTCTATACGCCTAAAGGCAAAGGGATAATCAACCGGGGGGCGCGCCTCATTGATGGCAGCTATCAATTTCGACTCAAGTGCGAGCATGCGAAAATAAACCGGAGAACCTGGATAACTGTCCATAAAATGCCGGGTAGCCCTCAAGGCGTCTACGGTCTTATGGAACTGCGACATTCCTTTGGCTTCGTGCAACTTTCCAAGTTCACTCAAGGCGCTGTCATACTTGGCCAACTCCGCATCGGAAGGTGCAGGCCGCTGCATTCTCAAACTCTCAGGCGTCGGCACACGCGTGGCATCGACCACTTTTATATCATCCAACCCGGCGAGTGGTGCGTGGTACATATAGTTGATTGTGTTTGATTTTCCGGACAACTCCGGGATATGTTCAGGATTAAATGTGCTCATCTTGAACAGGGGGTTGGCAAGGTCTTGATTATTTGGCGTGAGGAAGGTAGACAGTTCGGGATGTGTGAATATTCTCTGCAGGCCTTTTTTAAATAATTCAGCGGTAGAAAAAGTCACAAAGCCGACGTTTGGATCACTGTAGTAGTATGTTCGCTTTCCGTCGGGGTCGACCTTCACGCCAGCGGAGAGTCGGTGTAGATGAGAACTGATCAATAATGTCTTGGTCGTAGGTGAACTGATCAACTCTGGCGCAATTGCGGTGTAGGGTGCCATCTTCACGGTCGCCGGATCATGCGCTTTATTCGGGTTTCCGGTTTGTTCTTGCAGTTGAGCCAGCTGGTTAAAAAACACTTGGGATTCTGGGGCATCGGGATGAGCAAGCGCCTGAAAAACATTGCCCAAAAAAATATGTTCTTTACCCTCCGCAATGGCCAGCGACATCAAGTGAGTAATCGCTGCACACTGCCCAGGAGATAATTGATTGATCACGCTAAGATAGAAACCTTGTGGCATAGGCGTTACTTTCACGCCGTTGTCCGTTATCACCTTCGTGAACGTTCTTACGTCGTCGAGGTTGGGCTCAATAAGTCGACCTTCTACCATAAACTTCAACGCCCCTGCTTGCTCCGGACTCAACGGCTGATCCACAGCAAGTCGCATGAGTTCAGTATCGCTCATGTTTTTAAAATAACCGGGCAACGCGACAGCTGAGGGATTTTTATAGCCTCTCATAAAGGCTTCATTATCGGTTCCGACGTTAGCACTGCTAATTTTTTGCACAAAGTGCTCAGGCACTTCGGAATCAGGCACAACAGCTGGCGACGCAGCGGTATTCGGGACGGCGCGATCTACAACTTCCCGCGGAGTAGGAGGATGACGGGTGTCAGCTGAATGTTGATTGGCAGGAACATAGACAGATTGCGTTGAGCCTGCGACAGACGTGAGTGACTGCATATAATATTCCAGAATTAAATAGCGTTACCGACCCTCCTTGACACGATGATTCTCCAAGACCATTCACACTACAAACCCATACCGGGTGCCTGTATCAGACTTATCCGAATGATCATTCCCGCGGCGCTTACTTAATAAGTTCCATATATCTTGTTTTATGCCCCTGCGGCATTCATCAACACGCTGCCCACATTGAATGGAAAAGCCCACCGCCTCAATTCACAACTTTTCGCAACGTGCATCGCCACCCTGCTGGTACTGTTTTCGCCAAACAGTCCAACCCGAAATAGCAGGAGTTCCACGGCATGTCGACCCAGCCGCTTGACAACTCGATCGAGCTCAAAAGCGTCCGCATCACGCTGCTCAAGGCGAGCGCGGAATTTCATGTGCTGCTCAAGAACAGCGCCGATAAAACGGTCGAGGCGCACGACAAGACGCCGTCCGGGCTGGATACCAGCAAAAAAGATGGCTATGAGCTTGCCGGCAAAGACGCCACACCTCCCGAGGCCTTGTCTGACTACAAAGCCATCGGCCCGCCGGATGAAGTCGGCCCGGGGCTGATTCGCTATGAAACCCAGGACGGCAAAAAAGTCATCGTCAGCGAGCACGACAGCCCGGACCTGTTCAAGCAGGTCAGCCAGGATTTCAAGTCGCTGTCCGGCGTAGTCGCCAGTCAGAACGCGGGTTACCAAAGCCTCGGCGCGGATGGCAAGGCGCCGGACACACTGGGCGACTACAAAGCCCTCGGCCCACCGGACGAAACCGGCCCTGGCGTGATCCGCTACGAAACCCAGGACGGCACCAAAATTGTTATCAGCCAGCGCGACAACCCCGAGGCCTTCGAGAAAGCCAAGGAAGCCTATGAAAGCTTCACGGGCCTCTCCAGCAGTGAAGACGCCGGTTACCGGCGTGCCACCGACAACGAAGTGTGGCCGCCCTACGGCGGCACGACGGTTGGCCCGGTAGACGAAGTCGGCCCGGGATTGATTCGTTATGAAAGCAATGGCGAGAAAGTCGTTGTGGCCCGCGACGACAACCCCAAGCTGTTTGATTACCTGGCGGGCCTCAACGCGGTGTATACCGACCCCGGCAAAAAGGCCGTTGTAGAAGGTGAACTCAATAATGGTGCGGTTCTGGCCGACGCCAATACCAAAGTGCCGGAGCTGAACGACTACAAGATGTTCAGCTGGAACAACGATCAGAAAGACCACGTTCTCACCTATGAATTGCAGGACGGCACCAAGGTTGTGGTGTCTTCCGATATCAGCCCCGAGCTGTTCAAGAGTGTCGCCACCGCAAATGACACCTGGACCAAAATTAACACCAGTGCAGAAGCCGGCTACAAACTCGCCGGGCCGAATGACTTCCTGAAAAACACCGACATCACCTTCGGCTCCCCCGACGAGCTGGGCGATGGCCTGATCCGCTATGAGACCAGCGAAGGCAAGGTGATCGTGTCCAGGGAGCTCAGCCCGCAGCTCTACGACGACGTCAAGGCCAAGTGGGACGCCGCCAGCACCGCAGGGGTCGACGATACACGGGCAACACACAACCTCCCCAAGGCGGGCGACCTCGATGTGCTGAACATGGACACCGGCGTCCATGCCGACGAAAAGGACGACACGTCGCCGACCCTGAGCGTCAGCGAACTGGCCACCACCCAGTTGATCGACACCTACCGCGAAGGCGTTAAAAACGGCTCGATTCCCAACGATGACCCGCGGGCCAAACTGGTCCGCGCCCTGGAAGCCCAGGCGGCTTACCAGAATGGCCATGGCATCACGGGCTACGAAGAGTCCAAGCGCCCGTTCAACACCACTTGGCGCGAGTTCGATGACAAGCAGACCGAGCTGACCTCGGCCGACATGCACGACATCATCGACGGCAAGGCGGTGCAGAAACAGATCGGCGAGTTGTTCCAGGACCCGACGGTGCAGGCCGACTACAAGTCGAAGATGGACGACGCCATCAATAAGTTGCCGAACAAGGATGAGATCAAGCAGAAGCTGCTCGACCTCACGTCAAACCCTGATTACGTGCTGTACCTCAAGGACCTGCAAAACCAGGGCAAGACGTCCGAGGCGCAAAAGGACCTGAGTGACACCCTCACCTCGCTGTCGTTGTTCGACCCGGAGGCTGCCAGCAAGGCTGCGCAGAACATTCAGGCGGATGGCTTGACCACCGACCTCAATACCATCCTCTCGGACCCAAGCAAGATCTCCGACGAAAACAAGGAACTGGCCACCAAAGACCTGTTCGGTTTGCTCAAGAGCGTGCTCAAGGGCAACCTGCTCGACCTGCCGCGCCGCACCCAGGAAACCCTGGAGAAATTCCTTAATGAAGGCCTTCAGGGCAAGGCGAAATCCTCGTCCGTGACCAAGGCCCTTGAAGAGTTGGGTGAGGTCTACAAAAACAGCGGCACCATCAGCGAAGCCGATGTCAAAACCGCCCTGAGCAAGCCCTACATCCCGGTCGCGGATCGCGGCATGCTCGGTGAAGTATTCAACACCCTCAACAGCAAGGGCATCCTCGGTTCCCTCGGCGCCGGCGTGACGCTGTTCTCGGCGATTTACCAAATGGTCGGCAAAGGCGGCAAGCTCGGCGAAACGCCGGCTCAGCGCATGTCCATCGCCAAGGACTTCCTCAGCTTTGCAGGCGGCGCGAGCCACTTCGTCAAGCTGGGCGACAAAATTGGCGAGTCCTTGGGCAAGGGCGGGCTGGTGAATTTTCTGGGCCTGGACAAGACCCTTCCGGAAATTTGGGGCAAGGAAGGCGCGGCAGGCAAGGTGCTCGACTTCGGCCCGGGCGGCGAGATTGACACGAAACTCAGCAAAGAGATTTCCGCAGCGCTGGACGCGGTCCCTGACAGTCAGTACGACGGCATCTCGAAGATGTTTGGCGAAGGCGACAAAGCCGTCACCGAAGCCACAGAAGGTCTGGCTACCCACCTGGATGACGGGCTGGCCGCAGCGGGCGTGGCCAAGTTGGGCGCCTCCAAATCGGCAAAAATTGCCGGTTCAGTGATCAAGGTACTGGGCCCGGCCACGGACATCGTCGGTGGCTTTGCCGATATCGTGCTGGGTGCACTGGCAATCAAGAGTGGTGTAGCCAGCAAAGACCCGCTGGCTCAGGCGGCCGGTGGTTTGCAAGTGGCGGGCGGTGCATTCGGCGCTTCGGCCGGGGTACTCGGTGCTGCTGCACTGTTCGGCGCAGGCTCGGCGGCGGCATTGACCGGGCCGTTTTTCCTGGTGGGCGTGGCGTTGGCGGTGATCGGCGGGATCATCGGTTACTTTGTCGACCACAACAAAAAACAGAAAGCCACCGAGAAGGAAAACGACTGGTACCGCGACCTGGCAGGCGATGGTTTATTGCAGGGCGACTGGGCCGACAAGGTCGAGTACGCCCACTACGAGATCCACCATTACCACGGCCGTGACACGCCGACCGATGACAGTATCTTTCGCTTTCAGCAATCGGAGTGGGAGCACTTCGACCAGACGCCGCAAAAAGGTGGCTCGTCGAGCAACCGCCTCGATGGCGACTTGCACAAGGACTACATAGACCCGAACACACCGCCCGAACCGCTGCCAAGCGAGGCGCCGCCGGATGAACCGGAACCGCGTCCGTTCGGCGGTGGTGGCGGCGCAAGAATTAACTGACGCTGTGACAGACTGACAAAAACCACTGTGGGAGTTGGCGTACCAGCTCCCACAGTGGTTTTGGTGTTTACAGTTTGGCGATAGACACTTCAGTCGACTTCACAAACGCAATCACTTCGCTGCCCACTTTCAATTCCAGGTCACGCACCGAGCGGGTGGTGATGACTGACGTCACAATGCCGGACGCGGTTTGCACGTCGATTTCAGACACCACTTCCCCCAGCAGGATTTCCTTGATCACGCCCTTGAACTGGTTGCGCACGTTGATCGCTTTAATGGTCATGTCGGCTTTCCTTTGGCTGTTGGGTCAATCCGCACGAATGCGCAGGCAGTCAAAATGCGCTATCAGATCGAACATTAAAAAGAATATATAACTCTTTATTTATTCGTTATGGATATATAGGAATTGTTCGCCAGCAAACAGTCAATCAGCAATTTGCCCTCTGCCGCAGCTAGAGGCATTGGCCTGAATCGAGTTGCAGCGGGCCAGCATCATCTGTGGCGAGCGGCGGGCTTACTGTGGCGAGCGGGCTTGCCCCGCGTTGGGCTGCGCAGCGGCCCCAGTAAAGAAGCATGCGGTGTATCAGTTACTCCTCGGCGTATGGTTTTGGGGCCGCTGCGCAGCCCAACGCGGGGCAAGCCCGCTCGCCACACCAAGCCCGCTCGCCACGATGAGTTTGCTTCCTACAGCAAACCCACCCGAGGTTATACAGCCGTGCTGCGCGGGCTTAGCGTCACCCAGTACCGCGTTCGTGCCTGCACTTCCAGCCCCAGTGTCGAAGCCAGCAGGCTGAGGATTCGGTCGGTATCGTCCAGACGGAAACTGCCCGTCACCCGTAACGCTTCCAGGCGTGGGTCCCAGCGCAGCACGCCCGGACGATAGCGTTCCAACTCGCGCAAAAAATCCCCCAGCGTCTGGTTCTGCGCGGTCAGCATGCCGTCGCGCCAGTCCAGTTGCAGCCGATCAAACGGCACCCAGGCGCCAAGCCCGCTGGCGGTCAAGGAGGCCTGCTGGCCGCTCTGCAGCGTCGTCAGCCGCCCATTCATATCGCGCACCTGTACCGAGCCCTCCCGCACCGAAACCCGGCAGCCGGACGCCAATTGCCGTACGCACACCTCGGCCTGGCTGACGCTTAACTCGCCGTAACGGGTGCGTACAGACATCGGGGCAGCGCCGGGCACCGTCAGCGCCAATTCACCGTCAACCAGGGTGATGCGCCGCTGCGCCCAGTCGATATCCACCGCCGTGGCCGTGTTGAGTTGCAGGCTGCTGCCATCGGCCAGAGGCAGCCGTTTGCGCTCACCGGTCGACGTGTGCAAATCAGCTCGCCACGTCTGAATGGGCAACTGACGGCCAATCAACAGCACCGTCGGCACCAGCACCGCCACACCCAAGGCACGCTTGAGGATTGCCCGTCGCCCGGGCTGCGGACGGTCGAGGCTGGCCATGGCCAGGGCGTGCGGCACGTCGCTGAAACGCTGGCGCAGGGATTGGGCTTTTTGCCAGGTCTGTTCGTGTTGCGGATGGCTGTCGCGCCACTGCTGCAAGTTGGCGTGATCACGCTCGGTGGCGGCGCCCGACTCCAGCAACGCCAGCCATTGCGCCGCCGCGCGGGCGACGTCGCGGCTCACAGCTCCACCAGCAAACAATGCTCGTAAGCCTCTGCCATGTAGCGTTTCACCGTGCGTTCCGAAACCTCAAGACGCTCGGCAATCTCGCGATAACCCAAGCCTTCCAGCTGGCTCAAGAGAAACGCGCGGCGCACCCGCACCGGCAAACCTTCAAGTAATTCGTCCAGCGCGTGCAGCGTTTCCAGCACCAGCCAGCGCTGTTCGGGTGACGGCACGCACGCCTCGGGCAAGTTGGCCAGGGCATTCAGATACGCCTGTTCGAGGCTGCGCCGCTGATGAAAGTTGACCAGCAAACGCTTGCCGACAGTCACCAGATACGCACGCGGCTCCTGCAGATGCGCGATCGGCTGCGCACTCGACAGCACCCGCAGGAACGTATCCTGGCTCAGGTCCGCTGCATCCCAGGCATTGCCCAGGCGCCGGCGCAGCCAGCTTTCCAGCCAGCTGCGATGGTCGCGGTACAAGCTCGACAGCGTCAGTTCCGGGCCGTGGGTCGGGGCAACAGCATCATTCATGGCAAGCAACCTGCGCGGCGCGACTGAGTCTCAAATGAGATTCATTCTATTTAATATCGCGCCTACGTACCATGCCCATTTCAACATTCCGTTTAGAGCATCGCCGCCTTCTGGCGCAGCATGTCGATAAACAGCCCCAACTCGCGGCTGACCCCTTCGCCTTTGCGCAACAACAGACCAAACGGGGCCAGCCGCACATCCAGCGCCACCGGCAATGCCACCACCAGGCCCATTTTCAAGTAGTCCCGCAGGGCGCTTTCCGAGAGCACCATCACCGCGTCGGTGAGCTGGATCAGTTGCTGCATCGAATAAATCGAACTGCATTCGATGATGTCCGCCGGGCTCGGCAGCGCCAGGTCTTGCAGGGCCTCGTCGAAGCCGATCCGCGCCGGGCTGGTTTGCGGTTGCAGGATCCACGGCCAGTCGCTCACCAACTCCGCCAGCTCCAGCCGTTCGCGCTGAGCCAGAGGATGGCCGGCGTGCACCACCACCAGCATGCGTTCGTTGCCCAACGGCTCGAAGGTGTAATGCTCGCTGTCGGTGGCGGCATTGCGCCGGGTGATGCCCAGGTCGATACGGCCCTGTTCGAGCAACTGGATCACCTGGTCGCTGGTGTCACCCATGATGCGGATACGCAATTGCGGGTAGAGGGTTTTCATCTGCGCGATGCAGTTCATGACCAAGTCCGGCGCCGCGCCCATGATCGTGCCGATCGACAGGTAGCCATAGCCGCCCTGCTGACGCGCCATCAGGTCTTCGGCGCAGCGGTCCAGCCCGCTCAGGGCTGACTCGGCAAAACGGATCAGCTCCTGGCCCAGCGCTGTAGGCCGCATGCCACGGGGCAAACGCTCGAACAGGTCGCAGGCAAACATGTCCTCGATCTCACGCAACATGCGCGTGGCCGCCGGTTGCGACATGTTCAAGGCTTGAGAGGCACGGTGCAGGTTTTGGCTGGAACTCAACGCCACCAGCATGTGCAGGTGCTTGTAGCGCAGCCGGTTGAACAGGCTCCGAGAAGCGAGCGGATGACTCATACAGTTCCTTGTTATCGATACCCTGAGGTTATCGCTTGTAAGCGAGATTCGATTTGTAGCGTATCTCTCGCCCGCCGTACAGTCCGGCCCATAAGAACAAAACATCGGACGCCATTATGAAAACCCTGCCTGCGCCCCTGCTCGCCAAAATTTCCTGGCGGCTGCTGCCCTTCCTGCTGTTGATGTACATCATGGCCTTTCTCGACCGCGCCAACGTCGGGTTCGCCAAACAAGCTTTCCAGGCCGATACCGGCTTAAGCGATGCCGCGTTCGCCTTCGGCGCCGGGGTGTTTTTCGTCGGCTACGCGCTGCTGGAAGTGCCGAGCAACCTGATCCTGCACCGCGTCGGCGCCCGCCTGTGGATGTGCCGGATCATGGTCAGTTGGGGCCTGGTGTCGGCGGCGATGGTGTTCGCCCACAACGAAACCAGCTTTTATGTCCTGCGCTTTCTGCTCGGCGTGGCCGAAGCGGGGTTCTTCCCCGGCGTCATTCTTTACCTCACCTACTGGTTCCCCCAAGCCGTGCGCGGCAAGGCCATGGGTTTCTTCTACTTTGGTGCGCCGCTGGCGTTCATCTTCGGCAGCCCGCTGTCCGGGTTGTTGTTGGAGATGGACGGCATCGGCGGGGTTCACGGCTGGCAATGGCTGTTCGCGGTGGAAGGCTTGATGGCCACCGCTGTGGGCATCTGGGCCTATTGGTACCTGGATAATCGCCCCGCCGATGCCAAGTGGCTAACCGTGGATGAGCGCGAGCAAATCCAGGCCCTGCTAAACACGGAAGACAGCCACAAAACCTCCCACGGCCGTAGCCTGCTGAACGTGCTGTGCCAACCGTCAGTGCTGTATTTGTGCCTGGTGTATCTGCTGATCCAGGCCAGCGTGTACGGCGTGGTGTTTTACCTGCCAACCCAGGTCGGTGGCCTGCTCGGCGCCAAGGTCGGGCTGATGGTCGGGCTGGTGTCGGCCATTCCATGGGTCTGCGCGCTGTTTGCCGCCTGGTGGATCCCCGCCTACTCCGACCGCACCGGCGACCGCCGCCGCACCGCCAGCCTGACGCTGTTAATGGCCGCCGCCGGCATCGCCTGTTCGGTGACCTTCGCCAACCCGCTGCTGGGCATGCTTGCCCTGTGTTTCGCGGCCTCGGGTTTCATCGCCGTGCAACCGGTGTTCTGGACGTTCCCCTCCAGCTACCTGGCCGGCAGCGCGGCTGCCGCCGGCATTGCGTTGATCAATTCCTTTGGCGCCCTCGGCGGGTTTATTGCGCCCGTGATCAAGCACTGGGCCGAAGGCGCTTTCCACTCCCCGGCGGCCGGTCTCTACCTGCTGTCCGCCACCACGGTCCTGGCGGCATTGCTGGTACTGGGCATCCATTCACCCGGCCATAAGGCGTCGAACACGCCGGCCACTGTTTAATTCCAGGAGTCACACCATGGGTCACCTCACTATCAAACACGTGCGCGCCTTTGTACTGCGCGGCGGCGGCGCGGATTACCACGACCAGGCCGACGGCCACTGGATCGATGACCACATCAGCACGCCCATGAGCAAATACCCCGAATACCGCCAGAGCCGCCGCAGTTTCGGCATCAACGTGCTCGGTACGCTGGTGGTGGAAATTGAAGCCAGCGACGGCACTGTCGGCTTTGCGGTGACCACTGGCGGGGAACCGGCGGCCTATATCGTCGAGAAACACCTGGCGCGTTTTATCGAGGGCGCCCGCGTCACCGATATCGAAAAGATCTGGGACCAGATGTACCAGTCCACTCTTTACTACGGCCGCAAGGGTTTGGTGATCAATACGATCTCCGGTGTCGACCTGGCCTTGTGGGACTTGCTCGGCAAAATCCGCCAGGAACCGGTGCACCAATTGCTCGGCGGCGCGGTGCGTGACGAACTGCAGTTCTACGCCACTGGCGCGCGCCCCGACCTCGCGCAGAAGATGGGTTTCATCGGCGGCAAAATGCCCCTGCACCACGGCCCCAGCGAAGGCGAAGAAGGCCTGCGCAAAAACCTCGAAACCCTGGCGACCATGCGCGAACGGGTCGGCCCGGATTTCTGGCTGATGCTCGATTGCTGGATGAGCCTGGACCTTAACTACGCGACCAAACTGGCGATTGGCGCCCATGAATACGGGCTGAAATGGATCGAAGAAGCCTTGTCCCCGGACGACTACTGGGGCTACGCCGCCCTGCGCAACAACGTGCCCAAGGGCATGCTGGTCACCACCGGCGAACACGAAGCCACGCGCTGGGGCTTTCGCATGCTGCTGGAGATGGGCTGCTGCGACATTATCCAGCCCGACGTCGGCTGGTGCGGCGGCCTCACCGAACTGGTGAAAATCTCCGCCCTGGCCGATGCCCACAACGCGATGGTCGTGCCCCACGGCTCGTCGGTCTACAGCTACCACTTTGTTGCCACACGCCATAACAGCCCGTTCGCCGAATTCCTGATGATGGCGCCCAAGGCCGACGAAGTGGTGCCCATGTTCCATCCGCAACTGCTCGGCGAACCGGTACCGGTGAATGGCCGCATGCGCCTGTCGGAACTCGACAAGCCCGGTTTCGGCGTTGACCTGAACCCGGATTGCCAACTGCACCGTCCGTACAACCGCTGAGGAAGACTGCCATGAACATGCCCCGCAACGGCTTCAAGGCCGCCCTCGCCGAGGACGCCACGCAATATGGCATCTGGGCCGGTTTCGCCACCGCCTACGCGGCCGAAATCGTCGCCGGCACCGGCTATGACTGGATGCTCATCGATGGCGAGCACGCGCCCAATACCGTCCCCAGCGTACTCAACCAATTGCAGGCAGTGGCGCCCTACTCCACAGCGCCCGTGGTGCGTGCGGTAAGTGGCGACGCCAACCTGATCAAACAATTGCTGGATGTCGGCGCCCAGACCCTGATGATCCCCATGGTTGAAACCGCTGAACAAGCCCAGGCGCTGGTGCGCGCCATGCGTTACCCGCCCCACGGCATTCGTGGCGTCGGCGGTGGTTTAACCCGCGCCACGCGCTGGGACGGCGTGGCGGATTACCTGCAAACCGCCCACGAGCAGCTGTGCCTGATCGTGCAAGTGGAGTCGCGTCTGGGCGTGGAAAACGTCGCGGCGATCGCTGCCGTGGAAGGTGTGGACGCGGTGTTTATCGGCCCGGCCGACCTGTCCATCGGCCTCGGCCATGCAGGTAACCCTGGCCACCCCGAAGTCCAGCAACGCATCAAGCACGCCGTGGACGCCACCCTTGCCGCCGGCAAGGTCAGCGGCATCTTGGCGCCCAACGAAGAAGACGCGCGCCGCTACCAGGCCTGGGGTTGCCGCTTTATCGCGGTGGCCATCGACATCAGCCTGCTGCGCCAAAGCGCGCTGGCAACACTCGCCCGTTATCGCCCGGCCGCCGACGCGAAAGCGCCGTCGCGCACTTACTGAGGAACCTGCCCATGTCATCTGTTCCCGTTTACCAGAACTTTATCAACGGCCGTTTCGTCGCCAGCCAGGCACACATTGACGTGCTCAACCCGGCCACCGGCGCGCTGCTGTCGAAGGTGCCGGCCTCCACCGCTGCCGACGTCGACCAGGCACTCGCCGCCGCTCGCCATGCGCAAAAAGACTGGGCGCGCAAACCCGCCATCGAACGCGCCGGCCACTTGCGGCGCATCGCTGCCAGGCTGCGCGAAAACGTCGCCCACCTGGCACGCACCATCACCCTTGAACAGGGCAAGGTCAGTGGCCTGGCGGAGGTCGAAGTCAATTTCACCGCCGACTACCTCGACTACATGGCCGAATGGGCGCGGCGTATCGAAGGCGAGATCATCACCAGCGACCGCCAGAACGAAAATATCTTCCTGTTCCGCAAGCCGCTGGGCGTGGTCGCCGGCATCCTGCCGTGGAATTTTCCGTTGTTCCTGATCGCGCGCAAGATGGCCCCGGCGCTGCTCACCGGCAATACCATCGTGATCAAGCCCAGCGAAGAAACCCCGAATAACTGCTTCGAATTCGCCAAACTCGTGGCCGAGACCGACCTGCCCGCAGGCGTGTTCAACGTGGTGTGCGGCGACTGCCAGGTCGGCGGCGCACTCACTGCGCACAAGGGCGTGGACATGATCAGCTTCACCGGCAGCGTGGCCACCGGTTCGCGAATCATGACCGCCGCCGCACCGAATATCACCAAGCTCAACCTGGAGCTGGGCGGCAAGGCGCCGGCCATCGTGCTGGCTGACGCCGACCTCGACCTGGCGGTGAAAGCCATCCGCGATTCGCGCATCATCAATACCGGCCAAGTGTGCAACTGCGCCGAGCGCGTGTACGTGGAGCGCAAGGTCGCCGACCAGTTTATCGAGCGCATCAGCGCCGCGATGTCGGCCACGCGCTTCGGCGACCCCATCGCTCAGGCTGATGTGGAGATGGGCCCGCTGATCAACCGCCAGGGCCTGGACAGCGTCAACCGCAAAGTGCGCACGGCATTGAGCCAGGGCGCCACCCTGGTCAGCGGCGGGCAGATTGCCGACCTGGGCGCGGGCTTTCACTTCCAGCCCACGGTATTGGCCGGCTGCCGCGCCGACATGGAGATCATGCGCGAAGAGATTTTCGGGCCGGTGCTGCCGATCCAGATTGTCGACGATCTGGACGAAGCCATCGCCATGGCCAATGACTGCGACTACGGCCTGACGTCTTCGATCTACACCCGCGACTTGGGCAAGGCAATGCATGCGGTGCGCGAGATTGATTTTGGCGAAACCTACGTCAACCGCGAGAACTTCGAAGCCATGCAAGGCTTCCATGCCGGCGTGCGTAAATCCGGCGTGGGCGGTGCTGACGGCAAACACGGCCTGTACGAATACACCCACACGCACGTGGTGTACCTGCAGAGCTGAGGTGGTGAAACGTGGCCCGGCGCGGTAGCGTGCGGGCCTTCCCCAGAATGCTACAGATAAGGACTGCGCCATGCCCCTGCCCCCTTACAGCGGCCCGATCATCGACAGCCATCTGCACCTGTTTGACCCGCGTCGCGCTCAAGGCATTCCCTGGCCGGAGCCGGGTAACCGCCTGTACGCCGCGCATTTGCCAGCGGATTACTGGGCGGTGGCAAGCGAACACAATGTGGTCGGCGCCATCGCCGTGGAAGCCAGCCCGTGGCGTGACGACAATCACTGGCTGCTCGACACCCTGCGCAGCGACCCGCGCATGCTGGGGTTTGTCGGCAACCTGGACCCACGTGAAGCGTCTTTCGCTGCCGACCTCGACTCACTGGCCCATGAGCCGCTGTTTCTTGGCCTGCGCTACGGCAACCTGTGGGGCCGCGACCTGCTGCTGGACCAAACCCGCCCGGGGTTTATCGACGGTTTGCGCCAGCTGGCCGCCTGCGGACGCAGCCTGGACAGTGCCAACCCGAATCCGCGTCTGATCAAGGGGCTGTTGCACGTGAGCGACGCGCTGCCGCAACTGCGCATTGTCGTCGACCACCTGCCGAACGCCCAGGTGCCGACCGGCGAAGAAAACGCCTACCACGCCGACCTGTTGCGCCTGGCCGAACGGCCGAATGTGTTCGCCAAACTGGCAGAAATCCCCCAGCTCGGGCCGCACGGCTTGATCACCGACACCGCGTTCTACAACGACCGCCTGGCCGTGTTGTGGGAGGCCTTTGGCGAGGACCGTTGTTTCTTTGGCAGTGACTGGCCCAACAGCGATCACCTGGCGGATTTCGCCACCACGCAGGCGTTGGTAAAAAACTGCATGGCAGACAAGTCCGAAGCGGCGCAGGCCAAGTTCTTTTTGCACAACGCGGTGCGCATCTACACGCCTGCGCCGTCCCATGGAGAACTGTGATGCAAACCCGTGCCTTTCGCATGAACCTCAATCCGGGCCAGGCCGACGAATACCGTCGACGCCACGATGAGCTCTGGCCAGAACTGGCCCAGGCGCTGCTGGAGGCGGGCGTCGTGGACTATCGGATTTTTCTCGATGAGGCCGCCAACGCGCTGTTTGCGGTGCTGACCCACGAAGACGCCCATGGCCTGGACGAACTGCCCGGCACCGCGCTGATGCAACGCTGGTGGACTTACATGCAGGACATCATGCCCAGCCACGCGGATGCCTCGCCGATCAGCGTTGACCTGCTGCCCATGTTCCACCTGACGCGCCCTTGAACCGACTGGCTCACAACAACAATAAAAAGGATTCAACCACGTGGAAATCATTCTCTTCGGTGTGATTCTGCACTTTATCGGCGGCTTCGCTTCCGGCAGTTTCTACATCCCCTACAAGAAGGTCCGCGGCTGGGCCTGGGAAAGTTATTGGATCACCGGCGGCCTGGTGTCCTGGCTGATCGTGCCGCTGATTGCCGCGCAACTCACCGTGCCGGGCTGGTTGGAAATCCTGCGCACGGCCGACACCGGCACTTTGCTGTGGACCTATCTGTTCGGGGTGTTATGGGGCATCGGCGGGCTGACCTTCGGCCTGACCATGCGCTACCTCGGTTTGTCCCTGGGCATGTCGCTGATCATGGGCCTGACCTCGGCCCTCGGCGCCTTGATGCCGGCGCTGTACCGCGACCTGTTCACCACTGAAACCGAGGGCACTCTGACCTCGATGCTGGCCTCACAGGGCGGGCATTGGGTGCTGTGGGGCGTGGCCGTGTCGTTGATCGGCATCGCGGTGTGTGGCAAGGCCGGGCTTATCAAGGAACGCGAAGTGCCGCAGGCGGTGAAGCTCGCCAGTGTCAGCGAGTTTTCGCTCGGCAAGGGCATGCTGGTGGCGGTGATTTCGGGGGTATTGAGCGCCTGCTTCAGCTACGGTATTTCCGCTGGCCGCCCACTCGCCGCCGCCGCGGTGGAGCACGGCGCCAACAGCCTGTTCCAGAACAACGTGACCTTCATGGTGATCATGTGGGGCGGTTTGACCACCAACGGGATCTGGTGCCTGTGGCTCAACTGGCGTAACCGCACCTTCTCCAACTACACCGACCGCAGCACCCCGCTGCTGAGCAATTACCTGCTGGTGGCCATCGCCGGGACCCTGTGGTTCCTGCAGTTTTTCTTCTATGGCATGGGCGAAAGCCGCCTGCAGAACGACGCCAGTTCATGGGTGCTGCACATGTCGTTCATCATCATCGTGTCCAACTGCTGGGGCCTGTATTTCCGCGAATGGCAAGGCACCAGTGCGACCAACAAGGGCGTATTGGTGGCGGGCATCGCGGTGATCCTCGGCGCCATCGCCATGGTCGGTTACGGCAATTACCTCGGCTGAACCTCTCATTTTTCCCAGGAGACTTTTTATGTTGCTTGCAGACAAAACCGTAATCATTACCGGCGCCTCCCGTGGCATCGGCCGCGCCGCCGCCCGTGAATGTGCGCGTCAGGGCGCTCGCGTGGTGATCGGCCACAGCGGCAGCGGCCAGGGCACCGAGGCGGCGTACTCGTTGATTGAAGAGATCAAGGCGTTCGGCGGCCAGGCCATTCAAGTCGGGGGCGACGCCGCCGACCCGGACACCGGCGACGCGCTCGTTGCCGGCGCAGTCAAAGCCTTCGGCAGCGTCGATGTGTTCGTCAACAACGCTGGAATCTGCCCGTTCCACTCGTTCCTCGACATGCCGCGCGAGGTCTACCTCAAGACCGTCAACACCAACCTCAACGGCGCCTACTTCGCCGTGCAGGCGGCGGCCAACCAGATGAAAAACCAGGGCCGTGGCGGCGCGATCATCGCCGTCAGTTCCATCAGTGCGCTGGTGGGCGGCGGCATGCAAACCCACTACACGCCGACCAAGGCCGGGCTGCATTCGTTGATGCAGTCCTGCGCGATTGCGTTGGGGCCTTATGGCATTCGCTGCAACTCGGTGTTGCCGGGCACCATCGCCACCGACATCAACAAGGAAGATTTGGCCGATGAAGAAAAGCTCGCCTACATGACCTCGCGCACGCCGCTGGGTCGTTTGGGCGAGCCGGATGACGTGGCCGGGCCGATTGTGTTCCTGGCCTCCGACATGGCGCGCTATGTGACCGGCGCATCGTTGCTGGTGGACGGCGGGTTGTTCGTTAACCTGCAGTAAACACACCCCCCTTACAAACACCACAGTTCCAATGTGGGAGCGGGCTTGCTCGCGAATGCAGTGTGTCAGTCACCAGATTCATGCCTGAACCACCGCTTTCGCGAGCAAGCCCGCTCCCACAGTAGGCCCCTGTGTGCCTGAAATTTGTGCTGTTCCCATCATCCAATGCGTACCACCCTCCCCCTGGCCCTGCTCTGCAGCGCCATGTCGACCTGTGCCTTCAGCGCCGGTTTGCTGGACCCCAATTCCCCCGCCATGCTCGGCGACCGGAACGGCCTGCGCCCGCAATTGGCCGAGCAAGGCTACGCAGATGCTCAACGCAGCCAACGGCGTTACCGATATCGATGACCCGCTGTACGTGCCCGAACAACGCCGCGAATACAGCTACGAGATCAACTACGGCTTCCAGGCAACAAAATGGCTGATGGTGCGCCCCAACCTGCAATACGTGAAATACCCCGGAGGGCTTACGCAAACCACCGGCGCAGTGGTCGGCCGCGTGCAGTTTATTGCCGACTTCTAGTCTTTCTCGCCATCAAACACCTGCCCGCGCCCTACCACGCTGGCAGGCTTGAGCAGCGCACCCGGCGCCAATACCGCATTGGCGCCGATACGGCACTGATCGCCCAACAAGGCACCAAACTTGTCGCAGCCGGTGCGCTGCACATGCCCGTCAACCCGTACCCGCACTTCCTTGTCGTCGCGCTCATTGCGGTAGTTGGCGACGATGCTCCCCGCCTCCAGGTTAATCCCGTGGCCCAGTACCGAATCGCCGACGAAATTGAAGTGCGCCAGCTTGCTGCCGCTGAACACGAAGGACGTTTTCAGTTCAGCGCCGGGGCCAATGATGCAGTGTGAATCCAGCCAGCACCCGCCGCGCAACAGTGAGCCGCTGGCAATAAAGCAATGGGCACCGATGATCAGCGGCCCTTTAAGCAAGGCGCCGGACTCGACGGTGGCGGTACGGTGCACGGCGACGTCATCTTCTATGCGGTAATCCTCCACCGACAATTCGGCCAGCAACTGCCGGACGATGGCGGGCGCCTGAGAGACCATCGCCCAAGGCGTAAGGTCAGTCCAGGGCGCCAGGGCAGAGTGGGAAAAGTGAGCGATGTAATCGGTGATTCGGATCAACGTCGTACCCTCCAGCAGTCAGCGAAGTTCGAAAACCTAGCATGCCCAAGGAGAAAAACGCATCTTTACTATTTGTCTTGTTGTGGATATTTTATCTAGAAACGCCCATGAGGTCCGTCCCATGCAATTGCCGACTTACCCCGATGTCATCGCTGCCGCCCTGCGCCTGGAAGGCTTCGCCCACCAGACGCCGGTATTCACTTCACGCACCCTGAATGCCGATACCGGTGCCGAGGTGTTTATCAAATGCGAGAACCTGCAACGCACCGGTTCCTTCAAGTTTCGCGGTGCGTTCAATGCGCTGTCGCGTTTCGATGAACAGCAGCGCAAGGCCGGCGTGGTGGCATTTTCGTCTGGCAACCACGCGCAGGGCATCGCGCTGGCGGCGAGCTTGCTGGGCATGCCGGCAACCATCGTGATGCCCGCCGATGCGCCAGCGTCGAAGGTCACGGCCACCCGTGGCTACGGTGCCAGCGTGGTGTTGTATGACCGCTTCACCGAGGACCGCGAGCAGATCGGCCGCACGCTGGCGGTTGAACACGGTATGACCTTGATCCCGCCTTACGACCACCCGCACATCCTCGCCGGCCAGGGCACGGCGGCCAAAGAGCTGCTCGAATTCACCGGGCCACTGGACGCACTGTTTGTGGGCCTGGGCGGTGGCGGCATGCTCTCGGGCACGGCATTGTCGACCCGTGCGCTGTCACCCGATTGCCAATTGTTCGGCGTGGAGCCCGAAGCCGGAAATGACGGCCAGCGCTCGTTGCGCAGTGGCAGCATCGTGCATATCGACACCCCGGCGACCATCGCCGACGGCGCACAGACCCAACACCTGGGCAACTACACGTTTCCCATCATCCGTGACCGGGTGAACGACATTCTCACGGTGTCGGATGCAGAACTGGTGGCCTCGATGAAGTTCTTTATGCAACGCATGAAAATGGTCGTGGAGCCCACCGGCTGCCTCGGTCTGGCGGCATTGCGCGGCATGGGTGATCAATTCAGGGGCAAGCGTGTGGGGGTCATCGTGACCGGCGGCAACGTGGACTTTCAGAACTTCGCCACGCTGATCCAGGAGGCGTCATGAAGATCATCAACACGCCCACCGCATCAAAACCCGCCGGGCACTATGCGCAGGCCGTCAGCCATGGCGACACCTTGTACATCTCTGGGCAATTACCGGTCAGCCCGGATGGGCGGCACAACCTGTCGGCCTCGTTTGCCGAACAAGTGCAGCTGGCGCTGGCAAATGTGCTGGCGATACTGAAGGCTTCGGGCGGCTCACCCGAGGACCTGGTGAAAGTCACGGTGTACGTGGTGGGCGTCGAACACTGGCCGCAGTTCGACCAGGTGTATGCCGCCGCGCTCGGCGAGCACCGCCCCGCGCGCGCGGTGGTGCCGGTGCCTGAGTTGCACCACGGCTACCTGGTCGAGATCGAAGCCGTGGCGCGTTACTTGGCGTAGGTGTAAACCGCCGCGCGCGACACGCCGAGGTGCGAGGCCACGGTTTCCATAGCCCGGCGAATGTCCATGCAGCCGGAGTCTTTGAGTTCTTGCATCAACACGCGGCGGTCCGCGGTCTTGAGCGCACGCGGAGTCGTCGCCAGCCGCGCGGCGAACTTGTCGATACGCGCACGAATCGCGTCGGCGCCCGACGGGTCGAGGGAGTCGTTGGGGTTGTCGCCGCTGAGCGAACCGAACTGTTCCAGCATGCCTTGCAAGCCACGGAACAGCGAAAGATCGACGTTCATGCACAGGGCGGCGACGTATTCGCCACTGACGCCCTTGATGCCGATGGAGGTGCTTTTGACCTGGCGACCATCGCTGAACTGGTTCTGGTAATTGGCGATGACCTGGTCGTACTCCGGGTCGGCGATGCGTGCCAGGCCCAGCGCGGTGGCCGGCTCCCCCGGCTGACGCCCGGAGAGGTTGTTGTGGATCGCCAGAATCGCGTGCTGCGGGTCGCGCAGGTCATGCAGCACCACTTCGCAGAACGGGCTGAAGGTTTTGCTCAAGCCTTCGGCGATCTGCTCTAGCTGGGAGATCAGGTGGGTGTCTTGGGTCGAGGTCTTTTTCATGCGAGACAACATATCCAGTCATGGACAGGGCGTCAATTTGCTGGTGTGCGGTTGGGTTGGGTTGGGTTGGGTACATATCCGTTGTTTGGGTGATGGCTGAAATCGGTTCCGCTCTTACAGCGGGTCACTTTTGGCAAACGCCCTGTACGGACCGGACACATGGTTGACGGGTGTGCGGGGACATGGTGGACACTTTCCGGCGAGCAAACTTCGCCGGAA